>DAIRGS010000061.1:0-27114 GCA_036794395.1 Tepidisphaeraceae bacterium | reverse complement strand
TGGGACTGCGCCAAAGCGGTACACGGGCCCCAGGACCCGAAGACCTCGGCGATGGATCAGCCAGGACGACCGATGGCAGCATTACTGGGCAAACCGGCCCGCCTATGTCAAATAATCGCCGCCGAACGTGCCACGCACCCCGTCTCCGGCGGGTGGCGTTCAGCGCGCCCAGGTCTGCGTTTCAGGTGCCAAGCCCTCGCCTCACCCCTCGTGCTCCCAATGCGACGGCGTCAATGCTCAATCACATCCTGACTCGTGGGCACGATGAGGACGGCGTTTCTGAATTCCCAAGGGAGCGGCGGGTGGAGGTGGTGGGCGATCGCCGGTTTTTGCTCCGGGTCACGCGTTTGTGAATTGGATCGCACCGGATTGTCTGGGATAGAATCGGTTCCGGTCATGAGCTTAATTAATCGAATCATCGGTCCCCTTGTTTTGGCGTTGAGTGCGGCGATTGTGGCTGGTCAGACGACGCAGCCGGCAATTCCGCGCGGCTTTGATAAGCGGCAAGACAGTGTCGCGCATAGGGATGTCGCGGAGATAATCTACAGGTCGAGTGCAACCGGGGGTGATCGGCGGGCGGTGGTCTACACACCGGCCGGGTACGCGAACCCAAATAGATACCCTGTGTTATACCTGCTGCATGGAGCCGGGCACGATGAGGACGGCTGGGTGCATGGCGGGCATGCGGATGCGATCCTCGACAATCTGATCGCCGATCGGAAATGCGTTCCGATGATCGTGGTGATGCCGCGCGGGTTTGCCGTGCGGCCTGGCCAGTCCGTGCCGGCCACGATGCCCGCGAAGATGCTTCAGGGGACCGCCGCGTTTCCGGATGATTTGCTCAACGATCTCATTCCGTTCATTGAATCGCATTACGCGGTCAAAGCGGATCGAGCTGATCGAGCCATTGCCGGTTTGTCGATGGGCGGCGGGCAGGCGCTTCAGATCGGGTTGTCTCATCTCGATCGGTTCGCGTGGATTGGCGGCTTTTCATCCGCACCGGTGGGAATGCCAGTCGAGAATTATCTCTCGGATCCGAAGCGCGTGAACGATCAGATTCGATTACTTTGGCTTTCCTGCGGCGATCAGGATTTCTGGATGTGGCCCAACTCGGGAATTCACGCCATGCTGACAGAAAAAGGCATCGCCCACCGCTGGCAGGTAGATACCGGCGGGCACGACTGGCGAGTCTGGAAAGCCGACCTGTATCACCTCGCGCCGCTGCTGTTTCGCGAGCGATAAACAGGACGCGCGACTGGAATTATGCACTCTATAAAACCAACCCCAAACCCTCGTATTTGAGCATGCCGGGCAAGAATCCTAAGCAGGGTGGGAACAAGACTCAAAGAGGCCAATCGGTTCCAAGCTTCACCGAATCCCAAGCCCGCGAGTATTTCGAGGCGATGCGATGGTCCCAAGGTCCGGCATCAACGATAAGCGGGAACTGGAAACCATCACCACGAACACCGCCGAAGCATTCTTCTCATTGCTCAAGTGGGGCGTGTACGGGACGTTTCATCACGTCTCTAATAAGCATTTGCACCGATACTGCAATGAGTTTGATTTCCGCTGGAACGGCAAGGAACTGGAAGATGCCCAACGCCGTGACGCGGCGGTTCGGGGCGCAGAGGGCAAGCGGCTGATGTATCGGCCACCAGTGGGCGGTTGGCCGGAAGATGAGCAGCCGCACGATGGGGAGCAGTTGCCATTTTGGGATTGCTGAATGATCGGAAACGCCGATAAATCGATGTCTGGTAGACAATAATGAGAATAAAAGACGCATAACTTGATTTTTTTTGATCAAATGCGCACAATGCTGAAGATGTACGGAGCCTTTAGATATCCTATTTTTGTCCGGAGTCTTCAATGTCATCTCCGACGATCTCGCCTTCTCCATACGATCCCCAGTCGATGCTATTTGCGAATGTAACGCGGGACTTCCTTTGCGACATTCTTAGGTGTATTGGCCACGCGTGGCAGATCGCCGACCAGCGAACTCGGGAAGAGTTTGAAGAGCCAGAACGCCACGATTTGTTCCCGCATCAGCGGCGAGCAATCGTTGAGCAACAGCTTCGCGGTGTTGCCAAACGCCATGGTTTTAACGGCAGCCCACAGAAGAACATTCGTAAGACATCAAATTTCAGCCGTATTACCTGCAACCGCGTGGTAATCACTGCGTCTGCCGTGCAACAGCCTAGCGACATAGTTCGCTACGCCGAATTCAGGCTCGGATTTGCACGAAGTAATCAAGCATGCCTTTTTGGCGATCACGAGCCAATCCTGCCAAACGCCCCTCTTTACGCATTAGTGCTGCACGGCCCCGGTGCAATGGATATAGGCGAAGACGGAAAGCCGACTGAGACCACGGCGCGACCAGGATTTGTAGACATTGTTTTCCCGGCGCCAGTTGCTGGATCAAAAAATCGAATTGAATATGTCGGAGATCGCATTAACCTTTTGGCCGAATTCCCGGATGCGCTTACCGCGATATCCAAAGTTTCGACCGAAGTTGTTACATCTAAAGTCGAGCCCAAGCTGCGACGTCGTTCACTACGCAAGGAAGCATGAGAACTGGAACTCCGCAATTTATTGGTGAAAGACTTCGCGAAGCACGGGAGGCTCGCGCTATTACTGCGAATGATCTCGCAGCGCATCTGTTAGTTAGCCCGCAAGCCGTATCGCAATATGAGCGAGGCAAGCAAACGCCGTCGCCCGACGTGCTACGAAGAGCGGCTGATGCGCTGGACGTGCCTTCGCACTTTTTTCTTCGTCCTATCCAGCCCGAGGAGCCCGAAATCTTGTTTTTCCGCTCACTGAGTTCGGCAACAAAACGGGACCGCGTTCGAGCCGCTCGGCAATACAGGTGGCTTCGCGACATCGTGCAGTTCCTACATGGCTTTGTTGAATTTCCGTCCATTCAGTTTCCGTCCATTTGTCAAACAGATGATCCGAGGGAATTGCGGGATGACGATATTGAGAATGCCGCCACTACCCTACGTCGCTCTTGGGGTCTCGGCGACGGGCCTATCAGTAATGTTGTTTGGCTCGCGGAAAATCATGGTGCAGTTATTGCTCGCCAGCAGTTGAATTCGGCGGCACTAGACGCTTTTTCCAATTGGAATTCAGATGCAACACCGTACATCGTGCTTGGAACCGAAAAAGCGTCAGCGGTTCGGGCACGATTCAACATCGCTCATGAGATTGGCCATCTAATCTTGCATCGCAATGTGTCACAGGCAACCTTTAACTCACCGCCCCTCTTTAAGCTGATTGAAGAGCAAGCAAATCGCTTCGCGAGCGCGTTTTTGTTGCCTGCCGTTACCTTTTCCGCTTCCATTTACTCGGTCAGCCTAGACGCGTTTCGGGCGATGAAGGACCAATGGAAGGTGTCTATCGGAGCCATGATCCTTCGGGCGGCGCAGCTGGGGCTCATCAACGAAATGCAGACAACACGGCTTTTCATCAATCGAAACCGGCGCGGATGGAACGTGCAAGAGCCGCTCGACGAGGTATTGATTCCTGAAGAACCGCGATTTATGCGGCGTGCGTTTGATCTTCTTATTGAAAATGGTTTGATCTCTTGGCAGGAAATGGAACTTCAGATTGCACGCCGGCCAGCAGATGTCGAAGCCTTGGTTGGGCTCCCCCGTGGATATTTGAGCCATGAGCCGAAGGGAGTTCGATTGAAGATTCAACCTGCGGAGGGGCATGCATACGAATGGAAGGATTCGGAAAACTGGGTTCTACCTTTTATGAAAGATGATCCAAAAGTGGGGTAAGACCCAAGAATACTTTCTTGGGTCTTACCTGGAAGCGGCTGTGGCGAAACGGGCAAACGCGGTGGACTTGGACTCCACCGGGGCGCGGCCTCCAAAACCGAGTACGTCCTTTGCGGGTTCGATTCCCGCGAGTCGCAATTATAGGCCAGACGAGTCAACGAACCCACTCACGTAGCCTCTACTGGCTGCCTCGCAGACGATTTTAACTCTAATCCGATTTCGCGCCTTAATACCGCGATCGCCGCGTCGGCGATTGAATTGCGCGCGGCTTCCGGGCAAAAGACATGAGCCCGCCATTTGTGCGTTCCATACAGTTCGACCCACTGCTCTACAGGAACAAAATCCCGAAGCGTTTCTGGTTGCGCCTGGCCGGGTGCCTTAATCCACATTCTCGCCGCTTCGTTCATTGAAGGAAGTTTTGGAACATCTAGCCATACCTCATGAATTTTGCACGCGGCCTTCGATTCCTCCCATATCAAATCGGAAATCCTCCGACGCTCTTCGATCTTCTCTCGCTCATCCCCTTGCAACAATGCAAAATCGGTAAACGGGCCTTTGTTAGATTTGGCATCAACCATTTCGTCCGTCGCGGTGCGTCGAGAAATCGTCAGTGCTCGCTTCCAGAGCCTGCGGTTCCTAATGGCTACGATCAGTTCTTTAATATCATTGTCGTTTGTAAGTTCGGGGATGAGCATTAAATCATCAGTCAGTTTCAAAAAGTCGGCCGGAGTCTTGATGAGCCGTCCGCCGAGTTTCTTCTTTCGCTTGAAAGCCAAATCGAAAATGGCCCACAACATGCAGTCCACCGCACGAACCTTATGGTGATGATAAATGCCCGTAAAGAGCAGCATCTTATTGAACATTATTTGTGTCAGCGGCGAAGTCCCCGCAGTTGAGCCAACGATTCGCGTGGTATTTAGTGGGTCATTAATGTCTGAATGAGTATCTATGGATGCGTATAGTCGGTCCAGGTCAACGTGCATTTTTAGGCCGCTGAACATCCCATCACGATGCATGTAGTCCAGTTTATCTGCATCAAGAGGACCGTGAATGATCTCGCTTCGGTAAAGCTGATCGGGCGGAAGCGTTCCGGTTATCATCTTAACCAACGTATCCGGTTCGATATTCTTCCCGAACACAGTATTGATCGCCCGAATGAATTTCCTAAACGGCTCTGAGTCGATGATGATACTTGAAAGAATCTCCCCAGCGCCACTTTCCTTGAATTGGGCTTCGGTTTCTTTCAGCTTTGCGATGCTCTTAAGCGACGAAAAATACTGCTCACTTGTGTGAGAAAATGGTCCGTGCCCGGTGTCGTGTAGTAGGGCAGCCATTCGAAGATTATCTTCCATTTCCACGCCGAACTGGCTATCACCACGACGCTCGCGCAGGATCTTGCACATCAAGCTTGCTTGATGCATAACCCCTAGCGTGTGCTCAAATCTAGTGTGTAAAGCAGAAGGATAGGTTAGGTAGACCGCGCCCGTTTGATGGATGAATCGCAGCCGCTGTATAAGCGGCGTATCAATAAGAGCGACCTCGTGGGCTTTTAACTCAAATGTCCCCCACAAGCTATCGTGAATGATTTTCGGCCGATTGGGCAGACTTTTACACCAAAGAATGGGATCGGCCGGCAGATTGTCTACGACCACCTTCTCGATCTGCTTCCGCAGGATCGATCGGCTTGTCGAACTCGTCACGTATCCTCCGAGCCACTTCCTTTACGGCGACTTGCTCTTTCCTGGAGAACTTTTGGAACTTCTCTTTTCCGTAGTCGCCCATAGTCCGAGTGGTTATCGTAAAATACATCTTAGATGTGGGAGCGTTTTCGCGCACAATTGCCCCGCCGAGATCAATGTGCTGGAGCGCATCACTTAGAACGGTTGAATGTTTATAAAGAGGATTCCACGCGAATTTCTGAAATACCCCTCTATGCTTCTGTGCGGCGTCATTGAATATTGCGGCAAGTTGCTGATCGTTTGGGATGCGGATTCCACTTGCAATCTGGTGAACTTGATGGAGGGTGGCAATAAGGACGTCTTCGGGGAAAATATTGGTCTTTTTCGTCATTGCATGTCCCTTGCAACAAGGGATCAGGCGAGTGCGCAACGCCAGCGCAAACCTCCAAACCCATCCCTTCGCCGATTCTTATATCGGCTTGCACCACCCCTGTCAATGAGGAAATTACACAACCTGTCTGATTAAGTTTCAATAAATGCACTATGGGTTGTGGTGTCAATTACAGCCTCCACCACCCAACAGATTCGATCTGGCGTGCTAAAATAAAACACCATGCCGAGCAAGAAGCCCCCCAAGAAGCACCCAGGCCGACGCGGCGACCCAATCAGCGCCGCCCCTCTCAGCGCCGATCAACTGGTGAGCGCCATCTTCAAAATCAAACCTGCCGACGTGAAGAAGATTCTGGCCAGCAAGCCGGGGAAGAAGAAGTAATGGAGCCCCCTCGCGTTCTAGACTATTCCCCCGCCGACAACAGCTCCTATCGGTGGATGATGTTTCGTCGGATTGGGGGCATACTCGCCGCTGGAATCCTTGCCGTCATCGGATTGGGATTGTTGGCAATGTCGGGTTACGCGGTATGGGAATTGATTGCAGCCTCCGGCCAGCCAGATATTCGGATCATCGTCTTCTATTCGATTTGCGGCATCGGCCTAACCGTTCTGTCCGTCAAGTTGCTTTTGGCATCCCTGCGTTCAAAGGCACGCGCCGTACGCGACCGATAAATCACGTTGCCAACGTATCGCCAACACTAGGATGGGCGACATTTTGTAAAGTGCATAATTCCGAGATTTTTGATTGTGCAACCTGCGCGGGGTTACGACGCAACGCGCGTATCGGTAATCTCACCAGACACGGCGTCTTCGAGGATGAGCGGCAGACCGGCATTGCCCTGGCGAAGCACCCGGCAGAATCGTGCGCCGATGGCGAAGAAGCCCTCATCCAGCGGCTGCCAATAGGCCACCGTGCAAAGGACCACAATCGGGTGCCCGTCTTCATTGGGCAGGAGCATGGCGAACTGCTCGCCCAGCGGAAGCCGTCGATCGTGGAGAAAACCAAAGCCGCCGCGGGAAAGGTCGCGAATGGGCACGTCCATGTTCTCGGTACCGAAACGCTCCGAGAACGGCATCAACGTCGCGAAGACATCGAGCACCGTGCGCGGCGCCCGGCGTTTATCGCCCGGTGCAATGCTCGGGGACTCCGCGATGGAAACGATCGAACGAAATGCGTCGGCGGTCAGCTGCATTAAATCTCCCAGTCCTTTAGGCCGCGTTGGTTAAACGTCTGATCGGAGATTGATCCGCGCAGGTTAAGCCGTGGCGCAAAAACTGCCGGTTGCGCGTCTGGTAATCGCTTCATGCTTAGTAAAGATTTCGGCGGTTGAGGGTTGTGCGGATTAGTCGGGAGGCGAATCCGGATCAGAGGCCATCATTTTGTGGTGCGTCGCAATGTCGGGGGGTACCGAATTGTCTGGTGCACCGCTGATTTCAAATAGAAACGCACATCCGCCGGCGCGGTCGTAGGAGACGCGTTCGGTCGCAAAAGTTCGCGCCCATTTAAGGAGGGGGTTGAGATGCGATCGAAAGCGGGCGTTGGGAAATGACCACACGAGCCAGAATCGTTTGGCGTGGATCTGATTGGCCGGCGGAATGTCATAGCTGACACGCGGGTCAACAGCCGGCCAGTAACAGGCAAATTCGTGAGGCTGAAGCGGAAAGATCGCATCATCGATAGACGAATGCGCGCGGACGAACGCCGCGACCGGCCGCACGTGACCTCGATATCGAGGCGAGACCAGATGAAACGCAGCGCTGCCCGCACCCACCGCGATCAGTGCGGCCGCTGGAATGATCGCGAACTTCCCGATCGGCTGTTTGAGCCATGCCCAAATGGCCTCAGTACCCGCAGCGCCCAGGAGCAGCACCGCCGGCACGAGGTAGACCGTCAGGCGTTTTCCATCAAACGGATACCGTCCCGCGGCTGAGGCGATCAGATTCAACACCAGCGGCATGGTCAGCATCGCAACCCCCCGGCCCTGCCCGCGTCGAGCCATCCATATTCCGCCGACAACGGCGCACACAAGTAGCACTGGCCCCAGCGGTTCCACCGGGTAATTGCACAAATTCAAGAGATGCGTCCAGAGCCAGCCGATGCCGGCAAACGGATGGGAGACAGGCAGAAAATCCTCGGCCCAGTACTCGCCCAGTGATTGCGTCTGCTGGAATCGCATAACTAACCGCAGCACCATCACAAATGAGATCGCGGCGGGAAGATTGCCCGCCGCGTAAATAAGGAGCGATTTAAGCCTGCTTTCACTTCGGGATAACAACGTCGGAAGCATGGCCAGGCTGAGGCCGCCAAAGGCCATGACTGCCGGGTAAGACATCCAAACAGCCGCGACCCCGGCGATGCAGAGAACGATGAAACGTCGAACGACATGCGTGTCCTGATCGCCCCGACCGACAGCGAGCCAAGTGAGCAGGACCGAGACAAATACATCAATTCCATACTGTTTGACTTCAGTGGCGTGCCAGATCAAGCGATCGGAAAATGCGAACATCGCAACCGCCGCAACCACGGCCCAAGGATTCAAAATACGCCGGGCCAGCGAAGCGAAAAGGATCATCGAAGCGCACCCCGCGACGAGCGGAAGAAACCTCAAAGACAGCTCTCCGCTGCCAGTGAGTCGGAATAGCGCGCGCTCGGCCAGAAGAAATAACGGTGGGGCGGCTTGGTGATACGACAAGGCGCCGAGCAGTTCACCGGCGGTTTTCGTACGAATATTCAGGACCAGCGACGCCTCATCCACCCAGAATGATCGATCCCAAAAATACTGCGCCAGGCGGCAGGCAATCCCCGCCACGGTAAGGAGTAGTATCAGTTGGCCCGTACGTGCATCGCCAGAGGGTAAACCCTGATTGTGACCTTCTGACTCGGCGTTACGTTTGTACAAGTCCGACACGCGCAATCTCCATTACGCAAGCGTTATAATCATCACGCTACGAAACTTTCACTCGCGACCGCTTCAGAGAAAGCTAAAATGGCCATCATGAAAATACTGGTAATCGAGGACGAAAAGAAATCGGCGTTGTATCTCGAAAAGGGTTTGCGCGAGAGCGGCTATGAAGTTGACGTTGCCGAGCAGGGCGACGTTGGACTTAAGATGGCGCTGGAGGGGGAATATGATTTGATCATTCTCGATGTCATGCTGCCTGTCCGCGATGGATGGTCGGTGATGGCCGATTTGCGGAAGGGCGGCAAACAGACACCGGTTCTGTTCCTGACCGCGCGCGATACCGTTGACGATCGGGTCAAAGGTCTCGAGCTTGGCGCTGACGACTATCTTGTGAAGCCCTTTGCATTTTCCGAGCTGCTGGCGCGCGTTCGCTCGGTGCTTCGCCGAAACCCCCAGCGTCAGCCGGGACTGGTGAAGGTAGGCGATCTGGAGTTGGATCTCTTCAAGCAGCGTGCTCTTCGCGCCGGCAAGAAGCTGGATCTGACGCCAAAAGAATTCTCCCTACTATCGCTGCTCGCACGACGGTCGGGTGAGGTGCTGTCGCGGAACATCATTGCCGAGCAGGTGTGGGACATGAATTTCGAGAGCGACACGAATGTCGTTGACGTGCATGTTCGGCGCTTGCGCTCGAAGCTTGATGACCCCTATGAGAGCAAGCTGATTCACACTGTCCGCGGGGTGGGCTATGTCCTTAACGACCGCGCCTGAGCACCCCGCTCCCCGCCGGACCTGGTCGCTGGCATTGCGCCTGACGGCCTGGTACGTGGGCTCGTCGTTTGTCATCCTGGTCGCCGCGACGGTGTTCCTCTACGTCACGCTTGAGGTGAATCTCCGGCACGCACAGGATCAGTTCCTGATCGAAAAGGTGCATGTCATTCGCGGCTTGCTTCAAGGTCCGGTCAGCGAACAATGGAAGCTTACCGAGGAGGTTGAACAAACCTGGGCGCCGAGGCAGTACGCGCGGGTGTATGCCCGTGTTCTGGGGCCACGTGGGGCGCTCATCGCCGAATCCCCCGAGATGACGCCGCTGGTGAGCCAGAAGGAATTCCCCCCGGTGGCCGCGTCCGGCGACGAGCCCAGTCAGAGTGTTGTGCGGAGCTCGCAATCGGAGGCGTTTCGGCTGATGTCCGCGCGCGGGGAGATCGGCCCCGACGGAGGCGAGGCCGCGACAATTCAGGTGGCGCTGGATACCGGACCCTCGCGACAAAGGCTGGCGGAATATCGCCGAACGCTCCTGCTCGTGCTGGGGATTGGGCTGGCCGGCTGCGCGCTGGCCGGCTACTGGCTGGCACGCGCTGGCCTGCGGCCCCTTCGGCAGATCGCCGGTAAGGTGCAACGGATCCGTTCGAACAACCTGGCCGAGCGGATTGATACCTTTCGCCTTCCAGCCGAGCTGGCTGACCTGGGTGCGAACTTCAATTCGATGCTGGAACGATTGCAGGATTCTTTCGACCGTCTCCAGCGGTTTTCCGCCGACATCGCGCATGAGTTGCGCACGCCGGTCAACAATATGCGCATCGAAGCAGAAGTTGCGCTGGGCAAGGCACGTTCGTTGAATGAATATCAGGAAACACTCGGATCATGCCTGGAGGAGTGCGGGCGATTGAGCCGGATCATCGACAGCATGCTCTTCATCGCGCGCTCGGAAGATCCACGAACGCATGTCAGTAAGGAACTGGTGGATGTCGGCAACGAACTTGAGCGCGTCCGTGATTTCTATGAAGCACCCGCCGGCGAAGCGGGAGTAACACTGAAAGTGACTTGCGCCCAGGGCACGCACGCACGGCTCGATCGCACTTTGTTCCAGCGCGCGGTGGGGAACCTGGTTTCCAACGCCATTCGCTACACCCCGTCAGGAGGCCGCGTTGAAATCAACGCGGGGCGAGAAAATGGGGAGCTTCGCGTTGAGGTGGCCGACACGGGCGCCGGAATTAATTCCGATGACCTGCCGCGCATATTCGATCGCTTTTATCGCGCCGATCGCGCCCGTTCTAACGCCGGCGGTAACGTGGGACTGGGTCTGGCCATTGTGAAGAGCATCGTTTCACTTCATGGCGGAACGATCGGCGTTCAGAGCGAAGTGAACAAAGGCACTCGCATGAGCATTCGAATGCCCGTCACACCTCACAATGCTTCGGGTCCTGCCGCACTGCAATAACTTTTAGCGGCTTCATTTACGACTCTTCAGGTCGGTATGCCGGTGGTGCGTAGACATTCAACGTCACCGCGCGTGAGCCGCTTTGATTCACAAATCGATGATCGGCGCCGGCCGGAACGATCACCAAATCACCTTTCCGAAGCGTCCCTTTTTCGTCGCCAATTTCCGCCAGCAGCTCACCTTCGATCACGTATAAAACCTGTTCGCATTTCGGATGCTCGTTGCCTTTGGGACCGCTGGATTTCCCGGGTGCCAGGGTCATGATCGCAACCTGCGATTTTCGCGCGGTGGCGATGATTTGAAACCACTGATCCGGGTTTTGGACGTGAGCGATGTTCATCATTCTCAATGCTATTGCTCCATCACGAGTAATCACAAGTTATGCACCGGATCAACACACGCGACAGCGCGCCACAAGCTCATCGCCAAACTGTCCGGTGAAAAAAAATCTGCTCGCAGAATCCTGTTGTCGCGCACGTCCGGCGAGCCGGATTCCCGGTGCTTTTGAACGATGACATCGTGACGCGCCTCGATGCGACGCGTGTCGCTGTACAGACGAAAAGCGCGTCGGGCCGATGGGGATTATGCGTGGCCGAATGACGTTCGTCGGAAGGCGTTTCCGAGTGTCGGGCGGCTGATGCAGGACAGGCAGAAATGCACGGCTGAAAACGGAGGGCCGTAATAATGTTGACTAAACCATCGGAGGTTGGAGTTGATCGATTTATGGAAGAACAAATGTTCGAGGAGGACCTGCGGGCGGTCATGCTCATGTTGAGGCCGCACAAGGGCGAGCGACTGGCCGGCTGGAAAGAATATCGCACGGGCGGCTCACAGTTCCGGGTCACCATCGCGTGGGACCCGCAGTTCGGCCAGGACGTTGCCGATCATGGATTGGCCATTCCCAACATGGCCGATGTGCTTGAAGCGATCCTCGTCGGTTCCGCTTGCGCCCAGGATGAGCTGACGGCAGATGAAGAGTTCGGCGCATACAAGAAGATCGTTCGAGAGCTCTACCGCCGGCTCAACGAACTGGAGTCGCGATATCGCTGAACGATGCGCCGCGCGAGCGCCCGTCTGAGGGCGGGCGTCGCACGGCAGTTTTTTACGGACGTGAATGAAGAAGTCAGCCAACAAAGAGTCGAGCCGGGCCGCAACGAAGGACGCCACCCTCGCCCGCATGCTCAAGCGTATTCGACAGGGCCGCGACGTGCGCAAGATCAAGGTCCGCCACGTCAAAGCCGCCGTTCGCCAGGACACCTACCTCAACCTTCTCAAGCTCGAAGTAGCCATCGACCGCCTCGCCGGTGAACTGGGCGAGAGTTGAAAGCGTTGGATCGCGGTTGCTGAGACGTGGCGTGTTGCATTTCGTTTCATTGTGTTGCATTGGCCAGCATGGCGGAGCGCGCTAGGAACAGCGCGGAACACTTCGGAACAGTACGGAACAATTTTTCGAGTAATTTGGCATTATAGTGCTATCCGGATAGGAAGGCACGGAGGCGTGTCCGCACGAGCGGGTAACATTTGAACACGCCGGCGCGCGTGGTTTTTGTGGGTGCGGCTAACGCCTTTCGCTGATATGGGGGTTAGGGGGACTGCGAAAAATGGGTGCATGCGCCAGGGTCCAACTCAAGAATAAGGACTTACGGCGAGGGGAATGGACAATTGATAATTGACAATTGACAGCGAAAGTCGGGGGGATGAGGTCGCGAAGGGCAGGGTGGGGGAGGCACGAAGGCACGGAGGCACGGAGGGGAGGAGCTGACGCACGGGAGTTTTAGAGGCTCTTCGTAAATGCGGGGTGTGGAGGGAGGAATGTTGAATGCTGAATCCGAAAAGCGCGGGTGATGCGGTGAGGAGGGAGTTGGGTGCGGGCGGGGTTTAGTTGTGTTTAATAGATTTATATATTTGGTTGCGCTGCGAGAGCCGGGGCGGCGCTGAGTACATTTCTGCACCCGGCGTGGGGTGGGGGTGGGGGAGGCGAGGCGGCCGGGGGTTTCGACGTGTCGGTACTAATGTTTGGAAAAACACGCTTCTCCCTGGGTTGCGGTGAAAGGGGTGTTGTGGAAGGCGAGGGATCGGCCGGTGGCCGATGCGGGTGTAGTGTTTCTCCCCATCCGGCCTGCGACGAGCTCAGTCGAGTCGAAGACACCGGACGCCGTAAGCAGGGCGGGTTCTTCTAATCGGGGAGTTGTAGTTGGGATTACATTGGTCGAACGGTGAATGACGCTTGCAGCTTCCAAGGAAATTCAGAGCTCCCGTTAAGGCATTCTGTCCCGTTAAGGCATTGCCGATTGTGTTCCCCAAGGAATCTGATCGTCATGCGAAGGTGACAGAGTGACGTTAATCGATTAGGAAAGAGGACCGTCACCGTTGCAGCTTCAGTCCGCGAAGAGCGATTCGGGGGATATTGGAGGACACAATGGCGCCGTTAGTAATCGCGTGTCTGGTTATAGCCATGATTATCGGTTTCGTTCCACTGATCCGGCGCGGGCGCGAAATTACCAGGGTTGAGGCACAGCAGCACAGCAAAAATATGGAGATCGAAGCGAAGAGTTTTTTTGAACGAATCAAGGAGAATAAGACCTTGCCACGACTGGACTCTTCGCTGAGCCTTAATACGGGTGAAAGTGCAATCCTCGCCGATCGATCTACCCTTATGGAGACGCGGGCAGAACGCAGTACTGCCGGCATCTCGTCGCGAGTGAGAGTTGCGAAAGGTGTCACAATCGGCGGATGGTCAGGTAGTTCACAATCAACGCAGGAGTGGCGGACCCTTGACACGGGTGACACTACGTTGACCAACCAGCGGCTGATTTTTATTGGGAGTATCGAGAGCAGAAACATCAAGTTGACGAATATTCTGGATGTTAAGCAGGATACTGATGGGATAGAGATCTTTTTAAACAAGGGGAGGCCGCTCTTTCTTACCCTAACAAATCCAATCGTCTGGAAAGAAGTGATCAGGATGGTCAAAGCGTTTCCCGACCCGTTCGATCTAAGCAATGTCAATTTTGACATTAGCTGACGTCGCGCGTTGGTAAAGGTGCAAAGGTGAAATTCATCGATCTGGAAAGATGGAGGTCGCAGGAGGTTGCCTCAACAACTTCCCGCCGGGCGGCGGGAAGCATTGGCTCTTGGCGTCAGCGGTTGCATTCCGCCGGGGATTGCGCCCGCATACAATTTATTTTTGGAGGCTTCAATGAAGTTCATTGTAAATCTTGATCGCGACGAAACGGGAATGGTAATCGCTGAATGTCCGGCAATCCCGGGGTGCGTTTCGGAGGGGCGCGACGAACAGGAAGCGATATCAAATATTCGTGAAGCAATCCAGGGATGCCTGGAAGCCCGGCAGGCCAATGGCATTCCACTCACCGTGGTAACACGCGAGATCGAGGTCAGTGTCTGATGGCGAAGCTTCCGCAGGTTTCGGGACATGATGCGGTTCGCGCATTTCAACGTGCGGGCTGGCGACAGGATCGCCAGCGCGGCAGCCACGTCATCCTCCTGAAGAGCGGCTCCGATGTCAGCTTGTCAGTTCCGCAGCATCGAGCATTGGCACCCGGAACTTTAAGAGCGCTTATTCGAAACGCGGCCATGAGCGTGGACGAATTCGTCGCACTGCTTTGATTGTAAAACTCGCATTGGTGTTTGGGTGGAGGCGTCCAACGAGTTAATTCAGAGCTGCCCCGGTTCAGAGCTGTCCCGGTTGTATTCCATGAAGCGATTTAACACCACAACGTCTCATCCAAATCGCCGGCGCAGCGCCGCCACCGACCCTGAGATAGCGATGGTCGTGGGATTGCTCGCACGGCTCAAGGCCGGTGGCGATTTGCGTAAAGCTAAAGTGCGGCGCGTGCGGGCGGCGCTCCGTCAGCAGGCCTATTTCAACACCCTTAAGCTTGATGTCGCCGCCGACCGCCGACCGCCGACCGCCTCGCACGCGATCTAACATCCAACGACTGACCGGCTCAGCGACAATCCATATTTTTGTTGACATCGTGTGTTCTCATCGGTTAATTTTTTAACCGACGGGAGGACCGCAACGATGTCCGAGCCTTCAGAGTTGAGCCGCCGCGAGCGGCAGATCATGGATGTGGTCTGGCAAATGGGCCAGGCCACTGCGACCGATGTTGTCGCCGCCATGGACGATCCGCCTTCGCGCACCTCGGTCCGTACACTGATGCGGATTCTCGAGGAAAAAGGCCATCTCGCCCACACATTGACCGGCCGTGAATTCGTCTATCGCCCAACCCGCCCCCGCCAGCGCGTCGGGCAGCGGGCGATGCGCCGCGTCGTTCAGACGTTCTTCGGCGGCTCGCTGGGCGATGCCCTCGCGGCACATCTGGCCGACCCGGATTCCAAACTCGATGACGATGAGCTCAAGCGCCTCAATGACCTCATTCGAAAGACCCGCGAAAAGGGGAAGCGATCATGAACCTCGATCTATTCAAGCACGCGGCTGATCTTGTTTATCCGGTCCTGCTCGATAGCGCCGTCAAAGGGGCGGCGGTCATCATTATCGCGATCACGGCGACCCATTTGCTGCGCCGTGCCGGCGCGGCGCTTAGGCACCTGATCTGGGCGTGCGCGCTGAGTGCCGTCTTGCTGATACCGGTGTTGTCGGTTGGTTTGCCGGGTTGGCGCGTGCTGCCGCCTTGGAAAACGACTTCGGCCATTCGCCCGCCGCAATTGCAGGCACAAATCGTGCCGGCGAACTTTCCGCTCGACAATGAGCCTAAAGCCCCCGGAATACGTCCCATCGTTCAAGCTGTCACATCGCCGCATCGTGACGTTAGCTCAGGAAACGCGCCATTTGCGGAACAGCCGACTATCGCGCAATCACCATCAATCAAGCCGGTTCTCGCTGCAAATTTGCCACGGCCCGGCTGGGCGTTCTATGTCATGACCCTATGGCTGGCTGGGGTAGCCGTCGCGATCATCCCATTGATCCTCGCCCGGTTGATGCTATTCCGGCTGTCGCTCCAGTCGTCACGAATCGAATCACAATGGCAACCGCTCCTGAGCGAGCTTTCTCATCGATTGAACCTGAATCGCCGCGTTTGTCTGCTGGCAAGCAACGACGCCTTGATGCCGATGACCTGGGGAATTCTGTGCCCGACGATACTGCTTCCGAAAAGTTCGACCGAATGGTCGCCGGATCGATGGCGTATGGTGTTGCTCCACGAGTTGGCTCACGTCAAACGGCTCGATTGCCTGTGGTTGCTGGTCGGCAAGGTCGCCAGGGCGATGCACTGGTACAACCCGCTTGTCTGGTGGGCGGTTCGCCAACTTCGATCAGAAGCCGAGCGCGCATCAGACGATCGAGTTCTCCACGCCGGGGAAGCGGCACCTGATTATGCCGAGCAGCTTATTCAGATTGTTGCAGGATTGCGCAACTCCTCTTCCACCGATGTACTGGCGCTGGGAATGGCGCGGCCATCGACCCTTGAAACGCGGGTCCGTTCGATCCTCAGCGGATCAAAGGCTCGGCGGGTTCTTTCGCGAGGCGGTGCGATTGGAGTTGTTGTTTCTCTGGCGGCGGTTTTGATTCCGCTGTCGATGCTGAAGACCGCCGCATCTGCGCAGGCTGGTCCGCGAAAGATTTCGATTCTCGTAGTATCACCCGAGGGCGTCCCCCAGCCATCGGTCAGCATCGGCGATAAGCTGGGTGGCCCGCCGCTTGCGACGACCGATGCCGCGGGGCGATGCGAAGTTACGGTGGTTACCTCGGAGCCGTCACTTTGGTACGCCCATTCAAATTCATCTGGTAAAGCCGCGCTGTTCGCAATTCAGCCGGGCTCCATAGCCCAGCCTTTGACGGTGAAGCTCATTTCGAGCCCCTGCACGTGGTACGGAAGGGTGACCGATATCCAGGGCCATGGAGTTGAGGGGGCGCAAGTCGTTTCGCGTGTTGCTCGCGCGGACGGTCAGTTTATCGAATCAGTTTCGCGGACCACGGATTCGGCCGGTTATTATGAATTCGGCGGAATGCCGCGCGATGATGCGCTATTTCTTCAAGTCGGGCTCTCGAGAAATGATGTTCCCATTGGTCTGTGGACAGCAGCCGTTAATGCGGCTCCGCATATTCCAGAACTGTATCTTGTCGATCTGGTCGACCCTCGACCCGGCTTGCTGGCTCCGAAGCCGGCATGGGTGAGCTTTGGCGGATTGGTGCAGGCCGAAGATGGTAAACCGATCGCCGGAGCCGAGGTGGAGGCGAGCGGAAAAATCCCGAGTGACATGGGAATTCGCCAGCGCCTTGCCATGACCGACGCTGCGGGTCGATGGGCTGTGCAATTTCCGCCGATCGCGGAAATCACGCGTCTTCAAGTGTCGCATCCACAGTTTGTCATTGATTTGGGAATCAATCATAACCCGGCTTCATCGCCGGAGCGGGTGCGCGCGGGAACCGCCGTTACCGTGTTAACGCGAGGCGTGCCTTTGATCGGCACTGTGCGAGATGAAAAAGGAAGCCCGGTTCCCAATGTCCTGGTTCTCACGCAGCATAGCGTGCTTTCGATTGGCATGTCCGGAATCAGTCAGGACCCGTCGATGGCACGAAGTGGGAAAGACGGCACGTTTCGCCTCAACGTCGATCCGGGCCAACATGAACTCTCGACGTATTCAGACGATTACGTTTCCACATCCTTAAGTGTTGAAATTCAGGCTGGCATGAAACCGGTCGAATTTGTGGTGCAACGTGGCGGGGCGGTCACCGGCGTCGTAGTCGATGGGGATGGCACTCCCGTCGCAGGGGCAAATGTCATGGCGGGGGAGGGGAGGAGCAACCAATTCCGCCCATCCCCGCGCCGAAGATCCGTCTCGGATTCCAGCGGGCATTTCAAGATTGAAACGCTGCCCGTGGACCGGGCATTTACGATCTCCGCAACATCGCCCACTGCCGGGGCTGGAAACGTAACCGGGGCGAAGGTTCGCCCCGAACCCTACCGGATTGCGCTGGCAGCCCGGCCAAATAGAGTCGGTGGCGGAAATCGCATCATCGCACTCGATGCGGCCACGGGTGCGCCGATCAAATACTACCACGTCTTTGACGGCCCCCAATTCTCGCCGGACGGCCCGGCGGAATTTAATCAGGGTCTCCATTACGTCGTCGATTCTTCCGATGGCACATACATTCGCCGAGGCGGATACACGCGGCCCATCACGGGTCTTGCCATCCGCATCATTGCCGATGGCTATTTGCCGGCCGAATCTCCCATCGTCGCCGGTGGCGAATCCAATGAGTACATCCTCCATCTGGAAGCAGCGCCTCCGATTGTCGGTCGGTTGATTGATGCCGACGGCGCTCCCGCGGCAGCCGCCCAGGTGGCCTGGGTCTCGCCCGGACAACAAGCGTTCATCGATGCCAACGCAAAAATATCCGACAACTTCCTGGCGAGCCCTGAGGTGATCGCAAAGACCGATGCTGAAGGGCGCTTCGAACTCGTACGGGGATTGGCGCCTGGGGCAATTGTGGCCGTTCATCCGAAGGGTTATGCACAAATCGAATCCACAAGTTTAAAGCCTGGCAATCCCATCCGGTTGATCGCGTGGTCGCGCGTGGAAGGGCAATTCAAACAGGGAGACGCAACGCCCCGAAATGTGCGAATGGGTATCTATCCATTGGATGCCAATGCGCGATCACGAAGCGCGCCAATCAATTGGATGTTGTCGGCGACCACGCAGTCGGATGGGTCGTTTGTGTTCGAACATGTCCCTTCGATTCCTCAGGCAGTGGGACTTTACGAACTTCTTGGGCTGGCGGCGCGAGTAACGATTGATCCCAAGCCGGGGCAGACCGAAACGGTCCATATTGGAGGAACGGGCCGCCAAGTGACGGGTCTGTTGCAGTTGCCGGCCGATCTGGGTGTGGATCGCGTCTACTCGGAATTTCGGCCAGATCGGGGGCAAGCGTTCGTTACGCTTCGACCGGCGTCCGACCTTGGCGACGAACCGGACAAAGTCTTCGCACAAGCCGATCCGCGACGCCAGTTCTACAGCGGCAAAATCATCGACGGACACCAATTTACCATTTACGATGTTCCGTCCGGCCAGTACGTGCTGAATGTAAGAATTCTGGCAGGGCCATCCGCGGGACGCCGTGCGCCTCGATCTCCGGAGATCGCACATGCCACCGTTCCGGTGAACGTTGCCTCGGACTCCGGACGCCTCAATTTAGGGAATATTGCGGTGAAAACGTTGCCTAAGCCGGCTGCCAGCCCGCCTACGACCTACCCATAGGTGAAACGTCCGGGTGCTTTACACACCTACAGGCTGCTGTTCCCCAAACAGCGCATCCACAAATCGTTGCGGATCGAACGTTTCGATGTCCTGCGGCGTCTCCCCGAGACCGATGAATTTCACCGGGATATTGAGCTGTTCCTTGATCGCCATCACCACGCCTCCTTTTGCGGTGCCGTCTAGTTTGGCGAGGATGATGCCGGTGATGCCGACGGCTTTGGCGAAGTGGGTGGCTTGATTGACACCGTTTTGGCCGGTTGTGGCGTCCAGAACGAGGAGGGCTTCGTGGGGTGCGCGTTCGATGCGTTTGGCGACCACGTCGCGGATTTTGGTGAGCTCGCGCATCAGGTTGTCCTGGGTGTGGAGTCGGCCGGCCGTGTCGACGATTAGCACATCTATTCCCCGGCTTTTGGCGGCTTCGCAGGCGTCGTAGGCTACTGCGGCGGGGTCGGAGCCCATTTTGTGCTTGACGATTTCGACGCCGAGTCGCTGGGCCCAGATGGTGAGTTGATCGACGGCGGCGGCGCGGAATGTATCCGAAGCGCACACCATCACCTTCTTGTTCATCTGGTTTTTCAGAAGCCAGGCAAGCTTGGCGATGCTGGTGGTTTTCCCCGCCCCATTGATTCCCGCCACAAGAATGACGGTCGGCCCGTTCGCGGCAAAGTGCAATTCGCGATCCGCCGGCGGCCAATTAGCCGACATCTGCTCGCGAATCACCCCCTGGGCTTCCACCGCGTTTTTGATCTTGCCCAATCGCCAGCGGTCACGGATTTCAGTGATGATTCGCTCGACGTTATTGACCCCCATGTCCGCCTGGAGGAATTTCTCTTCGAGTTCGTTGAGGAATTCATCGTTGATCTGCCGGCCGGGGACGAACAGCGTCCGGACGTCGGTGAACATCACCTCGCGCGTTTTTCGCAGTGCGCCTTTGAGCTTGTCGAATGTTTTGGAGAAGAAAGCCATACCGCTCGGCCACCCTGTGACACGGGCTTCCAGCCCGTGCAAATCGCGCTGAGATTCGAGAAATCCGCAAATCCAAATATCTCTAGATCGTTCCAATCACGGGCTGGAAGCCCGTGTCACAATAATGCCTTTAGCCATTGGCATCAGTTGATCCTTCCGGCTTAACCCCTGGCGAATCAATCAGCGCCGTGTGTTCCTTCAAAACCGCATCAAGAACCCCGTTGACGAACGCCGGGCTCTGTTCGGTCGAGAATTTCTTAGCCATCTCGATGGCTTCATCAATAACGACCTTGGGCGGCGTGTCGCTGTTGGTCAGTTCCCACACCGCCAGTCGAATCAGGTTCCGGTCCACCCCAGGCTGGCGGCGGGGGGGCCACTGGGGCGCGACACGCTCGACGCGCTGGTCGATCGCTTCGCGTTGTTCCCAGGCGCCGGCCGCCATCCTCGTGGCGGTCTCGCGCATCGCCAGGTCTTCAGTGCCGTCCTCGATCAGTTGCCGCGCCAACTCCGCGTCGCGGCTCCCGTTGGAATCCCAAAGGAACATCGACTGCATCGCCAGTTCTCTCGCCTTCCGCTTATTCAACATCAGGAGCGAAGTATAGGACCCGGAAGGTCGGAAGCAATTTGCCGCCGTCGTACACTTTGATGGTCAGCCGGATCGGACCCGTTCAAAGCTCGTTGTACTTCAGGTTTTTCCCCTTCGATTTTTCGATCGGGTATTTTTTCGAGTCCTTCTCCAGTTTTACAAGAAGGGCGTCGTCGAGCGGGATGTGAAGCTCAGCCGACAAAAGCAGCAACGAATGAAAAACGTCGGCCAGCTCGTCCTGAATCTTCTCTCGTTTCTCGGCGACAGCCTGATTAAGCTGTTCGCCGTTCTTCCATTGCATCAGGCTCAGCAGTTCCGCTGCTTCAACGCACAGCGAGATCGCCAGTTCCTTTGGCGTATGAAACTGTCCCCAATCACGATCGTCGCGATGCCGGGTAACCGTTTGAATCAGTTCGTTCAGATCGTGTTGGGCCATGAAGTTGAAGGATAGTTCATGGGGTTGAATTGCGGAATCGCGCCGCCGGCCGCTTGCAAACGAAAGAACCGCCGACACAATGGGCGATTGGTTTTAAGACCAGACTTCGCTCTGAAACCGGACCCATAATGTTGGTTGCGGTAATGGAGTTGAAGAAATTGTGCATCGGCCGATGGAGCGGCCGATAGACCGGATGGTTCGGGGCGTTACCAGCCTATTTTAGATGCTGGGCCGTTCCCACATTTCGGGCTGAGGAGAGTTACCCATTAGCGGGTAAGACTCCCAAGTCCAAGGACGGGCTGTAATGGATTCGTTTCTCATCAGGGGCGGAACACGTCTCAAGGGTAAAATTGAAATCAGCGGCAGCAAGAATAGCGCGCTGCCGATCCTCGCCGCTTGTTTGCTGGCCGAGGGCAAGACCACTCTTCGAGGTGTTCCGCGTTTAAGCGATATTGATTCGATGGCCAAGCTGATTGGCGAGTTGGGCTGCCACGTCTACCGCCACGAGCCGGGCGGCTCGCCGGTAGCGGGGGCGGCGGGTCCCAATATGCCCGCGCTCAATGGTCCGCTGGATATCGAGGTCACCGACGAAAAGCTCTGCGAGGCGCGCTACGACATCGTCAAAACGATGCGGGCCAGCATTTGCGTGCTTGGGCCGCTCCTGGCAAAGCGGGGCAAGGCCATCGTATCCATCCCCGGCGGTTGCGCCATCGGAGATCGACCCGTCGATCTTCACGTTCGCGGCCTCCAAAAACTCGGGGCCGAGTTCCGAACCGAGAACGGCAACATTATTGGCGAAGTGCGCGGGCGACTGAAGGGCTGCCGGATGTACCTCGGCGGCGCTCAGGGTCCGACCGTGCTTGGGACAATTAATGTGTTGTGTGCCGCGGCGCTGGCCGAAGGCGAAACCGTTCTCGTTGGAGCGGCTTGCGAGCCCGAAGTGGTCGACTGCGCCGAACTCCTTATTAAGATGGGCGCCAACATCAAGGGCCACGGCACCCCCGAAATCCGCATCGAAGGCGTGGATAAGCTTCACGGGGCTGAGCATCGCATCATCCCCGACCGCATCGAGTGCGGCACGTTTATGATCGCCGCCGCCATTACTAATGGCGAATTGGAGCTCAAAAACTGCAATCTCGATCACCTGATTGCAGTCGTTGACCGGCTGGAAGAAGTCGGCGTGAAGATTGAGCGTCAAAATGGGACGATCTTTGTCTCGTCCTCCCGACGCCTCAACCCCGTCGAAATGACCACCCAGCCCTTCCCCGGCTTCCCAACCGACCTTCAGGCGCAATTAATGGCCCTTTTGTGCCTTGGCGATGGCATGAGCGTGGTCACGGAGCGCATTTTCCCCGATCGCTTCCTCCATGTGGGTGAGCTCAATCGGATGGGAGCACGGGTCCGCAAGGAAGGCCCGACAGCCGTGATTCAGGGTGTTAAGGAGTTGCAGGGCGCCAGCGTGATGGCGAGCGATCTCCGCGCCTCGGCGGCATTGGTTCTTGCGGGCATGGTGGCCCGAGGGACAACCCGCATCGATCGCGTTTACCACATCGATCGCGGATACGAGAAAATCGAACAGAAGCTGGCGGCTGTTGGCGCTGAAATAGAACGGGTGAAGGAGAAGTAGGAGCCGCACTTCATCAACGTCGCAATTACGCAGGAAAAACGTAAAGACGTAAAGACGTAACGGCCCAAACCGGCCCACCACGTTTTTACGTCTTTACGTTTTTTGGCTGGATCGCACGGTGCGGCGGGGGAGTCGCTAAGCCGACACAATGAAATAACTCATCTCACAACGCTGGCACAGACGATTTTATTTGCATGCGCGCAAGGCCTTCTATACACTCGCCGACCGCCCCGGCGGGCCGAAGCAGACCCCTCACCCGTGCCGGTCGTAAAACGCCGGCAGTTTTGACGCGGGTGCAGGCCCGATGGCAACGGGGGGATCGGATGCGAGATGGAGGAGTACGGATCGCGGGGTCTGACGAGGGCGCAAGGTAAATTTTCGCCCTTTCGGTTCAGAGGTTAGGATTTCCCGCAATGGCCAGAGTGTGGCGGAATGCCAGTTCTCGAAGAGGGATTGAACCAGCAAGTTTGCAGCCGACCCCGGCCCCGAGACAGGACACCAAGGATCAACAGCAACGCGGTCGCCGTGATCAACATTGCCAACAGGTGGAGCCTTCGGCACGAAGATGACGGTTGCCCGCAACCGGGTTTCCCGCGCATGCCCCGACGCTTATTCCATTTCAGCTTTTGCAAGCATCCCGGTGGTGAAGGAGAAGCAATCGCCCCGGATCACCTCGCGATTGCTGATGATGAATGGTGCGTAGCGCCGTAGAAGTGGGTGTCGTGGTCGCTCCCGGCGCGGGAGCGTGGAAAGTAACGCCTTTGGAGGAACGCCGTGTTCTTCGACCGCTCTGCCAGCAAGTCCAAATCATCGTCCCTATCCCCATTAGACAAGCAGGAGTCGCGGATGAAGCCCACCCGACGTAACTGGGCCGCTCTCGGCCTTGCCGCCGCGATTGCCGCCCCGTTTGGCGCGTTGCAACTGTCTCAGTTGCAGGCCCAGGACGCCAAGCCCGAGCAGCTCGCCGGCCCCCGGCCGACCGACGCTGATCTGGTGCGTCAGGCAACCGACGAATACCGTCATCGCCAGTTCGAGCAGGCGGAAAAGACGCTGTCGGTCGTCAAGGCCGACGCGTTGGGCCAGGGCGATCGCGAGGCTTACTCGTCGCTCGCCGCCGACGTGAAGCGCGCCGCGCTCGAATGCCGCGGGGCTCGCGAAGAGTTTATGAATGGTGAAGACGCGCTCAAGGGCCAGCAGGAGCTGGAAGCGATCTCCCACTTCAAGGCCGTTGCCCTCAATAAGTTCGCCGACGAAAACACCGTCAAGAAAGCCCAGGACCGTCTCGCTCTTTTGAACCGCGCCCCGTCTAAGCATCAGGTGGTCGCTCTGGCTTCCGACGATATCGAGGCCAACGTCTCGGCTCCTCCTGTCTCGGCTCCGGTCAATCAGACCGCGGATATGTCTCCGGCGCAACGCTACGAACTGGGCCTTAGCCAGTATCGCAGCGGCAACTGGAACGACGCCCGCAAGAACCTGGAAATTGCCAAGACTGCCGGCTACACCCCCGAATCGATCTACCAGGATTCGCCAACCGAAATCCTCGCCCGGCTCGATGCCCGCGATCAGGTTAACCACGAACGACAACGCGTTCAAAAGCTCACCCAGGCCGCCACCGAGCAGGCCGCCACCCAGAATAATGCCAATGACTCGCTTTCGACGCTGAAAGCCACGCCGGATTCGGAAACCGCCCGTCGCCAGGAAGCCGCCGCCAAGGCACAGCAACTCGTTCGAGACGCCCAAGCCGCCCAGCGCGCCAATAACTTTGAACGGGCCCTGACGCTTTATTCACAGGCCGTCGACTACGATCCGAGCAACGCCGCGGCCCTCCAGGGCCGCGATCAGACGTTGGTTTTGATGGGCCGCAATGCTGCCCCCGCCCAGGCCAATCTTCCCGATCAGGCCAGCAACGACGTAAAAGCCCGACAGGGTGAAATTCGCTACCAGATTCAAAGCAATCTGGATCAGGCGCGCGGCGCAATCCAGCAGCAAAATTGGGGTGCCGCCCAGGTCGCGATCGATCGAGCCCGTCTTGCCACCAGCCTCGATCCGACCATCTTCCCCGCTGATGAAATTCGCAAATTCCGCGCTCAAATCGATCAGGCGGACTTGGATCTTCGCCAATCGCAATCTCAGGCTCTGCAAACTAGAGACACGCAAACGGCGCTCGATATTCAAAAAAAGATCGAAGAGGAACGCGCTCGAGGCATTGAAGAGCGCCAGAAAACCATCGCCGAACTCATCCGCACTGCCCGCAATCTCACCGATCAGGGCAAATACCGCGAAGCCCTCCAGACTGTCGACCAGATTCTCGTGCTTGACCCCAACAATGACTACGCAGTGGGTGTCAAGCCTCTGCTGGAAGACAAAGTGCAGTTCGCTCAGCAGCGGGAGTATCTGGAGCAGCAGAAAAAACTGATGGGCGATCAGTTGATTCGGGCTGAAGAAGAGCTGATTCCGTATAACGATATTCTTCGTTATCCGACCGATTGGCCGGATATCAGCCAGACGCGTGATCAAACCCTCGCGTCGGAGCGAAGCGCTGGCGGTTCCGATCGTCTTACCGTCGCTCAGTTGGATCATTCACTACCGGCCCTCCAATTTGACGCGGTCGGTTTCAGCGACGTGATCGACTTCCTTCGCGACGTTTCCGGTGCGAACCTGTTCGTGAACTGGAAGAGCCTGGAGGCAGCGGGCATCGATCGAAATACCCCCGTCAGCGCCAGCCTCCGAAACATCAAGTTCTCCAAGGCCCTGAGCATCATCCTTGAAAGCGTGGGCGGCGGAGCGGCTAAACTGGGTTACACGGTCGATGAAGGCGTCATCACTATCTCGACCGCCGACGACCTGGCTCGCAATGTCGTCGTGCGCGTTTATGACATTCGCGATCTAATCGTAAACATCCCTGACTTCACGGATGCACCCACGTTCAGCATCGACGCCAGCCAGAACCAGGGTGGCGGTGGCGGTGGCGGTCAGCCGCTTGGGCAGGGGGGTGGCGGCGGTCAGACTCAGGTCACAAACCAGCTCTTCGCTGGTTCTGCCAACCAGCAAGGTCAGAACCGTAATCAGGGCCCAACGCGCCAGGATCTGGTCGATTCAATCACCAAGCTGATCGAAGACACCGTCTCCACAGACAGTTGGAAAGACAATGGCGGCTCAGTGGGTGCGCTTCGAGAGCTCGAAGGCCAGCTCATCGTCACTCAGACTCCCGAGAATCATCGCCAGCTGATCAACCTCCTTGAGCAGCTTCGCGAGGAACGCGCCATTCAGGTTACCGTCGAAACCCGCTTCCTGACCGTTCAGCGAAATTTCCTTGAGGACGTCGGCGTAGACCTCAACTTTCTTTTCAATCTGAATTCGAGCTGGTCGAACAAATTCGGCACGATCCCTGTCACCACGCCGAACTCCAGCTTTACCCAAAACCCGACAACCGGCGTTCCGGGCGGCCTGGGAAGTGGAAGCTCTACGCCTACCGGACTGACAACTTCCGCGACTTACCTCGATAATTTCCAGGTGTCACTGATCATGCGAGCGGTGCAGGCTTCCGTGACCACCACCGTGGTGACTGCTCCGCGTGTTACGCTGTTCAACGGCCAACGCGCATACGTTTTGGTGACCACGACTCGCGCATACGTGAGCAACCTGACGCCTGTCGTCAGCACAGGCATCAGTGCCTTCGCCCCAACGATTTCGCAGACGCAAAGCGGTGTCGTGCTTGACGTGCAGGCGACCGTGTCGGCCGACCGCAAATACGTCACCCTCACCCTCCGACCAGGCCTCGATACCCTGCTCGACCTCATCCCGTTCACCTTCCAGACAGGTGCATCGGTCGTATCCAACAACGGTGGGTTTGGCGCAACTGTCACCTCTTCTCCGTCTGGAACGATTCAGCAGCCTGAAACGCAGGTCACGCAGGTTCGCACGACCGTCAGTGTGCCTGATGGCGGAACACTCTTGCTCGGCGGCCAAACCCTGGCCGGTGAAACCGAACGCGAAATCGGCGTGCCGGTTTTATCCAAGATCCCGTTTCTCAAGCGCCTGTTCACCAACAAGTCAGTCTCTAAGGACGAACAGATCCTGCTGATCCTCGTTCGCCCCACGATCATCATGCAGCGCGAAATTGAGCAAAAGCAGTTCCCGCTGCTATCCAGCAAGCTGTCCAGCAGCTAAGTTCATTGCCGCACAGGCCTAAAGACGGCGAACGTAAGTACACCGCTTACGTTCGCCGTCTTTCGGGTCCGTGACACTTTAGGCGGCCTTCTTCTCCCTCCACCGGTACGCCGGGGGAG
>DAIRGS010000372.1:0-6883 GCA_036794395.1 Tepidisphaeraceae bacterium | reverse complement strand
GTCCGCCCCATTCACCCCCTCCCTCCCTCACCCCCTCTCAATTCCCCGTCTCCTTGTCTCCTTGTCTCGGCGCCCCGCTTTCCGTTGTCAATTATCCATTGCCCCCCCTCTCCCTCACTTCGTGCCTACGTGCCTACGTGCCTTCGTGCCTTCCTCTAACAAACGCCCCCTCTGCTGCCGAGATCGTCTGCTCGATGATCTTATCCGTATGCGCCAGACTCACGAACCACGCCTCATATTGCGACGGCGGCAGATAAACCCCCGCATCCAGCATTGCATGGAAAAATTTCGCGAACGCGGCGGTATCGCCCGAAGTCGCCTCTGCAAAGTTCGAGACCGTCTGTCCCTGCTCCTTCACGAAAAACGGCGTCAGCATCGATCCCACACGGTTCAGCGCCACCGGCACCCCCGCCTTGGCCGCGGCGTCAATGATTCCCTCCGCCAGCATCGCGCTGCGCCGCTCCAGCGCTTCGTAACATCCGCCTTCCTGGAGAATATCCAGCGTCGCAATCCCACCCGCCATCGCCAACGGATTCCCCGACAACGTACCGGCCTGATAAACCCCGCCTGACGGGCTGACCAGATCCATGAACTTACGCGGCCCACCGTAAGCCGCACACGGCAAACCGCCGCCAATTACTTTTCCCAGGCATGTCAGATCGGGCTTTACATCGTACCTTACCTGCGCCCCGCCCCAGGCCACCCGAAATCCCGTCATCACTTCATCGAAAATCAACAACGCGCCATGTGCGTCACATAACTTCCGCAGTCCCAGCAGATATCCCTCGGCCGGCGGCACAACGCCCATATTCCCCGCCACCGGTTCCACGATAAACGCCGCGACCTGGCCGGCGTGATTCTCGAATAATTCCTGCGCCGCCCAAAGATCGTTGTACGGCGCCAGCAGCGTGCAGGCCGCGATCGACTTGGGAATCCCCGGGCTGCTCGGCACCCCCAGCGTCAGCGCTCCGCTCCCGGCCTGCACTAGCATGCCATCTGCGTGCCCGTGATAGCAACCAATGCACTTCACGATCAGATCCCGTCCCGTCGCCGCCCGCGCCAGGCGGATCGCACTCATCGTGGCTTCGGTGCCACTGTTAACAAACCGAACCATTTCAACCGTTGGCAGTGCGCCCACGATGCGCGATGCCAACTGCGTCTCGGCTTCGGTCGGCGCGCCAAAGCTGGTTCCCCGGCCAATCGCCTTCGACAACGCCGCCACCACCCGTTCATTGGTATGCCCCGCAATCAGCGGCCCGTAACTGCCCACATAATCGATGTACTGGTTCCCATCGACATCCTTTACATACGGGCCTTCCCCCTCGCGGATGAACACCGGCGTCCCGCCCACCGCCTTAAACGCCCGCACCGGCGAACTCACCCCGCCAGGCATCAACTGCCGAGCCTTCAAAAATGCGGCTTCGGAATTAACTAAAGTGTCTTTGCTGCGATCGGCCATGAAATATGTCTCAAAAGGTGAACGGCGATCTTAGAGTTGCCAGGCCACGAGGGCAACGTTAGACACACGCGCACGCCAATGCCTCAGCCGTTCTTGGGCTGATCAGTCTGCAATAAACTTGCCAGGGTTACGGGGGTTATGATCTCGAGCCCAGGGGCAAGCTCGCGAAGTTGTCGTGCAAGGTCGGTCAACCCATGCGGTACGTTCAACAGCCGATTCTCCCAAGGCACCAGATATCGCGCATTGGCTTGGATTGCCAAATTGAAGAGATGATCGTCCTTTGGATGGGAGGGAAGCGAATACCGCTTCGGAACAGCCTCGAACCAGTCGGCATGACGTCGCGCTTCCCGCAAAACTGCATCGGTTCGATCGGCAGTCAGCGACGGAAATCGTTCCGCAAGTTCCGGACGATTGAGTACAGCCCGAACTTCGTCCAATGTATCGGGACTCAAACACAGCGGGTCGAGCCATCGTATAACGCTTTCACAGTCCGGTGCTGACGGTTTTCAGGCAATACCGCCCACTGGAAAAAGATCATGGTGTCGTAAACGGCGCGTTCGCTCACGACACCATCCCCTATCGTTCGGCTCGAACTTTCTCCAGAAGTTCCCGTCCCAGATCCATCAACTGCGCTTCGGTCATTCCGCTATCCGCGACCTCTTTCCGAACTGGGGCAAGGAGTTCGTCGATCATCGGCGATGCAATCGCCTCCGCCAGAACGCGCGAGGCGTAAACATCCGGCGGCTGACCATTTTCAGCCGCTCGCTCCCGCAGCTTCGCCTCAACGTCGGCCGTCAGAGTAAGGGTTAATGTCATATGCCGCACCCATCACGTTGCCAAGGGCACCTCTGCTAAGATTAGCATCCTCACTACGAGAAATCATGCCATCTGCCGTCTCGCTCGCCTCTTGCCAATACGGCAGCAACCAGAACCCACCTGCCGATCTGGCATCTAAACCCGCACCACTTTTCCGAACCTTTGTAAAGGAACCGACGTATAACCTCTTGTCCCGGCAGGCTTAATTCACATCATCAGTAAGATCGAGTTGGCACAACCTTTGCTTTTGGTGGTTTCGCGGACTCGGTCTGGGGCAATGGCCCCTGGCTCGCCGGTCATCCCAAAGGAGTTTTAGAATCATGGCAAAGATCATTGGCATTGACCTCGGAACGACCAACAGCGTCGTGGCCGTCATGGAAGGCGATCAGCCCAAAGTGCTGATCAATTCCCAAGGCAGCCGGCTGACCCCCTCCGTCGTCGCTTTCACCGAAAAAGGTGAACGCCTTATCGGTCAAACCGCTAAACATCAACAAGTTACCAATCCCAAAAACACCGTTTTCTCGATCAAGCGCTTCATGGGGCGTCGTCATAAGGAAGTAGCCCAGGAAGAGAAGATGGTCCCCTATGAAATCGTCGGGGGTCCCGATGATTTCGTGAAGGTGAAAGTTCGGGGCAAGGACTACACCCCCGAGCAGGTGTCTGCGTTCATCCTTCAGGATCTGAAGAAGACCGCCGAGGACTATCTCGGTGAAAAGGTCACCGATGCGGTCATCACCGTGCCGGCATACTTCAACGACGCCCAGCGCAAGGCCACCAAGGACGCTGGTGAGATTGCCGGCCTCAAGGTTCTCCGCGTGCTCCCCGAGCCCACGGCAGCTGCCCTGGCCTACGGCCTTGACAAGAAAAAGAACGAGAAGATCTGCGTCTTCGACCTGGGTGGTGGAACCTTCGATGTTTCCGTCCTCGATGTCGGCGATGGCGTCTTCGAAGTGTTGTCGATCAACGGCAACACCCACCTCGGCGGCGATGACTTCGACGAAGAGCTCATCAATTTCCTGGCCGAGGAGTTCCGTAAGCAGGAAGGCATCGATCTCCGCAAAGATCCAATGGCGCTTCAGCGTCTTAAAGAGGCTGCCGAGAAGGCGAAGATCGAGCTTTCGACCGCGATGGAAACGACGGTGAACCTGCCGTTCATCACCGCCGACCAGAGCGGCCCCAAGCACCTTCAGACCACGATCACTCGCACCAGGTTCGAGCAGTTGATCACCCCTCTGGCCGACAAATGTCGTGAGCCGGTGATCAATGCCCTGAAAGACGCGAACCTCAAGCCCGAGCAGATCGACGAAGTCGTTCTGGTCGGCGGCTCAACCCGCATTCCGATGGTTTCGCGGATCGTCAAGGAGTTGTTCAACGGCAAGGAACCCAATCGGAGTGTGAATCCCGACGAAGTCGTCGCGATCGGCGCTGCAATTCAGGGCGGCATCGCCACGGGCGAAGTGAAAGACATCCTCGTTCTGGACGCCACTCCTTTGTCTCTCGGCGTCGAAACACTGGGCGGCGTGATGACCGCGCTCATCCCGCGCAACACCACGATCCCGACCAGCAAGAAGGAAGTCTTCTCAACTGCCGCCGATAACCAGAGCGCCGTCACGATCAACGTTCTTCAGGGCGAGCGTGAATTTGCCCGCGATAACCGATTGCTCGGCACCTTCAATCTCGAAGGCATTCCCCCGGCACCGCGCGGCATGCCCCAGGTTGAAGTCACGTTCAACGTCGACGTGAACGGCATCCTGACTGTGTCGGCTAAAGATCTCGGCACGAGCAAGGAAAACAAGATCACCGTGCAAAACGCCGGCGGTCTTTCCAAGGACGAGATCGAGAAGATGAAGCGCGAGGCCGAAGCCCATGCCGCCGAGGACAAGAAGCGCCGCGAGGTCATCGAGCTCAAGAACCAGGGCGAATCGCTGGCCTACCAGACGGAGAAATCCCTCAAGGAATACGGCGAAAAGGTCTCGGGCGAAATCCGTGGTCAGATCGAAAGCGCGTTGGGTAACCTTCGTGAGGCCCTCAAGAGCGATGAAGGCGACCGCATCAAAAAGACCATGGAAAACCTCAGCCAGGTTTCCCAAAAGCTGGCCGAAGAGATGTACAAGAGCGCCGCTCCAGCCGGCGGTTCTGCTTCGGGCGAACCCGGCTCCGGCACCAGCGACCGCGCAACCGCGGGCGATGCGGCCGGCAAGAAAGATGAAGACGTCATCGACGCCGAGTACGAAGTAAAGAAGGATTAACTGCAAGGTCGGAAAAGCAGTCATCACGGAAGCGCCCGGTCATTTGGCCGGGCGCTTTTTTGCGCGCCCGAATTGGGACGAATGCACGCAGCAAGAAGGCACATAGGCACATAGGCACGAAGGCACGAAGGGGCCGGCGATTGGCCGGCGACGGGATGGGCCTGAAAGGTTTGTATGGGGCTAAGCGGTATTGAGATGGTGGTGAGACGCGGAAGGTATGCAGGCACATAGGCACGAAGGAAAGCCGAAGGAGGCGATGCAGGCCGAAGCGGTACGCCGAGCTCCTCCAACCTCACATGATGACCCGCTACCCGGCGGGCGTGGAGGCGATCAAGCACAACGTTCAGAAGGAACGCCGCATCTGCGACACCCTCAACCCTTGATTCAGTTATCTGCGTCTCAATAATTCAGGGTTGTCCCGTTATCTGCGTCTGTCCCGTTATCTGCGTCAACCCTTGATTCAGTTATCTACGTTCAATAATTCAGGGTTGTCCCGTTATCTGCGTCTGTCCCGTTATCTGCGTCGGGAACCAAAGCCTGTTCGCACGAGTTCCTGAGACGGCGCGGGCTCTGAGCGCCCGACCGCTGGGCGATGTGGCAGGGACTCTTGCTGGCCGAAGTCGATGTGACCGTCGCATGTCGCAACGCGCCGCCCAACATCGGCGTATAGCGGCCAACAAAATTCCAAGCTTCTTGCCCGCTACGGCAGTCTGCGTTCAGTGGAATCCTTCGGCCATCATGGGTTTGTGTGTTGAGACCGCTGTTCCCATCATTTGCGATCACGTCCTTGTGGACGCAACGGGGATCGCTATTTTTGATACATTCCGTTTCGAGGACAGAGATGAATCGGCGCCGAGTTTATCCCGAGCAAACCCACGAGCCGGCCGCATGAGCACCGCGTCACTCGAACAAACGACGACGGCCGCGGATGGCGGACACGGATCCGGCGACCCGCCCCCGGCCGACACCAAGCAGTCCGGCATCGGCGACCGGTTGTATCGGGTCGTCTGGCGGTGGCACTTCTATGCCGGAATGATTATCACGCCCGCGCTGATCATGGTGGCCGCCACTGGCGCGCTGTACATCTTCAAAGATGAGCTGGAAGCGGTGATTTACCCCGGGGTCACGTACGTCAAGCCGGCTGCCGAGCGCACTTCGTACGAACAGCAGATCGCCGCAGTCCGTGCGGCCGTGCCCGCGACGGCTCAAATTTTTCTGTTGCAAGTGTTCACCAACCCGAAGCGCGCCACCAGCATGGCGATCTTCGCGGGGAAAGGCCAATACGTTTACGTCGATCCCTATCGGGGCCACTACTTGGGCGCCATCGAACAGGGCGACTTTTTCGACATCGTGCTAAAGCTTCACCGGACACTGTTCCTGGGCACGACGGGCCGGATCATCATCGAGCTGACCACCTGCTGGACGATCGTGCTCGCGGTCACCGGAATTTACCTGTGGTGGCCGCGCAATGCGAACCAACTGTGGGGCATTTGGCTTCCGCGGTTGCGGCAGAAGCCTTATGTAGTGCTGCGTGACCTGCACGTGGTCGGTGGCATCTACGTGGCACTCGTCGCGATTGTGATCTCGCTGACTGGCCTGATCTACACGTATGTCTGGGGTCGCGGTTTTCAATACGCCGGGCAGAAAACCCAGGCCTACGACATGTTTACCAAGTCGATGGTGTGCAAGTCCCCGCCCGACGCCAAGGACCTGTCCATCGACCGGATCATCGAGATTGCGCAGCAAAAAATGCCCGGCAATAACTTGACCGTCTGGTTCCCGCGTATCCCCAACGGGGTGTATCTGGTCACCGCCAACAACGATCGCGGGCCGGGGGTCAATGAGATGTTGTTCATCGACCGCGCCTCGGGTGAGATTCTGGAGGATCGCTACAACAGTCAGACCAAGGTGATTTACCGGTTGGGGACGTGGAACTATCCGCTGCACGTCGGCTCAATCTGGGGTCTGCCGACGAAGCTCCTTTGGCTGGTGACTTGTGTGATCCTCATGACGCTGCCCGTGACTGGCATCTGGATGTGGTGGCAGCGTCGCCCGACAGGCCGGCTCGGCCTGCCCCGCCGCGTGGATGCTGCCCGCCCCCGCTGGCTGGTCGTCACCATTACCGCGACCAGTATTTTGCTACCGGCGCTGGGCCTCTCGGTGGTAGTGTTGCTGGTAGGCGAGCAGCTCGTGGCGCGATTGCGGAAGCAGTGAGCTTTATCGCTAGACGCAGAAAACGGACGCAGAAAACGGGACGCAGAAAACGGGACAACCCTGAATTATCGCGATTTCGGCTGTTTTCTAGGGCGGCCGCGGGGGAGGGGTTCGCGCCAGCCGAGGGTTTTCTTGAGATTGTTCA
>DAIRGS010000371.1:0-6896 GCA_036794395.1 Tepidisphaeraceae bacterium | reverse complement strand
ACAACCCCCCACGCCGGGGCATAGTGAAGCGGTACCCCGCGCAACGCCGCCCCGGATTCTCCAAGCGCGGCCATGATCCAGTCCCCCGCCCCCGCGCGAAATTCGCGATCGCCGCTTCGCATCACGATAATGCCCTGATGTCCAAACAAACCGCCTGGACCCGCGACCAGCAACTCATTGCACTGAGACTTTACATGGCCACCCCCTTCGGCAAGTTGCACGGACGCAATGCCGAAATTATCGCGCTCGCCGCCCACATGAATCGCACCCCCAACGCCGTCGCCATGAAAGCCTGCAACTTCGCCAGCCTCGACCCCGAATTCCTCAAGACCAATCGAAAAGGCTTATCCGGCGCCAGCGAATCCGATCGCGCCCTCTGGCAAGAATTCTCCGGCGACTCCGAAGCCATCGCCGCCGAAGCCGAAGAAGCCTTCGCCCGCTTCGACCCCGACCAAGCCGCCATAGACCAATCCGACATCCGCATCCCCACCGGCGAAACCGACACCCTCCGCCTCATCCGCGCCCGCCGAGTCCAATCCTTCTTCCGCGCCGCCGTCCTAACCTCCTACCAAAACCGCTGCGCCATCTCCGGCCTCGCCATCCCCGAACTCCTCGTCGCCAGCCACATCATCCCCTGGAGCCAATCCGTCGAACGCCGGGCAGATCCCACGAACGGGATTTGCCTTAATGCGCTGTTTGATCGGGCGTTTGATCGGGGACTTATGACTGTCGATACGGACTTGAAAGTGATCGTTTCAAGACGATTGAAGGGTGCGGCAGATGTCGCAGACCTCGATTGCTCACTGAAGCTCTTGCATGGCCGGCAGCTAGCGATTCCTGGGCGATTCCCACCGTCATTCGACGCGTTGGAACATCATCGCGAAACTGTTTTCCAGAAGTAAGTCGCTGAGCAGTCTTCGCTCCTGCAACACACTTCCGCGTTGCAAGCCCACCCTCACATCCAATCCTCAGTCCCCGAGGTCTCGCTCAAACGCGGGTCGCGTCAAACATTGCATGTACTCAAGAGACACTGCCAATGCCCGAGGTCGATGAAGCCTTAGCACCCGCTTACAATTGAAGCTTAGGCTTCGCTGCCCTGCCGCAAACGACATTGACGCCTTGAAAAGAGCCGTGTTTGAAGTGATCAACGGAAACTGCTTCGGGGCTTCGCTCTTCATAAACGCGAGCGCCAAGTTGTCCTTCACCTTATTCAGGCCGAATCCTTCATACCGCCTCAGAATCGAATCAGCGAAACGCTTGATCGCCTCGAACTTTGGCTTCCAAGCAGGGAGCACGTTTTCGGGACAGTCGCTGTCAATAAGAATCCTGGATTCACCCGTCGTGTTGAACACACATAGGTCAAGCACGCACGGATGAACCGAATGCGTTGGCCGCAACCGCACGTAGAACTTCCGCGCAGGCTCGGTCGCCGAAAAATGCGGCAGTAACACCGTGTAGGCTTTCTCCAAATCTGAGGCGAATACTTCCGCTAGTACGACATCCAATGTGTCCGGGGACCGCTTTCCATCGGATCGCACCATCAAGTCGCATGGTTGCCCAAGCACGATGTAATATTTCTCGGCTTGCGCATCAGTCTTCGCGAAGATATCGCCGACCTCGATCGGCAGATGCAGTGCGTTAATGTAATCGCCGGTCTCGTAATTCTCTTTACGCTGCACTTTCCATGTCTCGGGCGGTGTCGCCGTTTCGGAATGCGTGGGAATATCACTAACGGACCGCAGGCGGGTCGAAAGCAGCTTTAGGTCGCTGTCCATGTAGGCGCGATGACGTGCTGCTGCCCGATGGTAGATGCCGAACAACCGGAATAGCATATCCGGCTCCCACAATCCTTCTCGCTTCGAGGCCTTAAAGACCATACTGTCGAAATCATCGATGTGGATCTTTTCAATTTCTTCTAGTGCGTCATCAGTCGCAGCGTCCAACAATTCCTTCGCCCGCATTTTCATTGCTCGGCAATCGGGGCCCAAAGCTACCAGCTTCAACATCCGCGCAAACCCCAACGGATCGCGACTCAGCCAGCCCTTTGCAATCACGATGAATCGATCTTGATCAAGTGGAGGTTGGGCCAGCCGCACCCATTCAGCGTGCTGCGTCTCAATCGTCACCGTATGCGTCAGCAAACCGCACATTACGCGCGCACCAATCTCATTATCCGTTAGCGCGTCCTGGGCCAACGCAATGCCCCCCGTAGCTCCGCCGACGTCCCCCGAAAGATCCTGATCGAACAGCAGCAACGTCCGCCTCTCCGACTTATCCGCCTTAATGCGATCCTTGACGGCATTCCACTGTGACGGCGGCACCGTTGACAGCCTCTTCGTACCAATGATCTCCGCCAGGGCCGAAGAAGCCACGATATCGCTTGGTTCGTCAGGCGCCTTTGCCGCCGCCGCCAGCATAATCTGCTCTGCGATCCCCTCTTGTTTCTCCCGCGCCACACCCCCCCATGCTTCCCGAAACGATTGCTGGCGCACAGCTCGGTCTTCCGGAAACACGTCCTCCGGCCGATCGAAAATTGACCGCAGATCCGCTTCGCTCAGTGCTGCTTGAGCACCGAGCAGATCTTCCAAGCTCCAACGTCTCGCGTAGATGTCATCCACGCAAATCACCAGGTCAATCCCCAACGCCTCTAAAAGCCGCGCGACAGCGTCCTTAGCGGCCTTCAACGCCACCGCATCACTCATGCAGCGCCCCTCTCATTTCCAACTGGAACTTAAATAGCCGCTTCGCGCGGTTCCGCTCCGGCACCACTCCCACGTGGCACCCCTCTGAGTCCAGGAGCTGCTTCACGATGAAGAGTCCTAAACCTCGACCTTCATTGCGCGTCTTTGCGGAGATAAACGGCTCAAACAGCGCACTCTCCACAGAGGGGTCAATTCCTCGACCGTTATCGAAAATGCGGATGAATGGTCGATCGACCTCAAAGCTGATCACTCCCGACTTCAACCGTTTCGCCGACAAATCTTGCTTCAACCAGTATTCGCTGTTCAATACAAAATTATCGCAAATCTGACTGAGTTTGCCCCGATTCATCTCCACCACAAAATCGCCGCCCTCCGATCGATCGTTGACCAGGATTTCAATGTCGTTTTTCTGCAACCGTCCCTTGTAGAAATCGGCCAGTTCCCTAATAAATTTGCCGATCTCGATTATCTCACGGTTCTCGCGCACATACCTGAGTGCGGGCGACAGGTACGATACCTGCTTCCGCAGCGCCATCACCGCACCCTGCACCTGATCAAGGTAGTTCTCGACCGCCGTCGCGTTTCCCGCCCGCGCTTGCATGGACTTCGTCCGCCGCGCCAAGTTGTCAGCGATTTGGAAAACCTCGTGCGCGATCGCCTCTGCGGTTAGCCCCAAGGCTACCGTCTCGTACATATCGTCGACTTGCCGTCGAAGGCTATCGACCCTGTCGTCAAGCACTGTGCCCAACCCCTTCAATTCCTGCAATCGACGAAGATATGTCCCAACACCCTCCAACACCCGCCCGGACTCTTCCGCGAGCACCGACAGTGCGTCGAACGTTTCTTTCGCTCTCCGTTGAAGCACCGGCTTCGCCTCGTCCGCGTCGGCAAGTTTCGCCAAGACCGCTCGCGACTTTTCCAGACTGGACGTCAATCGCGCGGAGAATTGCTCTACAGCGGCCTGCTGCACAGGCGCGCCCATAACCGCTGAACTGATGTCACGCGAGATGTCCTCGATCCCTTTTCGCGTGTCCACCCGCGCCACCTGTTCCCGACGTACCTTCGAAAAGTCCGACCAAGATCGACCAAAGAATTCATGCGCCTCCGAAGTAAACCGCTTGAACTCCGCCATCATCGCATAAAAGTTGCGATAATACGGTGAATCCTTAAATCCTTCGCGGTCTGTCGTCTCTTCCAATTGGATGTTATCACGCGCTGAAAGCGCGATATACCCCACCGTATTCCCGGGTTTCAAGCCGTAATATGATCCCGCCGACGTCCAGCTCTTACCCAAATTCAGCCAATCGTCGTCGACACGGATTGCGAACCCGTCTCTGTAAACCCGCACACCCGACAGCCTCTGAATTTGGTCGCGAAATTCCTTGATTCGGTCGAAGATGTTTTGCACTCGGAACGAGGAAGGGCTTAGATCAAAGGCGTCCACCTCGCCGGTAAATGGACCAGGGTTCGCCGGAACCGCCTGCCCCGGCTCCATTTCCACGCGGTCTAAGTCGCCAATCGCACGTTCGCGCTTAAACTCAACAAACCAACGTTTGCCAGAGGCCCGTTTGAGTCCAATGTATTCCGCGCGTTTCTGCGCCTTCAAATAATCAAAGAAACGATCGCCCCCGTCCGATTCGGCGATCAGCGCGAATTCTTCCGCTTCCTTATCATTCGGCGGCCGGAAGAAATCTAAACGGGCGCGCCCTCTGAACGATAGCGTCTCACCGTCGAATTGAATTTCGTATCTAACCGGTGCCAACTCGCGGACCTTCTCCGAAATGTCTTCTAGATCAATGGTCTTGCCGTCCGCTTCAATTGCCACAATGAAGTTCCGAATCGCACGAAACGGCGAGATCATCCGTGACAGCTCCCGTTGAAGGCGCCGCAATGCCGGTTCACCCCTCCATAAGTCGGCCTCCCTCAAAGACGAGACGACGATCGTCGTACCCTTCGGGCGATCCAATTTCGTCGGCCCCAGATGCACATCCACATCTGACAGCGACGGTGCCGTGATGAAATCTAGCCACGAGAATCCAAAATGGTATGCGGTTCCGCGTTCCACCTTCGTGAACACGTCAAGACGGTCCCCAAGCTTCTGAACCCCTAACCGCCCAAGCCCTTTGTCACCCAGTGGCGTCCGACCACCGGGCGTCGTTTTCTTCGATTCTTTCAGCTCGCGTTTGGCTCGGTTCGAAATGAGAAGCCATCCCTGGACGATCCCTCTGCGGTCCATTCCGATTCCATCGTCCTCGACGACAATGAGCCCGCCTGTTGTCGGCACGCCCATTCCCTCTACTTTCGTCACCCCTACGGTATCGATTACCACTTTCGCGTAATTTGCATCAGCATCGTATGCATTTTTGACAAGTTCGATCAGGCCCTGCACCGCATCAGAAATCAAGCTTTCGCCAAGCTGCAACACGACAGTTGGGTGTACCGCAAAATGTGCTGGTTCATCCGACTTGGCCACACGCATTATCCTTTCGGAAGACAAGGATCGTCTCGTTCGCCATTGTCTCGGCAACACTGTTCCGCACTGCCATCCGTTTAGACGGTATGCGTCGCCTAATCTTAGCGACCGGATAAGCCCCGCGCGCTTCAAGCAGGTCGGACAATATCGAATCCAACGGAACCGCGCGACCTCCAACCCGCCTGTTGCCAAGCACCCACACCATAATCCCGCCAGGCCGCAGCATCTCCAATACGTGCGGCACGCATTCGTCCAAATCTCGCACGAAAGCAACTACTCGTTGCGACCGGTCCTTCGGCTCATCCGATAGCTCATCCAATATTCCCGCAAACTGACCAGATCGCCCCCTCAGCAATTCCGTCATCTCCGCGATAACGCGCCTGCTCCCGCCCAAGCTACGTCGATCCAGCTCGTGCGTCGTATTCAGGACATTCGGGTCGATACCAGTGTCAACGTCACCCAAATCCACCCACTGCAGCGGCAGGTACGAATATTGACCGTACGGTACGGTGGTGACGTTGTCGCCGTACGGAGGAGAGGTGATGATAAGATCACATGGGTCGCTCTCCAGCCGCGTCCGAGCGTCTCCCAGTGAAAGTGCAATTGACCCCGCGTAGTGCCCTTTCGTTAGATGACCATTCGTCCGTAGCGCAACACCCAGCGATTTGAACTTCGTCAGATTTCCCCGAAGAACCTTCCTAAAGGTGGCCACGGCATCGACTCGTCTCGTGGCCAAATCAGCACTGGCCCGAATATGAAGTTTAAAAGTTGACGTGCGCGAGTTCGATGACAAACGTACGGTTTCGGCCAGCGCCACCCAGAAGAACCGTCGCGCCCAGAGCGACGGCTCCTGTCGAATCGAACGGCGAATGCGAGAGAGTCCCAACTGCGCTGTACGCGAAAACCACTTGTCGAGCCCCGCGAATTCCGCCGCGACTTTGCTTCCGTTGTCACCGGACAGCCGACTGAGCAGCTCATCCGCTCGCTCGGTTAGCGCTTCCGGAAAGATTGGGCCGGCCTTCACCCGGCAAAGGAGCATCGCCAAGGGGTTAATGTCCCGCCCCGTAAAATCCAGGCCCCGCAATGTTGCTTCCGTCAGCACGGTTCCCGAACCCACGAAGGGGTCGCCCACCCGACGCACATTCGTTTCCACGTCGCAGATCTCCCCCATCAGCGCCCGGACCATTTGGGGTACCATCATCGCCGGGTACTGCATTAATCCGTGGCCGTGGTCCCGTCTTGCGTTTCCCCGAAACGACCAATAATCCGGATCGGCAAGCGCGAGCTTGCCCAGCCTGGCACGAAGATTCGTTGTTTCGCAGATACTCACTTGGGACACGGATTCTCCCCCGCTAAGTCTATAAGCGACCACATCAAACGCAAACGGGCCGTTGCGGGCGGTCGACCGATACGAAGCCGCATCGTACGGCTGCCGCATAGCACCTCAAAGCATCCGAGTCACTATCGACAGACGTCACTCCTTGGGCTCCCTCTCGTCTTCGACCCGCGCGGCAACGACGCGGATCGCCCGCGACTAACACGCTCGGACTTCTATTCTCGACCCCCACCATTCCCCAAGCCAAGACCGTGCGCCATCGATCACCATTCCCCCGTCGTCATTCGATCGGACGTCCGCCACTCCCTCTTTGCTTCAGCCGACCTGCATTCAGCAATTCCCCTGCCCATAACCCACTGCCCGCTGCCCACCGCCTACCCCCGCC
>DAIRGS010000370.1:0-6904 GCA_036794395.1 Tepidisphaeraceae bacterium | reverse complement strand
GTATAGCGGTATTCCGCGCCACCCCGGCTTCTCCGAGCGCTCCCAATTTTCCTGAAGAACCGCTCCCAATGCCGACTTTCATTTCGCCCCGAGACTTTTCCTAATGCGCTACCACGTACATGGCATCAGCCGAAATACCGGCCTTCAAACCACCCTGGTTGTCGATGCCAAGCACCATGAAGCCGCCGAAGCCATCGCGCAACGGCAGTTGGTCGTCTCGGAGGTCGTACCCGTCGGCGGATTGGCCGAACCGGAGATTTTTGACCGTAACGCCGCCGACGGCATTCCCGAGCCGTTCATATTTGATTTGTCCCCGGCCTTGGCCATAAAATTACGGCCAAGCCGAAAACGGATTTGGCTGATCGCAATGGCGATCCTTTTGGCGATTCTCGTCGTAGTGGTTCTCAGGCGTCGACCCTGAAAACAGTTCCGTTCGCTGCAAAAAACCGGCGATCTACTGGATTTTGGGCCAAGCGTCCGATAAAAAACAGAACCCGGTAGGGCGCCGGGCAATCGCGGCTGTCATTTTGGTGTGTCAGGGTTGACCCATCGCCAGCCGCATTCGATGTCTGGATATCAGAGTCTTTCCAACCAAGAGGCCAAGGATGGCTAAGTGGTTTGCACCTATCGTCGTGGCGGCCTTCGCACTCCTTGCTGGCTGCCAAACGCAGCGACCGGCTCCCGTTGTCTCCAACCTTCCAACGCCGAATTTCAGCGGCCCGGTCTTCCAGGACAGGCCAAATGCCCCTGCGCAAGCGCCTGTGGCCGTTGCTCCTGCGCCGCAACCGGCGCCACCGCCCCAAATCGCGCGCCCAACTGCCCCATCTGGCGCAATACCGGCCGACTGGGTCCCCGTCGGCGCCCGTAATCAATGGAACTGGATCGTCATCCACCACAGCGCCACCCCCGATGGCGGCGCTCGTAAGTTCGACCAGATGCACCGTAACAAAGGCTGGGACGAGCTGGGCTACCATTTCGTCATTGGCAACGGCACCGACACTCACGATGGCCAAATCGAAGTCGGCCCGCGCTGGCCCAAGCAGAAGTGGGGCGCCCACGACAAAACCCCCGGCAACCAATACAACGAACACGGCATCGGCATCTGCCTCGTCGGCAACTTCGACGTCACCCGCCCCTCTCCCGCTCAGGTCAAATCCCTTGAACGCCTGGTGGCCTACCTCATGAAGACCTACCACGTGTCCGCCGACCACGTCCTGGGCCATGGTGAAACCAAAGCCACCGAATGCCCCGGCCGCTACCTCAACGTCGCCAGCATCCGCCGAGCCTGCGCTCAAATGGTCGCTTCCAGCCAAGGCCCTCTCCAGGCAGATGCCAAGGGCACGCCAATCGAGGGCCAAGAGCTACTAGTCGACAAGCGAAAGTCCGTCGTGTCCGCCCGCTGAACACCCGATCGATCACACTATTTTGAACACGTTGTTTAGCGGTCGAACCGCACGTCCACCCTCCGCCCCCTTCCTGCATCCCAAACAAGAATCTCTCAACTCAGACGATAGCCTGAATTCCTGCTACTCGTTGCGGTTCCTACCGCGTCAACAACTGCAATTGACCGATCTCGACTCCAAAGTTTGATGCCGTCTAATTGTGGAGCGCCCTCCATAAGTCTACCAATCCCCCTTGACTGGCACTGGTTCAGTTTGAAATCAGCGAGTGAAGTCATCCCGTTGAGAATAGACTAACCAGCAATAGGCGGCGACTCCCGCGACCGCGAACAACCAAACGGCGGCACGGCTGATGGTGCCCCACCAATCCCGACAACTCGGTCGCGCATAGTCCAGTATCGTTCCTTGCTCACCCATCCCCCAATCTTACCCGCCGCGACGGCGGGCGGGAATCACGGTCACACGTTTGCCATTTCCCCGGCCACCGCCGTACCACACTCAGGGCATACGCCGCTGGTGTTGGCGGTGAGGTTGTATCGGCAGGTGGGGCAGACGCTTTCCGTTCGTCCGCGAGCACGACGGATTTGCTGATATGTCCAAAGTAGAGGAAGAACAAGTAAAATCATGGGGAAATCATAGTAAAATCATGGGGTCAAAATCGTAAAATCAAAATCATGGGGTCAACTCTTGACATTTGACAGGAATGTCAATTGTCAAGAGTTGACCCTCCTGCATGCGTCAATTTTATGCTCCCGGCGCACGCATTCGAGCGCGTTGCCCTTTTCGCGAGACATGGTGGCTGATTGCGATCGTCAAACGACCGGATAACCTCTCCTACGCTGCCGGCACGCTGCGCTGTCGCACGAGCGACGCGAAGTAGGCTGCGGGATCCTCGTTGATTTTGTCAAGCAGCGGCAAAATCATGGGGTCAACTCTTGGCAAAATCATGGGGTCGGCAAAATAATGGGGTCAACTCTTGACATTTGACATGAATGTCAAATGTCAAGAGTTGACCCTCATGCAATATGCGTTGGCCATGCGTTCTGTCTGGCTGGGGTGCATTGACAATCAGCTATGCCTGGGAGCGGGTGGTGGGGAAGCGTTGGGCGATGCGGAGCGCGAGGGCAGTCAGGAGTACAGCGGCAATGGCGGGGAGGAGGACGACGGCCATCATCAGGAGAGAGGCTTCGATCATCGCGTCGTAGTGGGCCATGTGGACCCAGGTCATGAGGGTGGGGGTGAGGACTTGAGGGTTTTGTGGGAAGAGCAGGACGGTGGCGGGGACTTCGGTCATTGAGAGTGCGCCGACGATGAGTCCCCCGGCCAGGAGCATGGGCCAGGCGAGGGGCCAGATGACGCGGAGGGCCAGCTGGAAAGTGGAAGCGCCGTCGACCGAAGCCATCTCGCGGATTTCGCGCCAGGGTTTTGTCCAGGTTGCGGCGCTGGCGGCGAGGGCGAGCCAGCCGAAGCGGCCGACGTAGGCCAATACGGGCGCGGGGAAGTAATCATATACCCAGAACAGGCCGGGACGGTTGTAGATACGGATGTCGGCGATGGCGAGGAGTTGGCCACCGATCAGGAAGGTGGAGGCGGTGAGGAAAAGAAGGGCTCTCATGCGCCGTGCGGAGCTTGAGAAGCCGGCGATCGTGGCAAGGACCGCGGTGAGGGCGGCGACGAGGATTGCGCCGATGATCTGGGGCTCGAAGCTTCCCCACATTTTGTGAATTACGCCGATGGCGCCCAGCTCGGGGAGCTCACGGAGGGAGACGACCAGGGCCCAGATTGGGACGCCGAGGTTAAGGGTGAGAAAGAGGAGGGTTGCGGCTTTGGATTTCCACGTGGCATTTAAAATTTGGGGCCATGCGGCGACGGTAACAGAGCCGCCGGGTTCGGCACGCGAGATGAAGAAGGTGACGACCAGGGCGAGCAGGAAGGTGATGGCGACGAGCGGCATTGCGACTGTGACGGCTGCGGCGGCGCGGGCGGGTTGATCGGGGGATTTGGTGCCTAGGCCCTGAAGTACTGGGCCGGCGATGGGGTTGTCGGGGGAGCTGACGGCACCGGTGTCGAAAACCATGCGGACTTCGGTTGCGACGACGCTGATGCCGGTGGGTTCGTAGACGGCGAATTCCTGGGTAGCGATGATCGTTACGACGGCGAGGGAGGCGGTGATGGCGGGGAGGAGTTGGCGCAGGGTGACGCGGAGCATTGCGCCGTCGAGCAGAGCCTGTTGCTGCACGGATGAATCGAGGCCGCGAAGGGAGAGACCGATCAGGCCGGCGGGGACAGCCCACAGCCAGCCGGCCAGGGACCAGATGCAGCGGAACGTATCTGCGGGGCCGGCGGGGATGAAGGTGAGGCCGAATCGCTGGACGAAGTCGATTCCAAAGTGATCAGTCAGGAAGATTCGGAGGATGCGGGCAAATTGCGACCAGCCGTACGCGTAGGAGAGGGAGGGCATGAGCAACGCGGCAGGGAGGATGACCCACATTAGCCGGGTGAAAATTCCCCGACCGCGGCCGAGGACGAAGGCGGCGGGGAGGCCCATCAAGGTAGCGAATATGGCTGCGAGGCCGTTGTAGGCGAAAGTGCGAAGCAGCAGTTGGAGGCGGAAGGAATTGAGATGAAGCTCGGCGCGCACGGCCGGGGAGGCAAAGAGGATTGCGCCGGCGAGCCAGAGCAACGGTAGACCACTGCATATGGCGACGATGACGATCGCGGGAAGGCTGGTGAGGACGGCGGAGCGGTCGATGCGCGGGTGTCGAAAGGACAGTTGGGCGTGCGCGCCTTTCATGCCGCGAATTCGTAGATGGGAATGAGAACGGTTCGTGCCGGCGGGCGCTCACCGCGGATAATCGCGTGAATTCGATCGACCGTCTCGGGAGAAAAGGTCTGCTCGCCGGTTTCGAGGCAAACCCGCGCCGGCACATGCTCAATCACGATGATGCGGCCTTCAATTTCCGCGGTATAGGTGACAAGCGCTTCCCGCATAGTCTCGGATGGGGGCTGTGAATTCATGGCTTCCTCGTGCGGAAATCGATCCATTGATCGGGGTCCGGCTCGTATATTGTAATGACTTTAATGATGGGACGCGACGGGTGGCTGCACTGAAGGTGCAACGGGCGAGTTGCAAGGGTCGAGCCGAAAATCAGGCAGCTGGGGCCATACTTGTCATTCGGATAGTCTTCGATGACCGCGCCGGCGGCGATGCATTGAATTACCTCCGCAATGGTAATTCGTCGGCGGATCGATTGATCGAGGGCATGGCGCGAGAATTCGAAATTGCCGCGAGAAAACTCCGCTCGGATCTCGTCGATCAATGCCAATCGTCACGGCCCTCTATTTGAACCCATATCTCGCACGTCCCAGATACGGACAGTCGCTAACCCGGAACTCGATGCAGCGGATCATGTCATGAGCGCCGGCATCCGGCAAGTCGCCGATCCACCCAGCCAGAAGATCGCCCGCGGGTGGTGCATCGAGCGTCGCGGCGATTCACTGGTTCTCTTGAGGCCCGTTGGATGCCGTGAAAGGGCGGAGCGTCGTCCGAAGAAATTCCCTCAAATGCCATTTGCAATGCGTCCCCACCGCGCGCCGATCATTTTAACTCGTCAGAGGCGATCAGAGAAAACGCCGAACCGCAGCTATGATGGCTTCGGAATCCCCGTCCATTCGCCAGGCTCATCTACATTTATCCGTGGCGCCGATTTATGGCCGCCGGATTTGCAGGGTTGGGACCTTGGAAAAATGCTGGTCGAGCGTGGCAATGGGCAAGCTATGCTGAACGCAAATTGCCGCGATCCAGATGTCGTTTTCGGGAATAGGAGTTCCGCGTCGCTTGAGTTCGAACCGCACAGTGGCGTACGTTTCGGCGGTTGCAACGTCGGCGTTAACGGGCCTGCAGCGGACCAGCAGTTTGTCAATCTTTGCGAGGTTTTCAACGGAGCGAGCTGAGTTCATCGCCCCAAATCGAAGCTCACCAATCACGGGGACGGGAAGACACAGTTCCGAGTAGTCGTTGAGAAAAGCGATAGTTGCGGCGACGTCGTTCAACACCTGCACCGCAACGTTTGTATCGAGCGCGATGCTATTTCCATTCATCCGGATCAACCTTCTCGAATTCCGCGTCGATCGCACGGGAGATTTCCCGGGCATCCTCGTCGGACAGACCGCCTGTCCAGCCGGCCAAAGGGCTTGGAGCGGGGGCGGCGGTCACGGTCACCAGAACGCGCTGATTCTCTTCAATTCCTTCGAGTTCGGACATGGGACGTAGTACGCCGCCACTGAAGATCGCCTCAATTGTCTTTTGTGTCATGGCAGGCACCTCGGGTCTGAGCGATTGTAAGCGGAAATCACGCAATTAAAAAACGCCCGGATCGAAATCGATCCGGGCGGGGTGTAGCGCGCGATTGTGGCGAATTTGGCATAATTCCTTGATCTCTAATCAAGGATGATCAAATGGCATTGGATTTCGAGAAGTTATCGGCGGAGGAACTGTTGGCGGCCGAGTCGGCGGTGTTGACGATGCGGAGTTTGTTGGACGCGGTCAAAACGGCCCCGCACGGGCAGGGGATGGCCTGTGTCGAGTCGGTGTTGCACGACAAAGGGTTCGAGCATCTGCGAAAGATGCTCCAGACCGCGGCGGCGTCCCACGAAGGGGCGCAAAAAAACTAGGTCGGCAAACCTCACTTGAGAAACTCGCTTGTTCGCAGAAACTCGTGGTCTCCTACCGACTACAACGGGCGCAGGACGGGTTTGGCTGAGCCTCTCAAGCAAGACGCTGCAAAGGCGACATCCACCTTTTCGAATGATCTGGATCGACCCCAACCCGTCCTGAAAACTGAAAAGGTGAAAAACTGAAAAGGTGACAAAAACTGAAAAGGTGACATCCAAAACTGAAAAGGTGACATCCACCAATTCAACCAGAAAACTGAAAAGGTGACAAAAACTGAAAAGGTGACATCCACCAATTCAACCAGGTTGCATCACGTTTCACCGTCACGACCTGCCGTCCAGTCTTGGAGACGCAACCGCCTCAAGGACCGAAGCCGGCGCGACATCAATCAAAACCCGATCATCCGCAAACTCGATTCATTCATGCCAAGGCGAAATTATAACATGTTCGCGAGACGTGACTCAATCCCCTATTTAGGGGATGGCCGCGATTGGGCCGAATCCGTTGCTTCCGCCTCCGCACAGTCAAACGACCCGGCGAGCAGTTGAAGAAATCCCCCGAGCATTTCGCACCGGCTGCTAACCCCTAAAGCCGTGTAGATCGCCTTAATGTGATCATGGACCGTACACCGGCAAATGCCCAACGCCGTTGTAATCTCCTTTTCATCGCGCCCCGCCATCAACAGATGAAGAACTTGCCGCTGCCTGGGTGAACGTAACCTCTTGCAAAAACAAGCGATGCGCCGTAATCCCCGCTTTCCGAGACAATCAGTATTTCGTGAGCGTTACATAAACCCCATCTTTAATGGTGGGAAGGCAGGCGGCAGAGT
>DAIRGS010000369.1:0-6942 GCA_036794395.1 Tepidisphaeraceae bacterium | reverse complement strand
CGGAGCGCTTCGCGCCACCGCGCCACGTCTCGACTCCACACCTTAACAGCCTCCGTTCAATTTAAGGCTCGCGTGACCTTTATTTGTATTGGCTTTCATTGTATTTGGGCCATTGTATTCGAGATGGGGGACGACGCGGGCGGGAAGGCACGGAGGCACGGAGGCACGGAGGCACGGAGGCACGGAGGCGCGGAGGGGAGGGATCGGCTTTGGCCGATGAGGGGGTGGTGGTTCTTTCGATCGGAAGACGTCGGACGGTTAGCCGGGTCGGGCTGTTTTGATTGGAGGTGTGGTTGGGAGTATGGTATTTGCAATATAAGGTGGCAGAGATGTTGGGCGTGGGGGTCGGTTCGGGAGGAGATAGACGTTGGCGGGGGGAGGGAGGAGTGCGGTCGCAGTCTCACGGGGATGCCGGGGGTTTTTGCGGGGGAAACGATTTAGAAGTTGGTGGGTTGATGTGACGACGTCGCGTGAGTGCCGTAAATAGGAATGGCCCCTTCACTTCGGTTAGGAATGGCCCCTTCACTTCGGTTGGCCCCTTTTCTTCGGTTTCTGTTCACCACTACGTCAACGGCGACGCTCGTCCGCTCAACCGTAGAAGCTTTCCTTTGACCCAATCGAAATAATTCAGGGTTGTCCCGTTATTCGGATCCAGGGTTGTCCCGTTATTCGGGTCGTTATTCGGGTGTCCCGTTATTCGGGTCAGGGTTGTCCCGTTATTCGGGTTCGCCACGCCCCGCACATCAAGCCGTAATTCAGCGGCGATGGCGCGCGATTACGCGGGTACATCGCGGCTCACGCAGGCCGGGGGCTTTTTGGTTCGAGCGTCTTGGCGGGTGTGGGAAGGGCCGTGCCGCATTCGGGGCAGGTGCCGCTGGTGTTGCCCGTCAGGTCGTACGAGCAGGTGGCACAAAGATTCCACTCCATACGCAATCTGGACGCCACCAGTTTCCACAAGCCAGTGACCGGGAGAATGGCGGTGGCGGAAACGATGAGCCAGTACGGCAGCCAGACCGACTCGATGACTCGAACTTCGTGCGTACTAACCGTCCGGTACGGATCGAATGTCGTGTCGTACTCGTATCTGCTGGCCCAAGGCCACCCAGCGTGCGGGTTCTTCACCCAAGTCACATTCTCGAATGGTGCTGACGTGAACAGCAAATAGAGCCTTTGGCTGATCCGGGTTACGGGTACATTGTTCCTCGCGATGATGGCAGCGTATTCGGATTCTTCGTACCCAATCGGTGTGTCTATAGGGCTGGCGTACTTGGCAAGCCGTTGCAGATATCCAACTCTCTGTAGGCAAATCGCGTCCCCCCCAGCAATGGCACGGTAATGGCGATAGTTATGGAAGTCGAGAACCGTCGTTTGGCGATTGTTTTGTGTGATGACGTCCGCTTGACGTTTGTTGTGTGTCCACAGCAGCACCGTTGCCGTGCACAGAAGGAGAGACACAATTGCGGCCGCGGTGAAGAGGTATTGCCTGACCCGCCCCCCTCGCCGGTGTTTCCGGAATTGCACCACCCAAGCCCAACGCTTACGCGGCGTCTCGCGCCGCAAGCGTCGCCGACGGAGCAGCCAAAACCCACCCCAGGCTGCCGGTAGGGGAAGCGAGGCCAGAACAACCGGCCACAAGGGCAGCGAGCATCCCACGACAGCGATGCTCGGTCTGGATTCAATTTCCCGGCGGCCGGCCTCGTACTTCGCTCCGAGCGTCGCGGTTGTCTTCTTTAGCTCAAGGTACTCCGGCGTTCCGTATCGAAGCCGTTGGAACGTGTCGTGCACGGCGTCTAACTGAGAGTCGAACCCGCTTTTCAGTTCCGCAAGTGCCTCACGCCGCTGGCGTTGCTCCTCCCGCACTTCCGGCATATTGCCAACACTCACCCGCCCCTCACGCAATGCCACTTCGTACGCCGCCCCGTGCCAAGTGAAGGGGTATGCACCGGGCAGCCCAAAGCTGAGGGCAATAAGCACCGCTGAGGCCACGCACAGCAGCAACGACAGAAGGGACGTGAGGGTAAAGAACCGGCGTCTCATGCTTTTGCCTCAACCTGCCGCGCCCCCTCCGTCCCACACTCAGGACAGACGCCGCTGGTGTTGCCAGTGAGGTCGTAAGAGCAGTGACCACAACGATGGCGAGGGCGACTCAGTCGCCGAGCAGCGTGCGCAAGTGAAGGAAAGCCAAGACAACAACCGGAAAGCGCGATGAATACTACGACGACAAACCACGCCGGCACGTGGAGTTCGTCTGTTCGTACAGCGTGCAGTTGCATTAGATGATGGCTAATCTTTCCCGATCGCTTCTCAAGAATCGAAGTACGATAATTTGCCAATTGTGTAGTGCTGACACCGAATCCGAGACGATTAATCCGCGAAGCGGGCTTCGGCCTAACCTCAAAGACAAACTCCGCAAGAGACGCAAGAGGAACTGATTCCAGGGGAAGCTTTCCAGCCACAATCCCCGAACGATTATCTGGCGACTGGCGAAAGCGAGTCCGAAGCACTTGCCGCCATCCTTTTGCATCAGCCGATTTTACCTGATCCCTGATAAGCGTCACATCACCCCTTCGGATCGAGGCTTCGTAGACGGTCCAAGTGAGTGTTGAATCGAGAGCGTATTTCGCGGCAAATTCCTTTGTCGAGTAGCTTTGCACCCAAACAACTACTGCTGCAATACCCAGCAGTAGCAAGAGAGCAGACGCGATTCTAAAAAGATCGCAGATCATGGGCAACGATACTTCTCTAACCACCCAACGTTGCTACCGCATTGGTTCACGCAGGCCTGGGGCTCTTGTTCTTGAATGCCGCTGCGATGCGTGGGGAGATTGCGGTGCCACATTCAGGGCACACGCCGCTGGTGTTGCCAGTCAGGTCGTAGAAGCAGGTGTGGCAGACGCCGGGAAGCCGCCTGCGACGAATCTGCCGGTACTTCGCCGTGAACCAAAACAGGGGCAAAACCGCCGTGGCTGCGACAAGCCACAAATACCTCACCCGGGTAATTTGACGGTCGAGACGGTCATGCCACTTGTCGCGAATAGCGCGCCATCCCGATGGATCCGCGGTGGCGAATTCGGAAACAGACGGCGTACCGCGAACGAGCAAACCATCGTAATCCTGGCTTACCGTATTGTTCTCCAGAGAGGGTAACGGAAAGGGGCCCACACGAGGCCGCGTCCAAATCAGGACCATATGCGCTGCCACCACTCGGTTCGGGTCGTCCAGCGCTCTGAGTAATGGCTTTGGGTCAAGTGGCTTGAAGCGGGAGTTAACCCAATTTTGCATTAGTCTCTTGCCACTGCCGTCGCGAAAGTCCCAGCTTTTGATGCCTCCGCCACCGCCACCCAGCTTAAACACAACGTCGCTATTGGACATTCCGCTGACGAGGTCCCTGACCTTCGGATCGTCGGTACCCGCCGGGGGACCCGAAAATATTAAAGCCCCATCAACTGAGTGCAGGGTAAATCTTGCTTGGCTGGTGCTATACCCGACACGGGAATGAACACGTCGGCTCCGCACCCACAGCACCACCGTCGCCAAGCACAGCAGCAGCGACAGCAGGCACGAAACTGTCAACAACTTCCGCTTCATGCTTCCACCATTTGCGTTATTGCCAGCCCACATTCCGGGCATACGCCGCTGGTGTGCGTGCACACATTGTGGAAGGGCAACAGCCTCTTTGCCTACGGTCGTGTAGTAGGAACAGCCGCATCACCCCTCATGTCAAGGATGGGAGTATCGGCCGGGTATCGAAGTTGATAGCTGCCCACCGAGTTCGAATTGCCACCAACCTCGTATTTCAGGTTATGCAAAGTAACTGTTTGAACAACGACTGCTGGCGCGCCAGCGCTTCCGGGTGCACGACGTGTGACCAGTACATGATGTGGAAGAGCCACTCCGCGAATAGTTTCAAACTGAGATGCCACGATTTCCAGATATGCTAAGTCTCCGAGCTTGGCGACAAAATGGGTGAGTCCTTCATGTTGCAAAGAGTCTAACTCCCACTCATATACCACCTTCCCTGAATGCGGGATCTCTGATCGCGTCCTAAGGCTCTTGCCGGGAGTTATCTCAATCACCGCATGGTTTATGTCATCGTCGTTGATCCATCGCATATCGGGACCAAATCGTAGCCCTAAAGCGATGTCTATTGGGAAAACATTAGGTAGTTTTCGATGCTCAACGATGGTACCGATAAACTCCCCTTTACCCGTTCCCTGCTGGATAATTACTTCAGTACCTTCAGGAGAGTACACGAAGTCCCGCGTCCTTATAAACGGTGTCGACTCGGAAAGAAGCCGCTTAACGGTGCCTTCGGTATAGGTAGACGTGTATTCGACACGCCCATTCAAGAACCTGAACGCACAATCCTCTGAGTACAATCCTTCATGGATTATAAGGCGACCAGTGCCCCCCTCCTTGGCTTCCTCTTTTTCAAGCGCCGCCATCTTTTTATAAAACGACGGCGGCGGAGTAACCAGCGTGTCTTGATGGAACGTGACCACAACGGATCGAAGCTGTGCTAATCGGGTTCGAAACTTGGAGCGAAATTGCTCCGTGTCATCGCCATAGGCGATTTGATGGCAACATGATAGGTAAATACCGATCGCCAGTGTGAGGCAGGTTCGAAGACGAGGGTTCATTGATCTCCGCGGTTGATGGGTACTCCGTGAGGCTCCGAACTCACATCTGCAGTTGTATTTGCATTGTGCAACTGTCGGCGCAGCAATTCAACAAGAAAGTGTGAATACCGCGATTGCGTCCGTCAAGCTCATTTCGCGTAGCCGCCACGCCCCGCACGTGCCGCGGTCATCGAGCCAGGATTGCACGGGTGATTGAACCGGAATAAACCCAGTCACGCAGGCGGGGAGGCTTGGAAGATGGCTGTCCCACATTCCGGGCACACGCCGCTGATGTTGGCGGTAAGGCTGTAGCCGCAGCCGGTGCAGCGACCATAACGCCGCCGCCAATGCGATCGCACAAAGGGGTAAAATAATAGGGTTGACGGTGCGATCAAGGTAATGATGGCTACCATCCAAAGCGGAAAGGCGATGGCCCAATAGGTTGGAGGTGTATTAACGAGATTGTCTGCCTTAAGCCACTTCTGCATAGCCTTGATGCTCTCGGGCGTGGGTTTGCCATCATTACCGATCATCATGATTGGCCGCGGATTCTTCACGACCTGCCGCGCTTGTTGAATGTCACCAGGGATGTGTGCCGGAATATTGAGAAAATCCACGCCCCCATAAGTTGTGGGGGGCCGGGTAAACCAAGGGTGTGGCGGCAGGCTCTGGACGGGCGTAGCCCGATGGCTGACGCGTTCGACTGCCCCGCGGATGCCGTCGTTGGGACGAATATGCTGAAAGAACAGACGTCCCTTTAGAAGCGACAAATGCTCCGCACCTTCGGTGCGATAGATGAGGAACGCTTCGTCCGTTACCGAAAAACTACGTATAAACAAGATAAACGTTGCTGCACAAATCAGCAGTGAAAAGACAGCGGCAAGCCTAAGTATGTGGCGTCTCACACCCACATCCTACCCGCCCCCGCCATGCCCCGCACATGCCGCGGTCATCACAGCGGGGATGCACGGCACACGCCATCGGCCACCCGCTTGTCCGCAACCAACAAAAGCCCCTCATTCATGCGCACGGGATTTTACCGCCTCCGCTTCGGCGACCAGCTTGGCAAGCGGCGCGTCAAGCTCCTTACCATACAGGTTGGTATGCCGGATCACTCCGTTTTGATCGATGACGTAGACTTTCGGCCAAGCGTGGACATTCCATGCCATCGCAATCGGCCCAAAGGCGGCTTTTGGGCCATTCCAGAAAGACCGCCATGAAATCAGGTTTTTTGAAACCGCCCGTAGAGCCTTTGCCTTGTCCTCGTCTCCGTTCACGCCGATCAGGACAAATGGCTTACCCGAAAACTGTGTCACTAACTCCCGCTCGTGCGGAACGTCAGCCATACACGGTCCACACCATGAAGCCCAAAATACGAGTAGGACGAAAACGGAAAAGGGGCCATTCCCAATTATGGATATTTTGTAAAATAGGAATGTCCCATTTTCTTCGCCCTATTTTGTAAAATAGGAATGTCCCCTTTTCTTCGCCCCTTTTCTTCGCCCGGCGAAGAATCGACGCCCAGCGCGGCCGCTTGGCCTGTGAAGGCATCTACGGGGTCGCCCACTTGTCCGCGCCCTTGGGCGAAGTCCACGCCGGCCGACAAGCGGATTGCACGCCAATACAAAGCCGACGCCACGCCTACCGGCTTATTCTGATCCGTCTCGACCCACTCGACTGGCGAAGGCAATCGCAGACGTTCGGAGGCGTCGCCGACGTGCCGAGGCCCGTTGCCGCCGCGATGCCACTTCCGACAACCCGTACAAATCTCACTTGCGGTTGTCCGACAACCGGCCCCCGTTCTGGCCGTGTCCAATCGAGTCCGCTCAAGACCCCTAAAACGCTTGATTCAGCGGAAAACCGAGGTATTTTGGGGACTCATAATCCCTTGGTTCTCGGTTCGAATCCGAGCGTTCCCAATTCATTTTTGCCGGGGGATGGGGGAGGTGAGGGGTATCGCCGATGGGTGGGGGCGCATCGGGCGGGAAAGTGGTGTTCGCGAAGGGGCGTTTACGCCTAATTATCTCGCGGCATATTTGTGGGTTGAGTTGGCGGGGCCTGGACGCTACGATTAAATCCGTAGAGTTGCTCTGTTCCGCGCGTTGTTTTGGCTGGGGCCTGGGTATGAAGCGACTAATCCTTTTGCTTTGTTTGTGTTTTGCGTCGGGGGTGAGCGCTGATGTTATTACGTTGAAGGATGGGACGACTCTGGAGGGGAAGATCAAGCGGTCGGCGGAGGGGTTTGTGGTGACGGATGCGGCGGGGAAGGTGACGACGGTGGCGGCGGGGGATGTGCAGTCGATGAAGCCGGACAAGGCGGGTG
>DAIRGS010000368.1:0-6957 GCA_036794395.1 Tepidisphaeraceae bacterium | reverse complement strand
CGGTACGCCGGGGGAGGGTAGGGAGGGGGTTTTTTGAGCATCGATCCTCGATAAAAAATTTGTGGGCAATGACAAGCTCCCTACGGGAGAGCGCCGGGGTTGAGGGCGAGTGCCAGGCGCCTTAAACCCGCAATGCATTTCATCACGTCTTCACGTTTCACGAAACCCACCCCAGTTTCATCCCCGCTCCCTGATTCCTCCCCCGCCCATCCCCAATATAATCCGCCCAGCCAACAACCGAAGGAACCCCAATGCCACTTTCAAATCTGAAATCTAAAAGCTTCAATCGATTGCTCCCCCATCCAATCCTCTACCTCGCCGCCATAATCCTCCTCCCCGGCTGCGCAACCATAGCCCCAGCCCCTTCCACCCAGACCTCCGGCACCCCGGCCGCGATTCAACTCCCCGCAACCGATTCTCCCAACTCCCCCAACGACTGGTCCATCGTCGCCCAAACGCTCGGCCGCAAAGGCATCCTCCACGATAACGTCTACACGGTAACGATCCCCCGCACCGATCTATTCGTCGCGATCGAAGGCATGGATGTCCCCGCCGCCGCCGGCATCGCAACCGACTTCAACTTCTACCGCTGCTCGTGCGGCAAGTCCGTCGTGATCGGCCAGTTTGTCTGCGCCGACTATGAAGCCAACGACGTCCTCCTCGCCCTCCAGCAGCACGACATCCTCGTCAGCTCCGTCGGCCCCTTCCTCCTCTACGAAAAGCCGCGCCTGCTCGCCATCCGCTTCCAGTCCGAAGGCGATCCCCAAAAACAATCCGACGCCCTTAAAGCCGCCCTGAGCTGGACGGCCAAACACACCACGCCGGGTAGAAAGTCTGATGACTGATCTGCCCCCTGTTCATGATGGATCCCTGCGAATAAAGTTTTTTCCTCTTCCTGGCCATCACTCAACCCGTCTCCCGCATTCCGGGCATCGCAATGGCGTCGCTCGCAAGTCATACCCGCACCCGGCGCATCGCAGCCGATTTCGCATCCGTCGTGCTGCTCGCTTGCGAATGACGATTCGATGTTGCCATCGCGCAAGGTTTCGCCAAAAAATAAGTGCTCCAATGAACCACCACGGCACTCCCAGGATTATCCAGTGCACCGCCAATTTGTGATGCATCGCGTAGTAGGATCCGCCCCTGTGCCCAAGCAGGAATCCGAAGCACTCGTGGCCCCACTCTGATTCGTAGCTGCCATAGGCTGTGCCTTTCCAGAAATCTCCGCCTTCCCGATGCTCGATCCAATAGCGGTTTGGCCAACCCCATCCCACCCAAATCTGAATCGCAGCCGGCGTTAGGGCCACATGAAATCCCGTACGGTTTCCTGTCACCTCGACAGGCCACACGATCGCGTTCGATGCGCCCGTCAGCGCGTACACAAGCATCCCCGACAACACGATCTTCCAGGCCAGCGCCGGATACAGCGGATATCGCCTTCTTCGTCTCCACTTCATGCCGCCATCCCGTAGGGGCGGATCCCCGTGTCCGCCCAACACGCCGCATCGCCCCGCGATTCCTTAATTCTCTCTCGCTCCCTAATGTCCAAACTGAATAATAAACCCACCAACCACAATCACCCCCAACCCCACCCACGTCGATACTGCGATCACTTCCCCAAACACAAATCGTCCCGCAAGAATGCTGACCACCGCAAACACCGCCACATAGACCCCAAGCAGCTTCGAAAAATCCCACTTCACCGAATTTACTACGAGCCCATAGCACCCAAGCGAAATAAAACCCGCCGCGATGAACATGAATCCCCGTGACCGCAACCCCCGCCGGATCATTGCATCCCCCGCTACTTCAAGAACTGCGGATGCGACGAACGTGAACCAAGCGATCAACGGCATACCCATCTCCATTATCAATCAAAATTACGCGACGACGCGGCCCACCCTATATTCGTTCGCTCGCCCCCCGCATACAACCTAACTCAGGCGCCCGGCCCAGCGTTCCCATCCCTCCATTCGGTCAAATCCTCGTCACCCTTGTTAGATTCTCTTCGCCCCAACCGTCTACTCCGCAAACCCGCAGCCGGAAGACAGGGCGGTTGGTTTGACAAAAGAGACGTAGCGTCTCACAATTGAGACAAAACGACTCTTTGAGGCCATTTCGTATGCCCCGTGAACCCCAGGACGTTACCGAAGCCGAGCTTGCCATCCTCCAGTGCCTCTGGAAGGACGGCCCGCAAAACATTCGCCAGCTCACTGACGCCCTCCACCCCCAAAACGACGCCTCCACCTACGCCACCGTCAAAAAGCAGCTTGATCGCATGGGAAACAAAGGCTTGGTTCTGCGAGATCGCAGCGTGTTTATCCATGTCTTTACCGCCGCCGTTGGGCGTGAGGATCTGGTTGGCCGCGGGCTCGAAGCCCTTGCGGAAAAATTCTGCGAAGGCTCCTTCGCTCCCATCTTCGGCTTGCTCGGAAAATCAAAGCCCCTGACCTCCGCCGAACGTAAGGCCCTCCGCGCCCTGCTCGATGACTCGACCCCAATCCCCAAAAGCCGGCGTGATCGCAAGGACTGATATGCCACTCGACCGCGCGCTCCAATTTGTCCTCAGCAACGCCGTCGCGGCTCTGGGCCTTGCCCTCGTGGCTGCAACTATTTCGCGTATTTTCCGCCACCCGCCCCTCACCCGCGCCCTGTGGATCCTCGTCCTGCTCAAACTTCTAACGCCACCCATCTGGACGATTCCGATCGGGTGGCCCGCCACACCGGTTGCCAGCCTGTCGAATACACATACTACGCCTTTTGCCATCGCCGAAATCACCCCCATCTCCGACGAACCTCTCGACATCGATGAGCCCTCAACTTTCGGCCCCGAACTCGTGACTCCCGCGCCCGCGCCGATTTGGCCCGTCGTGGTTCCGCCAGTTTCAGCAACCAATCCAAAAATCCCCCAACTTTCCTGGCCCGCTATTCTCTGCCTCCTCTGGCTCACCGGCGCAATCGTTTATTTCGCCCTCATTCTCCGCTCAACGCTCCGCATCCGCCGGTTACTATCCCATAGCGTTCCCGCTCCCCTCGCCATCCGCCAGCGCGCTCTCCACCTTTCCCGTTCAATGTCCTTGGGCCGGTGTCCCGAAGTCGCCTTCGTTCGCGGCCCGGTGCCCCCCATGCTCTGCGCGATCGGCTTGCGTCCCCGCATCATTCTTCCCGCCTCGCTCTGGTCGCGCCTCGACGAGGCCCAGCAGGACACCGTTCTGGTACACGAACTGGCCCACCTCCGGCACGGCGACCACTGGGTTCGCCGCCTCGAACTACTCGCCACCATCATCTATTGGTGGCACCCGGCAGTCTGGCTGTCGCGCTCCCAGCTTCGCGAATCCAGCGAACAATGCTGCGATGCATGGGTCGTCTGGACGCTCCCGCGCCTCGCCCGCAGCTACGCTTCGGCTCTTATCGAAACCGTTGATTTCATTTCACTCACCCGTCCGTCATTGCCAGTGTTGGCCAGCGGCATGGGCCAGTTCACGGACCTCAGAAGGAGACTTGTCATGATCAACCAGCAAAGCGCCCGCCGGGCGCTGAGTCGTCCAGGCCTCGCGGCCGTCTGCTCATTTGCCGGCCTGCTGCTTCCCCTCGCCCCCAGCTTCGCCCAGGAGACTCCGCTCGTCCCCCCGGCTCCGCTCAGTCCCCCGGCTCAGATTGAATCGATCGCGCCCGTTGCCCCAGTCGCGCCCGCCGCGCCGGAATCGCCCAAGGCGAATATCCTAATCGCCCCCGTCCCCACGTCTTCCGAAGCCGAGGAAGCCGATCCAAGGTCCACTCAGAACCGCGCCGAACTCGACCAAGCCCGCGCCGAAGTCACCAAGCTCCGCGAACAGCTCCGAAACGCCGAGCGCCATTTGAACGATATTCAGCGCAACTACTCCCGCGCTGATGCCGACAATGCCCGCTCCAAAGCGCTTACCGAAGCCCAGAAGGAGCGATCTAAAGCGATGGCCGAGGCTCAGAAAGAACGCGCCAAAGCCATGGCCCAGGCCGCCCGGGATCGCGAGAACGCGCGTAGAGACCAGCAGAACGCGGCCCGCGACCAGCAAAACGCCGCCGAGGACCAGAAGAGAGCCGCGCTCGATCGGCTCAGCGCCATGCGCGACCAGCAGAACGTCAATCAGGACCAAAACGACCCCCGCGCTCGCACGTTCTTCAGGTCGCAAACCGATCAGAAACCCATCACCCGCGCGGAACGGCGTATCGACGTTCGCACCAATACCGACGACGTCGTCCGCGCCGGCGCCAAGATTCGCGCTGCCGCCGGAACTCGCCAGCAGGGCGATGCCGGTTCCAGCGATGCCATGGAACGCCGTCTCGATCAGATGGAAAAGCAGCTCAACGAAATGATCACCCAACTCCGCCAGATGAAAAAGCAAACCACCCAATCCGGCCAGCCCACCCCCAGAAACTTCGATTTCCAGGAGAAGTAGCCCACCCACAGTCATCCGCCCGTGGCGGGGCAGACGCATCCGCGTCGGCTCCGCCACTTCTTTGCGCGCAAATCCGAAAACGGATTCACCGCAGAGGCGCGGCCTTCGGCTCTGAGGCTCAGGCTCGAAGAGAGATCGCAGAGAAGAAGAATTGCGATGAACTCAGTTGAAGTTGCTCTGGTGAATCCTCGACCTTGTCATCCTGGAGCGAAGCGAAGGATCTTGGTATTAGAGTGGTTCCCCCACATCAAATCCTTTGCTATTGCCCAGGATGACAAATCCTGTTTCTCAATCTCGTTCTTTATCTGTGTCCATCTGTGTTCATCTGTGTTCATCTGTGGCCAAACTGAATTTGAATTCTCCACGATGAACAATTCGAGCCACACTACCCCACCACCACGTCCACCTCATCTACAATCGTAGCCGTCCACCACAACACCGCCAGCGGCGCCACTCTCCCCACCAGCATTAACCCCGACATCACAATCAATCCCGGCCCAGTCATCGAAATCGGATCATGCGACAGCCCCACGTTGGATAGAGCGCTGATCGCCATGAACAGCAGCCGGTCGCTCGCCGCCGCCGATTCGCAAGCCGCCAGCAGCACCATCCCCACAAATAGCGCAATCCCATAGAACCCAATCCAAACGATCGCAATTCCGCACATGCGCTGCGGAGCTTTTCCCCCCAGCAAATCGCGCGTCCCCCGCACCAGATGCCAAACCGTGGTAAGCTTGATTCCTCCCGCCGTTCCCGCTGACGATGCGCCGACCCCCATCAGCGCCATCAGAATCCACTGTCCCGCCGCCGTAAACGCCGCCGGCGACTGCACCGGAATCCCCGCCGTTCGCGCATTCACTGCCATGCTTGTACACGATGCCAGGGTGCTGCGCCACGCCGCCCATCCGCCGCTCCGCGCCGCCGAGAGTTGCCCGAGCATCAGTAAAACAAACCCGCCCAGGTAGGCTATCGCGGTCAGCTTCAGCACAACCCGCGAATTCCGCGAAAGCTCATTCTTCCCGAACACCCAGTTACTCAACTCAATCAACACCGGCAACCCCAGCCCGCCCAACATCGCCAGCGGCAGCAATATCGCATGTGTGATCGGCCCCGTTGTCGTCGGATACGCCCCCAGCCAAAGCCCGCTGTTGCCAAACGCGCTTGCCGCCTGAAACAGCGCCTCAAACGCATCGCCCGCCGATCCCAGCAGCGCCGCCGCACCGCCTAACGTCGCCAGTGCCTGCGCCGTTAGAGCCGCGATCGCAATCTGTTTAGCTGAGTGCCCCGTCCGCAGAATCCTCGCCCCCGCCAACCCTCCCACAAACAAACTCACGAACGTCCCCAGCAGCGTCAACAAAAACAACACCACCGGCCCGCCCATTCCCGCCGCCGCCATCTCCCTCACCCCCATGCTCTGCTGAAATCCCGTCAGCGTCGCCGCGCTCACCGACGTAAACACCGCCCGGTCCCAGGTCGTCTCATTCCCGCTCGGCACCACGCCCGGCAGCCGCACAATCATCGCCGCCAGAACAATCGCAACGAACCAGACCCCCAGCACCAACCCCACCACCCCCGGCACGCGACGCCGCACCGGCGGCGCTTCAAGCGCCTCGGTCATTGCGTTCCCACTGCTTCGAACATTCTTCCGCTGCGATTGGGTCCGGGCCATCGCTACTTCTTGTACACCGAATCCGGCTCAAAAACCTTCTTCCCCACCACTTTCCAACCATTACCCTCTCCCGTATCCCGTTCCCGGAAGAAACAACTGGCATACCCCTCATGGCACGCCGCCCCGATCTGCTCGACCGCAATCAGCAAAACGTCCTGATCGCAATCCGTCCGGATCGATTTCACGTGCTGAACGTGCCCCGAGCTCTCCCCCTTCAGCCAAAGCTTGTTGCGGCTCCGGCTGAAAAAATGCGTCTTGCCCGTCTCAATCGTCTTGGCCAGCGATGTCGCATTCATCCACGCCATCATCAGCACTTCATGCGTCGCATGGTCCTGAACAATCGCCGGTATAAGCCCCTGCGAATCAAACTTAAGCCCTTGAAGCTGCGCGTCCATGCCATCAGTTTTCGGGGGGGAGGGGGGTGAAGTCAAATCCAGACCAGCAGACAAGCACACAAGCAGACTTGGAGACAAGGAGACAAGGAGATGGGCCGATGCCTGCCCAACGATGCCAAGCACGATCCCCCGCAATGAACCACCCCGCGCCACTCCCAAGTATTTCCCCCTCTCCCCCCGGGCCTGCACTGAGCTTGCCGAATGTGAGAGGGCCGGGGTGAGGGCGAATTCCAGGCGACTTTGAAAAGCAAACTCCCCGCTTCGTCATTCGTCATTCGATTTCCCCCCCTTCATCCATTGTCCACTGCCTTCACCTTCTCCAACACCATCTCCGGCGTAGTCCGATCCCCATGAGTAAAGAACGAAACGGGGACGCAGCTAGTTTATAAACTAGCTGCGTCCCCGTTTCGCTCGGCGACCGGGCGACGGGTGGGATGTGGGGAAACCAACTTTCCTT
>DAIRGS010000060.1:0-27497 GCA_036794395.1 Tepidisphaeraceae bacterium | reverse complement strand
GTACCGGTGGAGGGAGAAGAAGGCCGCCTAAAGTGTCACGGACCCATGGCATTTTGAGCGATTAGGTATGGGTTCTGCGAATGCGAGGCTCCTGCCGGGCCGAACCTTTGAAGAAAAAATGCGGCTCGGCGGGAGCCTCGCACTCCCCGACAGGTTACATGCGATCGCGCTGCCCCGTTTCGCCGCAATCCGCCCTCGTCGTGACTTGAACGCCCGGCGGGTATACATTTCGGGAGTGACCGCGGGTACGGAGGCCCGGCATGGCGCAAAGAGGTGAATCCGTTCGTTTTGAGGAGTTGCATTTGTCCGACACCACTCGAACTCAATCCGACCCCGCCAGCCATCGCCAGCGCGAGCAGCAACTGATTCAACACGTGGAACGGCTGCTTCAGGACGATCGCCTGCGGATCGATACGACACTGGGCCGCCGGCCGATCACCGCGTTTATCCGCGACGTCAGCCGGACGGATAAGTCCGTCGACCTGAAGCGGATGATGAGCGAGATGAGCATCCCTGATCGTGAGCTCCAGGGCAGAATGCCCGTTGGGGAAATGATCGAAGTCACGCTCTCGCAGAAGCGGCTTTGGATCCTTCGCGCCACGGTGGGCCGGTTGCGGGTCGTATGCGTTTCGCCGACACGCGCATTGCTTCGCGGCGATGATCCCCAGCCGATGACGCCGACTGAAGTCAATAAATTCCTGGCGTCGCTGCCGCCTTCTCTGGGCGGCGCGCCGACGACGGTTGTCTTGCTCTCAACCAGCGGCTTCACCATGGAGGCCCACGAGTTGGCCGAGCGCCGGGCGGATCGAACGGTGATTCTGGTCGAGCCCAACGGCGCCGGGGGATGGACGGTCACCGGGCCGATGGAAACCAAAGCGCTTTCGGATCTGTTTGATCCCGAAGCCGAGGGTGAAAAACGCCAGCGCGTTCGCGATCTGATTGAAGAGAATAAAGTCGAACTTCTTGGCGGCGGCATCGTGACCGATCGCGTGGCCGCCAGGACACAGCTTCCGGTGCAGGTGGTGGAAGCCGAGCTGAAGAACTATGCAAAGAATAACCCCGGCTTGGTTGCCAAGCGGCTGGATGGGCGGGTGGTGCTGTTCCGCGAGGGAACAATGCCTGCACCGGCCGCCATTGCGAGCTCGGCGGGAGGATCTTCCATGCCGTTAATCGATCGCGTCAAAGCGCTCTTCGCCCGCAAGGGCGAGAGCGAAAAGAAAATCGCGTTCCTTTCCGAACGTCGAACTGCGCTGTCTCAGCAGCGTGACCGCGCGTATGAGGAAATGAACTCGCTCGAGCAACAGGAGGTGGGGCTTAAGGACCAGTTCAAGAACGCCGGCGGCGCAATCAGTAAACGCCGGATCACCAGCCAGATGCTCCAGCTCCGCAAGGACCTGGAGCGACGGCAGCAGTTGCTGTCGATGCTGAACCAACAGGTCAACGTCGTCAGCACGCATCTGCACAATCTCGAGTTGGTGCAGCAGGGCCAGGTGGCGAGCCTGCCGAACACCGATGAGATGACCGCTGATGCAGTAAAGGCTGAAGAAGTGCTGGCCGAGTTGGAAGCCAACGCAGAGCTATCCGGGACCCTCGGCTCGATCAGCCCGACAGGCATGTCGGCCGAGGAGCAGGCGCTGTTCGAAGAACTCGAACTGGAATCCGGCGGCGGCGCTGCCGCAACGCCTTCATCGCCGGCTGCGGAAACTTCGCGTACGCCTGTCGCGTCGAATCCCGGCGAAGGCAGCCGCGAGACGGCCAAGCAGCCGATGAGCATTTCGCCCAGACGCAACGAGCCCGAGCCGGGATAAGATCGAGCACCGCGGCGAACACAAAGAATTATTGCCACAGATGGATACAGATGAACACAGATAAGACTTGGGGATTTGGTTTTATCTGTGTTCATCTGTGTCCATCTGTGGCAATTATTTCCGGTTGCAGAACTGAGTAATCGATGGCCCTGATCGACAAAATCTTCGGTCGCAAAAAGACGCTCAGTGAGCTGGATCGCCAGGAGCTGCGCAAGGAAGAGATTCTGCTTACCAAGAACCGCGATCGGCTGTTCAAGCGGATCGAGCAGATCAGCGTCGATAAACAGAAGATCTTCCAGCAGGGCGCTATCCAAAAATCCCCCGAGCTGCGCAAAGCGTTGGCGCAGGACTTCGAGCTCAAAACGCAGGAGCAGATGCTCAGCGCCCGCGAGCTGAATCTGCGGAGCAAGGAGCTTCTGACCGTCAGCCGCCTGCGGATGATCAAGGAAAACAACCAGGGCGGCCGAGCCCTGGGCCGGCTCAATCTCACCGACAAAGACGTCGCCAAGATCAGCCAGTGGATTGAGGACGACTCCATCTCCCAGGACATGTACCAGGAACGACTTGGGCAGATCCTCGATCTCGGTGCTCAATCCGACAAAGACGCGCTGTCTTCCGCCGGCCTCTCGGGCGCCGGCCAGGAAGTCATGAATATCTGGAACGAAATGGATCGCGGGTCGATGAAACAGGAAGAGGCGTTTGAGGAAGCCGACAAAGCCGTTCGGAGGCGCGCCAGTTCGATGGAGAAGGAGCTGTGAGTGGGCTGGGGGTGCTTGCCGTCATCGCCGCCACCGTCGTGGTAATCGCAGCGCCCATCGTGCTCCTCATTCACTTCTACCATCTTGCGCGAAAGTATCGGAGGCCACGCCCATCCAAGGCCAGAAAGTATCCTTCGGCATTCCCCGTAATGTCCGAGCCAATCGCGGCAATCCCCCTGGTCAACGACGGCCCTGGCCGCTACCGCATCATCGACGTGGTCGCAAAAACGGGCACTGACACGAAAATGTTCATCCATGCCGACACGCTGGCAAACGCCAAAGTCAAAGCGGAGCTGCGTGGAGTTGTGGTGACTGAAATCACGAAACAATAGGGATCACGTTCGATTCGACTCACCGGCCAATCGCGCGAAAGCGACTTGCCCAATTATGCGTTGCGCGCCAGCGCCGCTGCCCGCTCGGCTGCCTGTTTTGCAACGCCGTGACAAACCAGCTCGCATAGCTCAAACACCAGCGGCAGCTTGATCGAATAGATCGCGCGATTCCCATCCTGCCGGCGGTCGATAATCCCCGCTGATTGAAGAATGCCAAGTTGCTTGGACACATTCGCCTGTTTCAATCTGGACTGTTCGACCAGCTCCCCCACGCTGAGCGGGCCAGCTTGAAGAATCTGCAGGATGCGCAGCCGGCTGCCCTCAGACAGCACGCCAAACAGCTCGGCCACGGCCTGAAGCTGCGCCGCCTCCAGGGGTGGATGACCGCCCGAACGCCCGTTTCGTGATTTGTTCTTCACATTCATTCAGCTTAACCTTGACTATATCGCAGTATAGCAATATAGTAATTATACGCCTTGTGATTCGCGTTGACAAGGCGGGGTCGCGGTTGTTTATCGGAGGTTCTGCCCATGTCCACCAATGCCCAGACATATTATTCGAATAATCCGACAGCCATGAAGTCGGTTCGTACCGCACTACCCGAGTTGGTCAAAGGTTTCGGCGCGCTTCACCAGGCGGCAATGAAGCCCGGCGCGCTGAGCGTGCTCGAAAAAGAGCTGATTGCTCTTTCGATCGGATTGGCGATGCGATGCGAGAACTGCATCTACTCCCACGTGCAAGCGGCACAAAAAGCCGGCGCAACTCGCGAGCAGATCCTCGAAGCCGCAGGCGTCGCGGTTTTGATGCAGGGCGGGCCGAGTTACACTTATCTGCCGCGCGTCACCGAAGCCCTGGAGGCCATTGCGGAGCGATCCGAAGCGGCCTGAATTCCTGGAGATTGCCATGACCGCACAAGCCACCCCAACCACACTGTCCCTGGTCGAGTGCCGCCGGCTGATCGACTCGGGCCAGCGTCTGGACATTCTTGACGTTCGTACCCCGGCTGAATTTGCCCGGGTTCATGCAGTCGGCGCATGGCTCATGCCGCTGGATCAACTCGACGCCGCCGTCGTATCAGCCCGGCGTACCGGTCGCAACGATCCGGTTTACGTGATTTGCCAATCCGGCGCACGCGCCGGGAAAGCCTGCCAGCAGCTCATCAAGGCCGGACTGTCTCCCGTGCATTCCATCGAGGGCGGCACTGCCGCCTGGGAACAAGCCGGCCTTCCCGTCGAGCGGGGGCAATCCAAAGTCATTTCCCTCGAACGCCAGGTGCGCATCGCTGCCGGCTCGCTGGTGCTTGTTGGAATCATCCTGGCCTGGGCCGTTCACCCCGCGTTTATGCTTCTCTCTGGCTTCGTTGGCGCGGGGTTGGTCTTTTCGGGCATCACGGATTTCTGCGGCATGGCTATTCTTCTGGGAAAGATGCCTTGGAATCGGCGGGGCACAAGCGAAGTAACCAAATAGTTGGATGGGACGCGAATAGCCACCCGACTGGCTTTTGATGAAATAACGAATGAAGCCCATGCAACTTCGCGCAATGCATCCAAGCGAAACATCCCAGGTGGCGGCCCTCATCCACCTCTCCACCAATGGTTGGTACCAGCGCGCCGGCAAAGGGGTTATTTTCCAAGGTGGCCCCGAAACCTGCCTGCTTTTCCCCGAGGTATACGAAGACCTCGATCCCGGCTGCTGCGTCGTCGCCGTCGATGAATCCACCGGCCAGATCATCGGCTCCTGCTTCTACCATCCGCGCGAGACCCACGTCTCGCTGGGCATTATGAATGTTCACCCCGATCACTTTGGCCGGGGGATCGCATCGGCGCTGCTGAAGTTCATTACCGACTTTGCCGATCAGCAATCCCAACCCGTTCGGCTTGTCTCGAGCGCGATGAATCTGGATTCGTTTTCCCTCTACAATCGAGCCGGGTTCGTCCCCCGCGCGATCTTTCAGGACATCCTCATTTCGGTGCCGGAAGCGGGGCTTCCGCCGTCTCCAGACGTGCGGCCAGCCACCCTCGGCGATGTCCCCGCCATGGTGGAGCTTGAATTTCAGCTTTGTGGCATCCGTCGACAAAAGGATTTTCGATACTTCATCGAGAACCGCCGGGGAATCTGGAATGCCTCCGTCCTACCCAACCCGCAGGGCGGCATCAATGGCTTCCTCTGCTCCGTTCACCATCCCGCCAGCAACATGCTCGGCCCCGGCGTCATGCGAACCGATGCAGGCGCGATCGGCCTCATCCGCGCCCAGCTCAATTGCCATAAAGGCCGGACCCTCGTCTTCCTCATCCCGTCAGACCGCCCCATCCTGACCCAAGCTGTCTACGCCCTGGGCGGCCGCAATTGCGAACTGCACTTTGCCCAGGTCCGCGGCGCATACACGCCAACTACAGGCATCATCATGCCTACCTTCATGCCCGAAACCGCTTAACCGGACTGTTCACCGCAGAGCCGCGGAGGACGCAGAGTTAGAAATCGCAAGCGCCTGCATGGCAAAACCGACCGTCGTCAATCGTGAGCCCACAAATGAACTGCTTTTTCTCTGCGATCTCGGCGTCTCGGCGGTGAATCCAGTTTGAAACAGCCCTGCCCCTCCGGCCTGCCTTTCCGTCTTATCTGTGTTCATCTGTGTCCATCTGTGGCGACATTTCTTCCACCGCTTTCCTTGCGGTACGGCAGCATCCAAGTTTTCCGACTTCTCCACCGCCTGTCGCGCCGTTCGGTGGATAACTTGGTCCTCACGACAGGCTCAATTCGGCTGCGGAATTTTTCTTGTTACCGTAACCCCCGCTTCATCCGAAATTAACGGGCGAAGCGAGGTGGAGAAAACACACCATTTGGTACTAAAATCTTGAAGTCCACAAGATGTAGTGTACATTTGCCTTGTTGGCCGATACTGCCTTCGGATGCGATTGGGATCGCCTACGGCACTACAATTGCACGACGGATTGCTCAAGGGCAGAGCGTTCAAACCAGGCAGGATGCCGCAGCTTGTGAAAGGTCCTCCGCGCTGGGGAAAATGTACATGGGAGTCCTCTGCGACACACAAATTCGTGAACTGATCGGCATAGAGCCGTTTGAGGAAAACACCAAGCGGGCCGGGAAGATCAGCTATGGCGTTTCCAGCTATGGTTACGACCTTAGGGTGGGCTCGGTCTTTAAGATCTTCACCAACGTCAATTCCGAGATTGTCGATCCGAAACGCTTTTCGGAGAAGTCTTTTGTCACGGTCGATACCGAAGACACCGGCAAAGACTACGTGCTGATTCCGCCCAACTCCTTTGCGCTATGTGAAACCGTTGAGGTCGTCAGTATGCCGCGGGATGCACTGGCCATCTGCGTGGGCAAAAGCACTTACGCGCGGTGCGGGATCATCGTCAACGTTACGCCGATCGAGCCGGAGTGGCAGGGCAAGATCACACTCGAAATCAGCAATACAACCCCCCTCCCGGCCAAGATTTACGCCAACGAGGGGATCGCGCAGCTCGTGTTCCTAAAAGCCGATCGAATCTGTGCCGTGAGCTACGCCGATAAGCAGGGCAAATATCAGAATCAGTCGGGGCTGACACTTCCGAAGGTGGATTGAACCCTTTGTTCCGGGCGCTTGGAGACCCACATGCGCGTATCGAAAATTTGTATTAAGCCGTTGGTTGCCGGACTGCTGCTGATCGCAGGAGCAGGCTGTCAGGGCCGATCCACGATCCCTTCTGCCGCACATCTTGAGCAGCAGGGCGCCGGTGGGCTCAGCTACACCGCCCATGAGCCGGGCAATGTTTATGTGTTGGATCAGGACAAGAACGAAAAGGTCTTCGAAGGCCGGGTCAACACCGGCGATCAGATTGTCGTTAAGCCGGATCAGGACCAGATCGTCCTGGCGGGCAATGCAGCCAATCACAGTAGTTCTCTAAAACCCGATCATCACTACGCAATTTACTTCGACCCGCAGCACTAACCGAATGCGGGCGAATCAGGCATGGGCCGCGATGAAAAAAAGACATCGCGGCGGGAGATTTGTTTTGTCGTTTCGGGAGATCGGGACCGAGACACGGAGCCAAAAACGAGCGGGCATGACAGATGGTTGGATGAACAGTTTCGCGGTTGCATGCGTCGCCCTGGCGACGACGGGCGGATGCCAGTCAGCAACTGATGAAAAAGCGAAGGCGCGGGAAGATTTCCGTGAATCCTGGGCCCATCGCACTCCGCCGGGTGTGACGGACCATCCTAAATCGGTGTTAGTCGCCAAAGGGCCATCACCCCTGGTCTTTCAGATGCTTGAGCCGGGAATGGTTCACATTTTTGATACGACCATCGGCCAGGAAATTGCCTCGGCCCCGGTGGGTCGCGGTGCTTTGGTTTACGTGAGCGAGCAGTCTGGCGCGTTCGCGAGCAATAACCGGCTTGTGGCCGGGCCTTTTGCTCCTGGGCATCAGTATGGGATTTCGGTGGATGTTTCGCAGGATGAAAGTTGGAACAGCAGAACCCAGACGCCACCGCCGCCACGACTTTTGCCGGCAACCCGGCCCCAGACGAATTAATTGAGGCGAACTAATTGAAGTGAGAATGAGAATGTCGCATCAAAAACTCTTAAAAAACTCTTTCGATCCGAATCATACGTATCGCGTCTATTACCTCCCGGCCGCGGCGGCAACTGCCACGCAGCCGGGGACTGTTCAGCAGGTCTGATGTTTTCATCGGGATGCGCCAAGTCATTGGACGGCTTGCCGCGGGCGACACGGCTTTCTGGGAAGGACCTTCATCATGAAAATTACTCGACGTTTTACCCACTCCGGACAAGACCCCTTCACTTCAGCCACCTATGAGAAGCGGACCAGCCGGATCAGTAACCCGGATGGCTCGGTTGTCTTCGAGATGAATGACGCGGAGATTCCTTCCCAGTGGTCGCAGCTTGCCACCGACATCATGGTGAGCAAGTACTTCCGCAAGGCCGGCGTTCCGCAGACAGATGAAAACGGCCATGTCCTTCGCGACCAGGCCGGCAACGTCGTGACCGGCCCGGAAAAAAGCGCTAAGCAGGTGATCAACCGCCTGGCCGGTTGCTGGCGATACTGGGGCGAAAAGTATGGCTACTTTGATACCACCGAAGATGCGCAGGCTTTTTACGATGAGCTGTCGTACATGCTGCTGCATCAGATGTGCGCCCCCAATAGCCCGCAGTGGTTCAACACGGGTCTGAACTGGGCCTATGGCATCACCGGCCCCGCTCAGGGCCACTACTACATCGATCCAAAATCCAACGAGCTGCAAAAGAGCCGGGATGCTTATTCGCATCCGCAGCCGCACGCGTGCCAGCCCTACCGCGCGCCGATCTCCACGCCACACGGGCCGATCCCGATCGGCAAGATCGTCAACGACAAGCTGGTCGGCATGGAAGTGTACGATGGCCGCGATGGCGGCAGCGGCACGACCCGCATCGTGGCGGTGAAATTCAACGGCACCAAGATCGTTCATCGCGTGGTGCTTGAAGATGGCGGCGTGGTGGAAGCCACGGGCGATCACCTCGTTTACGTCAAGGATTCCGATGGTTTGGCGGGGCGGTGGGTGCGCGTCGATTCACTCGAACGCGGCATGTTCATGGTCCGCGTCATCCGCGATCGCGCTGCCGAGGCGCGTACCGGCCATCACACCGATGAAGATGGAAAAGACACTGCCGTTTCCGTTCGCGTTCGCACTTTGAAAGAAGTCACGATCAAGCGAATTGATAACGCCGGCCCGCAGCCGGTTTACGATATCCAGACCGAGTCGGGTCAGTACCTCACCGATAACATCATCGTCCATAACTGCTTCATCCAAAGCGTCAGCGATGACCTGGTGAACTCCGGCGGCATCATGGACCTCTGGACGCGCGAAGCCCGTTTGTTCAAGTATGGCTCCGGCACCGGCTCCAACTTCTCCAGGCTTCGCGGCGAAAATGAGCCGCTCTCCGGCGGCGGCAAGTCCTCCGGTTTGATGAGCTTCCTCAAGATCGGCGATCGTGCCGCAGGTGCGATCAAATCGGGCGGAACCACTCGCCGGGCCGCCAAAATGGTCTGTCTCGATCTCGATCACCCCGATATTGAATCGTTCGTGAACTGGAAAGTCCGCGAAGAGCTGAAAGTCGCGGCCATGGTCGAAGGCATGAAGCTGCTGCCGAAAGACCACCGCGAACTGGCCCAGAAGCTTAAGCTCAAGCTCGATTATGATTTCAACGGCGAAGCCTACTTCACCGTCTCGGGCCAGAATTCCAACAACTCCGTCCGCATTCCCAACCGCTTCTTCAAGGCCCTTGAAGACGATGGCGACTGGACCCTCACCTGGCGCACCAACGGCAAGCCGGCCAAGACGCTCAAGGCGCGCGACCTCTGGGAGCAGATCAGCTTCGCCGCGTGGCGCTGCGCCGACCCGGGCGTGCAATACGATGACACGATAAATCAGTGGCACACCTGCCCACAATCCGGCCCGATTCGCGCTTCCAATCCCTGCATCACCGGCGACACCCGCGTCCTGACACCCGGCGGAATCTGGCGTCGCATCGACCAGATGATCCATCTGCCCACACGCGTCGTGACAAACCTGCATGGCCAGCAGATCCATGTGACCGATGGCGCATTCCCCACCGGCACCAAGGAAGTGTTCGAACTCCGCACCGCCGGCGGATACAGCCTGAAAGTTACCGCCGACCACAAGATCTGGACCCGCGGCCGCGGCTGGGTTCAGGCCAAAGACCTCACCACCAGCGACGAAATCAAGCTCCCCAGCAAGCCCGCCTGCGTGCAGGAGATCGGGGAGCCGCAGGACCGCAAATTCTTCCAGCTTCTGGGTCTGTTCCTTTCGGATACCAACAACGATCTTTCGGCGCTGCACCTGGAGCAGTGCCTCAAAGATGCCGGTCAGATCGATGAATACTCCCGCTACGTCGCCGACAACTGGGGCGACCGGCTGTATGCCGACGACTACGTCAATCGCGAGATGCTCGATGGCGCCGGCACCGAGGATAGCGCGGGCAACACCCTCACCGCCACGCTCACCAATCGCCGGCTCATCAGCCGACTCAAAGCGTTCTGCCGAACCGAATCCGGACAAACCCGGCTCAGCGACGAAGCGTTTACCTCAGGCCTTGCGGCTCATCGCCACCTGCTCCGCGCGCTGTTCAGCGCCGATGGCTCCATCAATAACGGTACCATCGAACTGTTCAGCAGCTCACCGGGGCTGCTCGAAGACGTTCAGCTCATCCTCCTGGGCTTCGGCGTCAAATCCGAAATCACGAATTTCAAATCCGAAATTTCAAATCTCCAATCTCAGATTTCAGATCTGAAATCCGAATCCCCCGATTCAAGGTTCGAACCCCCCGAACTCACCCATCTCCGCTCCGAACTGTCTGATCTCAAATCCGAGATCTTAACCCTGAAATCCCAACTCTCATCTTCTGGCGGCGGAGCCGCCGATTCCGGAGCGCTTCCGGATCGACATGTGAACAATGTCCATGGCCCGCGATACAATCCGCGCGGCGACGCAGAATCCAGACGCCACGGCCTGCGTATCGATCCGGGAAGCCTCCGTTCTTTCGGCAAGCACGTTGGCCTGCTCCCCGGCAAGAAGCTCGAGCAACTCGCCACCTCCATCAGCTTTGCCATCGCCCGCGGCGAAGCCGAAAGCAACTTCGATCGCGTCGCCAGCTTTACGTCGATCGGCAATCGGCAGGTATTCGATCTCACCGAGCCCAACACCAGCTCCTTCATCGCCAATGGCCTGACGGTTCATAACTGCTCCGAATACATGTTCCTCGACGACACCGCGTGCAACCTGGCATCGCTGAACGTGCTCACGTTCTTCGATCCCGAAGCCCGTCGGTTTGATGTCGAAGGCTACAAGCACTCGGTGGGCATCTGGACGATCGTTCTGGAAGTTTCGGTCCTCATGGCCAGCTTCCCCAGCGAATCCATCGCGCGACTGAGCTACGAATTCCGCACCCTGGGCCTGGGCTACGCCAACCTTGGCGCGATGCTCATGCAGGCCGGCATTCCGTACAACAGCGAAAAGGGCCGCGCCATTTGTGGAGCGCTCACCGCAATCCTCACGGGCGAGTCCTACGCTACCAGCGCCGAAATGGCCAGCGAACTGGGCGCATTCCCCGGCTACGATCGCAACCAGAACGACATGCTCCGCGTGATCCGCAACCACCGCCGGGCCGCTTATGATGTGAAGCACAACCCCGCGGCCCTCAAGGCGGTTGGGCCCTACGAGAATCTCCAGATCGATCCCGTTGGCATCGACGCAACCCAGTTCGCCGACAACGATCCCATGGCTCCCCGCGCGCTGCTCCACGCCGCCCGCGAATGCTGGGATCGCGCTCTCCAGCTCGGCGAGCGCCACGGCTACCGCAACGCACAAACCACGGTCATCGCCCCCACCGGTACGATCGGCCTGCTGATGGATTGCGATACCACCGGCGTCGAACCCGATTTCGCACTGGTGAAGTTCAAGAAGCTCGCCGGCGGCGGATATTTCAAAATCGCCAACCAGTCCGTCCGCCCCGCCCTCGAAAATCTCGGCTACGAGCCCCAGCAAATCCACGACATTCTCCGCTTCGTCATGGGCACGCTCACGCTCCACGATGCCCCGCATATCAGCTACGAGCGCCTCGAGCGCCTCGGCTTTACCCGCGAAGACCTGGAAAAAATCGAAGCCGCGTTGCCCGGCACGTTCGAAATCAGCTTCGCCTTCAACCCCTGGGCGCTGGGCGAAGATCTGATGCGGCGCCTCGACATCACCGAGACCGAGTGGCAGCAGCCCAACTTCAATCTGCTGCGCCGCCTGGGCTTCATCAAGGCCCAGGTCGATGAGGCCAACGACACCATTTGCGGCCGCGGAACCGTCGAGGGCGCGCCGCATTTGAAGGACGAACATCTGCCTGTTTTCGACTGCGCCAACAAGTGCGGAAAGACCGGCCAGCGCTATATTGCGGTAGACGGGCACATCCGTATGATGGCCGCCGCTCAGCCTTTCATCAGTGGTGCGATTTCCAAGACGATCAACCTCCCCAACGAGGCCACGCTCGAGGATATCGCCAACAGTTATCTCTTAAGCTGGAAGCTGGGCCTCAAGGCCAACGCCCTTTATCGGGATGGATCCAAGCTCTCGCAGCCCTTGAATATCAAGAGCGACGAGGAACTGGACAAAGTCTTGGATGGGGCCGAGGACGATGACGCAGAAGCGGTGGCCGCCGCCAAGGACGAAGTCGCCACGGACGTCGCGAGGGCGGCCGCCGTTTTCTCAAATGCGCAGCACTCAGCACCCAGCACTCAGCACTCAGCACTGACGTCCGACAACCTCTCCCCCGCCCACACCAACATCGTCGAAAAAATCGTCGAGCGCATCGTCGAGCGCCCGTTGCGTCGCCGCCTCCCCGACACCCGCCACGCCATGACGCACAAGTTCGACGTGGCCGGCCATGAAGGCTACATCACCGTCGGCCTCTACGAAGATGGCCAGCCGGGCGAAGTCTTCATCCGCATCGCCAAGGAAGGCTCCACCATCGGCGGCCTGATGGACACCATCGCCACCCTCGTCTCCGTCAGCCTCCAGTATGGCGTGCCGGTCGAATCTCTCGTCCGCAAGTTCGAGCACGTCCGCTTCGAACCCAGCGGCATGACCCGCAACCCCGAAATCCCCATCGCCAAATCCCTCACCGATTACATCTTCCGCTGGATGGCCATGGAATTCGTCCCCGGCTACCGCACCGCCCACGCCCCCAAGCGCGAAAAAAGAAAATCCACCCCAACCATCGAAGCTCCCCCCGAGCCACAATCCGACTCCGACATGGGCGACTTCCCGCCCACAAATGAACCCTCTTCACTCAGCACCCAGCACTCAGCACCCAGCACCAAAAAAGGAAACGGCCACGGCCCCCGCATCGAAATCGACACCGCCAAATCCTTCACCTACAGCGAAAACGAAATGCGCGACTCCCACGCCGCCCCAACCCCTGACCCCGTCGGCCCCTCCGCCCACACCCCCAGGCTGGCCCTGACCGTCGACCCGTTAAGCCAGCAAAGCACCAACCTCCAGGCGGATGCGCCGGCCTGCGATGTTTGTGGAAGCATCACCGTGCGAAGTGGGACTTGCTACAAGTGTTTGAATTGTGGGAATTCGATGGGGTGCAGCTGATTTGAATACCTGGAGGGCTCGATGGTCGATCCTTCCAGTTTTTCCGAAGATGGGACTTGCTCGTTCGTCAATAGAGCGATGAAATACCGTGATCTGATCAAGCGGATTGAAACCGACGGTTGGCGCCTTGATCGGACGGTTGGTAGTCACATGCAATTTCGCCATCCGACGAAACCCGGCACGGTTACAATCGCCGCGGGAGGAAAGCTGGGCCGTGACGTATTGACGGGAACTCTCAATAGTGTCCTCCGCCAGGCTGGACTGAAGTGAGGATTTGATGGACTACGTCATGTTGATCGAAAAAGCCCCCGACGGCAGCTACTCGGCCTATGTCCCCGACCTTCCGGGATGCGTCGCGGTCGGTGACACGCAGGAAGAGGCTCGACAGCTCATTGCCGAAGCAGTGATCCTGCACATTGAATCGCTTCGGCAACATGGAGAGCCTGTGCCTTCACCGAGCGCGATAGCTGACGTCGTTCACGCGGCATGAAAAGGCGAGGCGGGTGCGCCCGCATCGCTAGTGACGCCATCGGAAAAATTGGCATGCCCATTGGCAACGTCAGCAACAAGCCTAAGCCCGTTTATGCATCCGTGAGCGCCACCGGGTTGCGCTTCTCCCGCGACACCATGATCATGCCGCTTGAGGATGGCCGCGAAATCTCGATCCCGCTTCGCCTGTATCCCATCCTCCACAGCGCCCGGCCGGCCCAGCGTAACGCGTTCGAGTTGATTGGTGATGGCCGGGCGTTTCACTGGAAAGAATTGGATTTGGATCTATCCGTCGATGGCCTACTCCATGGCCTTCCCGAAAAAATCCCCGCGCCGCCGGCACGCGCCGCCAAACGAAGCGATTCCGCCAAGTAAGCGATTTCCGCGTCGTCCCCGCCCGCTTTGAGTGCGCTACGCATTCCCCTTCCTCGAATACTCGAACACCCGATCTGCGAACACCCACCGCTCCCGCCTTTGACGTCTGCTTCGGCAAGTGCTTGAATGCACAGATTTTATGGGGCGCAGCTGACGACATTCCCGCGTCAGATGATTTGACTTCCCGCCAGACAGAGCAGATTATTATGGCGGAGCCTTTGGCTGGTTTCTGACCGCCATTGGCTTTACTTTTTAGGGTTCCGTCTCTGAATTCGGATCATCCCGATCCGATTGTCCTCTTAGATCATCCAGATAGATGATTCCGTGAAGCGGTATCGATGCTGATCCATCGGGCATGATCTTATCGCCGTGGAACTGCATGTCATGGAGCTTTTGCGCATACCCGGCCAATTCCTCTCGTCGTGGCTGCGCCATCCGCCTCAGCCGCCATCCCCACCCCAAAATGTACGCCGTCAGGTCTGCCAGAAAGACACCAGTGGTCAGGTCAGAATGGACGAAAAACGGCTCGGGCACGACCCGCGAACTCCGATAACGGCCCGTCTTTGTTCCTAGAAAATACGCCGCCATTTGTTGGATCAAAATGTGGGCTTTTGCCTTGTCGAGTTCATCGAACACAATAAGTCCCCGCTCCCTCGGTGGCAGGGTCTCAAGGAAGTAGAAGTAGCGCTCGAACAGATAGACGTAATCCTTGCGCAATAGTCCCTTCGCCGGCCGTGGCGAGCGAATGTCCACAACAGACGCGAATACCTGGACGCTGTGCCGTGCGGCGATATCCAGCACATCGTCCACAAAATGCGATACGCAACGGCTGTATGCGACAAGTTCTCGTTCAGTCGCATTGCTCTTGGTCTTCCCGGCTTCGCTGGCTGCTATGCCTTTCTTCAGCGCCGAATGGGCCAGCGAAACGAGTTCCGCTTCCGGAATGCTGACCGGCCGAGAAGCGCTCTTGAACCGCTTCCGCTTAAGTAGCCGCTTGGCCTTCATTTCCGTTACGCGCAGATTCCGCAGGTAGTCGCCGAAATGATCCTTTTCAGATGAGCGGATCGCTTGAATGAGATTCCAGAGGTTATCTTCAGAGACAGCCACCCCGGCCAACACCTCACATGGCATCTCATGGTGATCGTGTCCGCTCTCGTCGATGAACAGAAGCATTGTTGCAGGCCCAATCCGTGTTGGTCAGAGGTGGAGGAATCCTAAAGAGTTCGCTTCACCGATCGAGGATTTCTGCTGATTGTATCGCATTGCACGTACGACAAGTTCTTCTCCTACCCACCGTGACAGCCGATACACCACGTATCCGTCGCAAAATCGCCCCATCATTTCCCTGCCTCTTTCCCCTTCCTCGAATACCCAAACACCCGATCCCCCGCCTCCAATGCCGCGGCGTCGTGGTGTACGGTTCCATATAGCATAAGGGAGAACGGAACCTCGTTGTAGTTCACCGTCTTCGGCTGCCCCGTGTATGACTTTTCCTTGCCCACGCCCGTCCGTGAGTTGTCTGTGGTATCCACTTCGCCGGTTGCTTTGATCCGGCTGATCTCCCACTTCACCGCCGCCGGCAACGCGGCTTCGAATTCAGGGATCGGCAGATGCAGAGCCAGCGTCTGCCCCATCAGAATCGAAACCACGTTGTAGCTTGAATCGCGCCCGCCGTTCTCGATGAAGACGCCTTCTTTGTCGCGCAAAGTCAGAGCATGAGCGATCAGCTTTCGCGACGTCGCAATCAGCACGTCATCGTGCAGCACCAGGCCGCACGTTCCGAACGCCTTCGCGGCGATCACGATCCGATTCACCGCCTTGCTGCTGTTAGCAATAATCGTGTCATACCCCGCCAGAATGAACGCGCAGGCGAGCCGGATCTTCGGTTCCAGGGCCGCGATCCGCGCATGAAAATGCGCCTCGTGCGGCGACTCGCGTATCACCAGAATCGCCCGCCCCAGTTCCTGAAGAAAAAAGTAAGCCGTCTCCACCGCCGCCCCGTGCGGATTGGCACTGGCCCCATTCGGGCGCACTTCAGCGGCAAAACTTCCATCGGCCTGCTGATGGGCGAATGCCACATCAATCCCGCGCCATGCATCATCCGCCAGCGCCAGATTCCCCGCCACCACTGCCGCGATCACTCCCCGGCAACTGCCGCGTTGCGGCCCCGCCTCCAGCCAACTCCCGTTGATCCGATTCGCGCCGGTGAATCCTTTGGCATCGGGATAGTCTCCGCTACTCAGGGCCTCGAGCCGGCCGGGTGGGAACGATCGGAGGACCTCGTATTCGCTGGGACCGCTTCGCGCAACATCATCCGCACGAGCTATCGCGCTCATGATGCCAATCGCCAGCGCAACAAACATCGCCGCCCCTGGTGGTATCTTCCAACGTCTCAAATGCGGTATGTTCGGCGCGCTCGGCTGCTCATTCATCGCAACAATTTAGCTTATCCCCATGCGCTGCTCCACGAATTTCCCGTTCCTGAGCGGAGAGGGAGCAAACGGGGTCGAACGATTTCCACTTCAACATGAATTGTCTAGACAACAATCTTTCCAACAACTAGCATTCCTATATGATTTCCCCGGCCAAACGGCCCCCTGTTAAGCACCCGCGATTTGACTCCTCCGAGCAGGAAGTCTTTCTCAATCTCTGGCGTACTTACGACCGCCTGCGCCTGTTTGAAGACCAGCTTTTCCAGAAGCACGGCATCACCGCCCAGCAATATAACGCGATGCGTCTGCTTCGCTCGGCTCACCCCCAGCGCATGCAGACCCTCAACCTGGCAGCCCGGCTGATTTCCCGAGCCCCGGATATCACCCGCCTGCTCGATAAACTTGTCGAACGCGGTTTGGTCGATCGCCAGCGGCCGGCGGATAACCGCCGGGTTGTGCTCATCGGCATCACCGCCGCGGGCCTGGCCCTGCTCGACGAACTCGCTCCCGACGTCATCGAATGTCATCGCCGGCAATTGAACCATCTCAAACCCGCTGAAATGAGCGCCCTGATCAAACTCCTTGGTCGCGCCCGCGAACCCCACGAAACTGAAGACGGCGACTGGGCTTGATCATCTGCCGTTCACAATCACCAGCCCGCCGATTAAGCGATAAGTTTAACTAACTCGCGCACGCCACATTTGGCGAAAAGCCGCTTCCACTCCGCGCACAAATCCCTCGGCGTCCATCAACGACGATCGTCGCATCGTGTCTCGAAGGCTCGCCCGCAACTGCGTCAGTTGATCAACATCCCGCGCTAGCGTCCCTGCGATACGTACATAGCTTTCGGGATCATTGCCCACCCATCGCTCCAGCCCCAACTGCGAAAGAATGCTCAACCCACCGCGCGATACCGCGATTTCCCCTGCAAGGCTCACAACCACGACCCCCATCCACAGCGCATCGCAGGTTGTAGTTCCCCCGCCGTAGGGAAACGGATCAAGCGCGATATCAATCCGCTGGTAAATCCTCAGATACTCCAATAGCGGGGCCGAGCTCACAAACTCGATACGAGATGGATCGATCTGGCCGCCGGCAAAAAACTCCCGCACACGCTGGCGATGCAACCCTTCGTGCGCGTGAATGATCAACCGAGAATCGGGTACATCGTGCATCAACAATCGCCACGCCTCGAGCGTTGGGCGCGTCACCTTACAAAAGTTGTTCAGGCATCCAAATGTCACGCGCCCGGATTTCAGCATGGGCGGAGGCGTAACCTCCGGCGATTCCTGCCACGGCGCATAGCACCAATAACAGCCCGGCAATCGAACTGATTTTTCCGAGTAAACCGAATCATCCCGTAGAAACGCCCCGCCATTTCCAGGAGGAGGATCGAGATACGGGTCGGTAAGCCGGTAATCCATCGCAGTCAGGCCCGTCGTGCTGCAATACGCGAGATAGGTCACCTGCAAGGGCGCAGGCTTGCGGGCAAATACCCCAAGCCGGTTGCCTGCCATGTGCATCGTCAAATCCACCAGGATGTCGATCTGGTCCTGGCGAACCGCTATCGCTAATTGTTCATCGCCGATGGCGCATGTCTCCCGCCATCCGTGCGCGTCACGACTCAAACGCTCGGTAATCGCATCCGGGCGATGCACATCACTGTAACAATAGATCTTGAATCGTTCCCGATCGTGATGCTCAAATAGAGGCAGCAAAAACCGTCCCACCGGATGCAGCCGGAAATCCGGCGACACATAACCGACCCGAAGCGGACGATCCGGGTCCGTATTGTTCGTATATTCATTGCGTTTCGGAGCCAGCGGCAGAGCGTAGATCCGATTCCATCGCACATGCTCATCTCGCAAACTCCGCGGCGTCGATTGCGGATGAAAATGCAGCGCATAGAGCAAACTCCCCGCCGCAGCGGCGTTGCCAAGCGATTCGGCTTTGCGAAATGACGCGATCGCCTCATCAACCTGGCCGCCATCCATTTGTGCATTGCCAAGATTCGCCAGCGCCGACGCATAATTCGGTCGAATGTCCAACGCCTTGTGATAATGCTCAATCGCCTGATCGGTTTGCCCCCGCCGGCGCAAAAGATTCGCAAGGTTGTTGTGCGCCTGAGCCGCGCCCGGCTTAAGCCGAATCGCGATCTCAAGCTCATCGATCGCCCGATCGATCTCCCCCTTGCGGGCCAAAGCAATTGCGAAATTACAGTGGTAATCCGCATTGTGCGGATTGATTTCCACCGCGCGTCCAAGAAGTTCCACCGCATCCGGGCTGTTACCCGCCTGATGGGCCAGAATCCCGAGCATGTGCATCGCATCGGCGTGCCCCGGCGCCGACTCCAGCACCTGCCGATAAAGCGATTCGGCCTGCGCAAGTTGCCCCGCACGGTGATTCCGCACCGCTTGCTCGTAGATCGGGTGGACGGTTGGCGGGGTCATGGTAAAACGTGCCGCGTGCCCAAGTCTCCGCGATCAGTCTACTTGAACCTCGATAACGCATGGAACTTTGCGGATCGCTTTGAGGAAATCGATCTGCGCGCCTGGGGGCCCAAACTCCGCTATCACGGAATACGAAAACATATCGATGCCTTCTACGAAACCGTGCGCGACCAACTCACCGATTTCGTTCTCTATGGCTCGGGCGACTTCCATTATCTCGCCGGCGTTCTGCTTCGCCGCGTCCAGCAGCCGGTCACTGTCATCTCCTTCGACAACCACCCCGACTGGGACATCCGCCCCCCCCACTGGGCGTGCGGCGGATGGGTCAACCGCGCCCTGGAACTCCCCCCCGTCCGCCACGTCTCCGTCTGGGGATGCGGCAACTTCGAGTTGACTTACCCCTCCCTCCTCTTCGCCAACCACAAGGCCCTGCGAAACGGGTGGCTGAAGATCCACGCCTGGGAAGAACGCCAAACTCCAAAAGTGCAGCGACGATTCAATTGCATGAGCCGCAACAACTGGCGCGACCGGTTCGCGCAATTCGCCTCGAACCATGCCGGCGAAGGTTTTTATGTAACGGTCGATTTGGATTGCCTAGGCAAAGATGAAGCCGTAACAAACTGGGAAAACGGCTTGTTTACCGCTGATGACGTTTCGTGGGCGATCAAGTCATTGCGCGCGCAGGGTCGAGTGGTCGCCGGCGATCTATGTGGCGCATGGTCCGCTCCGGAATATGAAAGAAGCTTCCAACGCTTCGCCGCGCGCTGGGATCACCCCAAATTGAATGTGAAACCAGCCGATGCCCCGGTGATTAATCAAAGAGCACTCGAAACGATCTGGCCCGCACTCATTGGTGGAGATTGAAACCCGATTCAGGTCGCGACCACAACGATGCCAGCGCTGATCAACCCCACACCCACCCACGTCGCCACCGTCAACCGTTCCCGCAAAACGAGCCACGCCGCCAAAACCAGGAGCAACGGATCCAATCCTTCAAAAGGAAACACCCGGCTCAGATCCCACTTCTGGAGAAGTCGAAGCCATAGAAAAAACCATACTGTCTGACATGCAATCCCAATCGAAAGAATGCCCAGCTTCCGCGAGCCCGGCATCGGAGTCGCCTCATTCATGGCGCGCTTGAAAAACAGTTGCCCTGCAACAAGAAACAACTGGGCGAGGATGCATAAAAAAATCGCCAGCGGCGTCACAGCTTCTCCTCCGCTTTCGCCACCGGCTTCATGATCGCGATCACACCCATAAGAATCAGCGTGATCCCCGTCCAGCGCCGTAGCGAAACGTGTTCATGCAGAACAATCGACGCACCCAGCGGAACCAGAACATGCACTACGTTGATCAATGGGAAAGCGATGCTCAGCGGGACAGTGCGCAGGACATAAAGCCAACTCACCATGCTCGCGATGTAGCTGAGAATCCCACCCCATGTCCACGCCGACAAAAGCGGAGTAAGCCCGATCACCGCCGCGACTCCGCCCTGGTCGGCAACGGAATCCGCGCCTTTCTTAAGCAACAGCTCGCCAGCCGTATTGAGCAACGCGCCGACGAATATCAAAAGGTATGGATTCAGCCATCGGCTCGTGGTGGATCGATGGTCTGACACCGAATCGGTTACAACTGCCTCATGCCCCGCGGCCCCGCTCATCCCTTGCCCCAGACTTCAGCGTAGTTTGAAAACTCCGGCAGCGTCTTCTCGCCGCGAGTCGGCTCGATCAGCGGCAGAACGCGCTTGAACAGCAGATTAACCCCCGGCCACGTGTGCGAAACATACAGATCCAGCGGCGCAAGCTTAGCTGCGAACCGCCTCTTGGGATCATACCCCTGCCCGCTGCTGCAATACCATTTGTATCCGTTAGCCATCGACCAGCCGAGCACGTCGCGCAACGTGTAAAAGTATAGATGCAGATCCAGCGCGACTGCATAGTCCAGCCCCACGTACTCATCGTGAACTTCGTCACCAATCACCATGCAGACATTGAACGCGATCGCCCGGCCATTCTGCCGCCAGATGAAAAATCGCGCTTTGTCCGGCATCTCGCGCCCAAGCCGAAGCAGATATTCCTTTGTCAGCTTTTCAAACTGCAAGGGCGACCGCTCATACACCTGAAGATAAAGCGGATAGACCTCATCAATGCACTTCGACACATCGTTGAGGACCTCCATCGTAATGCCCAGCCCATCGGTGTCTTTGAATTTTCGACGAAGGTCTTTCCGCGTGGCCTTGCTGATCTCCTTGGCCATGAACTGCTCGAAGTTCTCGTAAGGCAAATGAATCCGCACACCCGGCAGACTGGGCACGCGGGTAAAACCGTTGCTCGAAAATGGCACCAGGGCCGACCGATATGCGGCCGGGAATTCCTTCAGTACCACCATCGAAACCCGCGCCAGCCGGGCGTAGCGCATGATCATTTCATGCAACCGCGCGGCAACCCACACGGCATGCTCTTCGGACACATGATCCAAATGCCCTTCGCCCGCGGCGCATCCCACCATCAACGTCTTCATCGTGAGAAATCGCGGGAATGCCTTGCGAACCGCACCGGCGATTTTGATGACGCGTTCTCCCGACCCCTGAAGCACGTCCTGCCTCAGCAAAAAGAACGGCTGCACCGCCCGGACCTGCCCCTGCGCATCTTCAAAGATGAAATACTTGTATTCAAAATCCTGAAGGATCGTGTCTTCGACAATCTCGTAATAGCGATTGTCTTTGCGCTGATTGGCAAAGGCGCGCCGCCAGGCGTCGACGCGCGCCACCTCGTGGCGGTTGGCCACCACGACAACGCCGTCCGACGTTGGAAATCGCATGACAGAAGTAGATGTACTCATCAAAGAAGAGTTGCCGTTGCAAGGGCCATGTCCTTCTACCAATTTACATTCGCCGAGGAAAGACCGGCAGCTTGTCGCAGACTGTCATGAATTCGGTCACTTCCGCACAATTGTTCAACGCCCTGAGATTATCGGCCAAACGCGTGACTTGCGCCCATTCGGGTGATTATCCTTGGCCAACCGTGAACACATTCAGTCTAGGCCTCGATATCGGCGGAACCGCTGTAAAGGCGATCGGATTGCAGAATGGCCAAGTCCTATGGACCAGCCGCAGCACATCTTATGCACGCCCGGACACTCAAACCCTTATCGCGGCAATACGCGAGGCAGCAGCGAGACTAACCGGCCCCATAAAGCACGTCGGGATCTGCGTCCCGGGCCTGCTTGATGCCGCTCGGGAACGCATCACCTACGCCGCCAACCTGCCCGGATTGTCAGAATTGCCATTACGCGAACTTCTCCGCCAGGCTCTGTCTAGCGATCAGATTGCGATTTCGATCGCAAATGACGCAAATGCAACCGCGTTCGATCTCTATTCCACCCGAAAGCCACAGGGACGTTTTCTGGTACTTGCAATCGGAACCGGAGTCGGCGTGTCCGTCCTTGATGACGGCAAACCGCTTTATGTGGAAGGCGATTCGGCCGGTCACCTGGGACAAATGGATATTTCTCTCGATGGCCCGTCAGTAGTCGGCCCCGATGGCTGCCGCGGCGGACTCGAAGCCTACATCGGCGGCGGCGCGCTACTTGCGCGATATGGCGACGATGCCGCCACCAAAATTCGCGAAGGTGAACCCGCCTTCCTCGCCCTCGTCCGCACGATCCGAGTCTGCCACGCCCTCTATCGCCCCCACCACATCTGCCTCGCCGGCGGCACGGGGATTCGCCTGACGTCTCTGCTTCCCATGATGCAACAGGCCGTCAACCACCAGATCACAAGCCTCGCCCGACCCGGCTGGACATTGACCTGCGGAGAAAATGACTTCCACGCCGCCACCGGCGCGGCCCGGATTGCCAATCACCCCAATTGGCCACCGCCGCAATGAGTCAAAACGCGGATCACCGGTGTCGTTCACCCCATACCTTTTGCTTCCCAAAACCCCGTCCCACCCCGCACGACCCCCACGCCGGTGGCAGAGCTGTACTCAGCGCCGCCCCGGATCCTCCGAGCGCTGCAATTCACCCCGGAAGGGATCTAACCAATACCGCGGTACCTGCCACCAATGCATAAGGTTAGCACCGACTCGCGCACGGTCATTAGTAAGCCCGCAAGAGCTTCGCCCCCGGAAATGCCCCCAGCACGATCGCTTCATCATTCCACCCCTGCGTCGCCTGTTTTTGGGCGCACCATTGGCACATCCCCGCGCCATGTCCGTAGCCATGGCCATCGGCGAATCGAATGTTGGCGCCTTCATCGACAGGCTTACAGAAGCTGCTGAAGATTTTGGGTGCGTTGGCCGCGGCGTCGGAGTTGACGGCTTCGCGCATCTGCTCGCCGCGAAGCAGGAAACGCGCGCCCCGCGCATCGCTGATCACAAATCGGACGGGCCGGCCCAGATGATTCGCCGCTTGAATGTCGATGCGCGTGATGGCGGCGATGTCCTTCTCCGGCCGCTTTTTTGCCGCCCCCCAGGCGCGAACGCGGCGGGTCAGCTCCGCCTTGGGAATAATAATGGGCCCCCAATTGAATTTGGGCGACGCCGAGCAGCACGTGCCGTGGTTCTGGGCATCAAGGGGCGGCAGCTCTGATTCGCCAAATGCGTCGGTCACCGATTGGCCAATGCCGCCGCAGCATGAACTGAAATACGATTTGAAGATGGTTTCCCGGCCGGGCTGACCGTAAGCGACGACGATCCCGTTGGTCTCAAATGTCGCCGATCGGCTGCGCGGCGTTTCGGCCTCGATGCCGCCGTAAACCTGGCTGCGCTGATCGTTGTAAACGTCAAAGTGGTGACCCGCCCCTTCGACTTTCGCTTCGTACAGAGCGTACGTGCGGGCGACGATCGCCTGGGCCTTGTACGTTTCATCGTTCCAATCCGGATACAACTCCGAGCGTAAAACGCCGCGGAGATAGCTTTCAACGTCGACATCATTGACGACATCAAAACGATCCGGCCCCACCGGAACAAAACGAAATTTGCCGTGATAGAGATGCCGGGCCACCGAAACTGAGCCATCGGCCGATGGACTCAATGTCAGCTCACCGCGGGCGAGTTGAGCGTTGCCGATGTGCCAGCCGTGGGGATCGAGCGTGATGGTCGCCGGCACGCCCGGCGCAAATCGCAGTTGTTGTTCGGGGGAGCCCGGCCCAGCATGAATCGTGGGCGGAGCCGTTGCTGAGATCTCGACGCGCTGCGTGCTTTCCACCAGCAGCACCCGTATCGGGGGTGCGCCGGGCGACACCGCTACTTGCGCCGAATTTTGGGAGCATGCAGCCGGACAAATGGCCACACAGCCGAGAATCAAGACGCGCCGCAGTGCGGCCCGCCTTCCATAGCGGAGCGTGCAATCCATGGCATCCTTGCCAAGCTGGTATTAACTGATTGCCCCAACGACGCTGACGAAAAGACCCGGCAATTCATTCAGCGTTCGGCAATCAGCATTCAGCAATTCCTGTCACTCTTCCAACTTCCGAAGGCCCATCCCAAACGTCGTCAGCTGCTGCTTGATTTCGTTCAAGCTGGTCTGGCCGAAGTTCTTGCAGCCCAGCAGCTCATCTTCTGTTCGGGACGAAAGCTCGGCGAGGCTGTTGATATTCAGCCGCTGAAGCGCCTTGCGCGATCGGACGGACAGTTCAAGATCCGCAACCGACTTGCCCATCACTTCCACAGGCACGTTGGACGCCGCCACGGGCCGTCGCAGCAGCCCAGCCGCGCTCTTGTCCTCGGCAGCCTGGCCAAGGCGCAAACCCTTCTGGGCAAGCAGAGCCTTGATTTCATTCAGACTCGTCTCGCCGAAGTTCTTGTAGCTCAGCAATTCCTGCTCGGTGGTCTTGAGCAGGTCGCCCAGCGATCGCATATTCATCTTCTTAAGACAGTTGCGGCTGCGCACCGATAGCTCAAAGTCGCTGATCGGAATATCCAGCACCGCATTGCGACGGTCGCTGCGATTGTCGTCCTCGTCGTAATACATCGACCGGGCCGACTCCACGTCCTTCATGTACAGGCGGGCCCGGGCATGATTGTGATCGGTCCGCAAAACCGCGTCGAGGCAGCGGTGGGCTTCGTCGTAGTGGTTGTTGTCCTCATACAGCACCGCCAGGTTCAGCAGCGCATTGAGGTGGACCGGAGGGCTGGTTGTGACGCGCTCATACAGCTCGATCGCCTTGGCGTCTTCGCCGCGACGATCGTATAGCACTGCTAGATTGAAACAGGCGCGCTCATGATCGGGGTTTTCGTTTAACGCCCGCTCATAATACTCGGCGGCCTTTTCATGGGAGCCCGTGGTTTCAGCTTCATGGCCGCGGCGGAAAAATTCCTCGGCGGCACGTTCATTGATGGAGGCAACTGTCGCTTCGCTCATAGGGGATTGGTCTCACGTCGGAACATACGCCCCTACCCACCTCATCGACTGTGGATAGCATTTGGCGCAGGAACGACTATTGATAAGCCACCATAACCACTGTGTCAACCCAGCCGCGGGACCACCACCCCATGCAATCGAGCTTAACATCCACCGAAAATGCAGGTCGCGTGATGATTTTTGTAAACCCCATCGCCGGACGCGGCCGGGGCCAGATGATCGCACATCAGCTCGAAAACCGCCTTCACGGCGACAACTACGTCGTCGATACCTTCTGGGAACTTGCCGCCGACATCCCTACGGAGCGCCTGACCGCCCCTGCGCGGACGGCAATTGTAATTGGCGGAGATGGCACCCTCCGAGCCGCGATCGAGCGGCTTTTGGCCGCCGATGTGCTCCCACCACTTCTGCCAATCCCGCTCGGCACCGCCAATATGATGGGCAAATACCTCGGGATCCGCTTCGGGAAGGACGATTTGCCGGATCGAGTCGCCAACGCCCTGCGCGATCCCCAGCCTCGGTTACTCGATGCGGGACGCGCCAATGGAAAGTTGTTTATCCAGGTGGTCGGTGTCGGGTTTGATGCTCAGGTCGTTTACCATCTGGACCGGCTGCGGCGCGGGCCGATCAGCTTCTGGAGCTATATGCTCCCCTCGGCGCTGGCTTTGTTGGAGTATGAGCCGGCCCCTTTGGCGGTGAAGGTGGATGGCCAGGAAATTTTCGCGGAACAATGCGGATTTGCCTTCATCGGCAACCTGGCTCAGTACGGTACTGGATTCCCGATTCTAGTCGATGCCCGACCGAATGACGGGTTGCTAGATGTCTGTGCCGTGCAGTGTGAGTCGCGGGAAAAGTTGATTCACTTGTTTCTGACAGCCGCGACAGGAGAACATCCATACATCGAAGGCTCGGTCTATCGAAAAGGAAAGCATGTGGAGGTGACCAGCTCATCGTCGATTCGAGTGGAGATCGACGGGGATCCGGGCGGGGTCACGCCCGTCAATATCGACTTGCTTCCGATACGTCTGCCCTTTATCGTCCCTTAATTCCCCATGAATTCACCGCTCTTCATCATCGCCGGGCCTTGCGTAATTGAATCTTCGGATCTGTGCATGAGCATTGCCCGGCACGTCAAAGGCGTGTGCGACAAGCTGGGGATGACCTACATCTTCAAAGCCAGCTTCGATAAAGCCAACCGCTCCAGCAACGCCAGCTTCCGCGGGCCGGGCCTGGCCGACGGGCTGGTGGTCCTGAAGCGGATCAAAGAAGAATTGGGCGTGCAGGTGCTGACCGACGTTCATGAGCCTAGCCAGGTGCCCATCGCCGCCAAGGTTGTCGACATTCTCCAGGTTCCGGCGTTCCTCGCCCGCCAAACCGACCTGCTGATTGCTTGCGGGCACTCGGGCCGGGCCGTGAATATCAAGAAGGGCCAATTCATGGCCCCACAGGAAATGGGTAACGCCGTTGAAAAAGTGAAAAGCGCCGGCGGGAAAACAGTCTTCCTGACCGAACGCGGCACCTTCTTCGGCTACAACCGCCTGGTGAATGATTTCACCGCCATCCCTGTGATGAAACAATTTGGCTGCCCGGTGGTTTTCGACATCACCCACTCGACTCAGCAGCCGGCCGGCTTAGGGAATACGTCGGGCGGAAATCCGCAATACTCCCCCATGCTGGCCCGAGCCGCAGTCGCGGCTGGAGTCGATGGCCTCTTCCTGGAATGCCACCCCGACCCCAAAAGCGCCAAGAGCGACGCCGCGACTGTATTGAATCTAGCGGAGGTCGAGGGACTGCTGACACAGGTGAAGCAGATTGCGGATTTGAGAAAAGGCTGGGCGTAACTGGAAGTGGGAGTGCGAGGCTCCCGCCGAGCCATTTGTCGCGCGGCAACCCGCTCGGCAGGAGCCTCGCACTCCCAAAACGAATATGTCTAACGAAACCCTCACCCATCTCGATTCCCAGGGCAATGCCCGCATGGTCGATGTAGGCGCTAAGCCCGTCACGGCTCGCGAGGCCGTCGCCGAGGGATACATCTCTCTCCAACCCGCCACGCTCCGGGCAATTGCCGAGGATGAAGTTCCCAAGGGCGAAGTTCTGAACACCGCCCGCATCGCCGGAATCCTGGCCGCCAAGCGCTGCGGCGATTTGATCCCCCTCTGCCACCCCCTGCCAATCGAGAGCGTAGAAGTCCACTTCGAGGTCCCCGAACTCGAGCCCGATCACGCCGAACCCGTCCGGCTTCACATCAAAGCCATCGCCCGCATCACCGCCAAGACCGGCGTCGAAATGGAAGCCCTCACCGCCGTCACCGTCGCCGCCCTCA
>DAIRGS010000059.1:0-27608 GCA_036794395.1 Tepidisphaeraceae bacterium | reverse complement strand
ACGGAGCGCTTCGCGCCACCGCGCCACGTCTCGACTCCACACCTTAACAGCTTCCCTTTTCTTCGATTTCTGTGTGAGTACGGCGCGCCGTTCACGTGGGACTGGACGATGTATCGCGGGTGGTACCAGGGGAAGCGTCTCGCTGAATTAGTTCGCCGCTGCCGCAAGTTTCTATTGACTACGATCGCTACACGCTTATAGTCCATCCTCCGAGCGGATGGGGCCGCGTGTTCCTCGGGCCTGTAAGCTCGCTCATATCGGGTCAAGTCAACCGGAAGGAGGAGCCCATGTCTCGCGCCGTCGGTTCCAAACGTCGAAACACCAAGTCGGAGTTCCGTCCGTTTCGGGTTGAGTTACTCGAAGGGCGCATTTTCCTCGATGCGCTGCAGTTCTACACGGTCACGACATCGAGCGGCGTGGTCAGTTACGACGCCTCGGCGACCCCGTATGATGTGCTGACGTTGTCGGACGCCGCATTCACCGACACCCATCCCTCAGTTACGCTTCACTTCCACGCGGACAATGCGCCGGTCGGTGATTCAGCTGGTTCGACCAATGGTTTTGGGCTGCGCTTTAATCTGGCTGGCCATATTCAGAACAATAGCGTCAGCGGAAATTCGATTACCGCCATTGAGTACAAGATTGTTGACAACCAGCTTGGTTTGGACCCGACGTACCACCCGGTGCAGGCGCACTTTCATCCCGAAATTGACCCTCCCGCTTTTACCTTTGATACGTTCGGCGGCAAGGCTCCCGTCAACTCTCCGGAACAGGAACTCGTTCTCTACAGAGGCTCAAATGTTAACCCATCCGGGCCGGGGGTCCTGGATGCCGGCAGCACCTTCAATTTCAGCAACCTTGCATTTCACGCCGCCCAGACTGATCTGTCGGGCGTCAAGGCGCCGGCAGTGCGTGACTTTACGATCACGATCTACGCGGCGCTAAAGACGGCGACACAATGGGTCACCAATAGGAACGACTCCGGCGACGGTTCCCTCCGGCAGGCAATCCTCAATGCCAACAGTGACTCGAACACCGATCGGATCAAGTTCGATTTGCCGCCGCTGAGCGTCATCAAGCCACTGTCTTCCTTGCCGGCGATCACGAGCGCGGTGGTGGTCGATGGCTCGCTGCCGGACGGGACGCCCGGAGTGATCCTCGACGGCTCTCTGGCCGGCGTCAATGCGGTCGGGTTGCAGTCCAGCGGCATCGACGCCGACGCGTTCTTCTCAGGGTTCAATATCCAGCATTTCGACGGGGCAGGCGTGCTGTTTAGGGATACGAGCCTGGCAGAGGTCAACAATTCGTACATTGGGACCGATATAAGCGGGGGCCACGCCAGGGGTAACGGCGTCGGAATCGGCTTTTTCAATGTTTCCGGGGCAGATGTCATCGCGTGCACCATCTCTGGCAACACCAGCGACGGTGTCTACATCGACGAGGACTCAACGAACATTGCGCTCTATCAGAACCGGATCGGCGTAAGCGCCTCCGCAGACAGCTTCGGCATCGTACAGCCGGTTGGCAACGGCCAGCGTGGAATCCTGTGTGTTGGCCACAACAATGTCATCGGTGACCTGAATAACGGCAACATCATTGGCGGCAATGGCACCTACGGGATCGAGTTCGTCCCTGGCGACCACGACAACGGCGGCTTTAAGAACACCGTGCAAGGCAATTCGATCGGCGTGGGATTTGCCCCGCGCTATGATTACCTGCCCAACGGGCTGAGTGGCATTGCGATCCACCAGATCGACGACAACGTGATCGACTCGAACACGATCTTCTTTAATCACAAGGCGGGCATTGAGCTTTGGAAGGGGGGCAACTCTGCGAGCATTGTGGGCAATCGAATCACCCGAAACTCGATTGCCGAAAATCACTTTGGAATCGACCTTGAGCAGGGACCATCATTCAACCAGCCCGAGGACCCGGGGCCGACGCCCAACGACTCTCCGGATCTGGATGGGTTACAGAATTTTCCGGTGTTGGACACAGGCTTTATCAATGACGGCATGCTCACGCTAACGGCCGAGTTGCACAGCCGACCCGGTAATTATGTCATCGAGTACTTCGCCAGCCTCTTGCCTGATCAGACGCGATACGGCCAGGGCGAGCATTACCTCGGGACATCGACCGTCACCGCCGACGCCCAGGGCAATGTGACATTTACCGCGCAAGTACCCGCTCCTCCGGATAATTATCACTACATCACCGCTACGGCGACCAGGGTGCAGGTCGTGAATCAGCTCACTCCACCCAGGTACACGACGTCGGAGTTCAGCCAGGTAATGAACGTGTTTAGCTTCGCGTCGGTCGCCAATGGTATCCTCCAGGTCACTGGCACGTTGTGGGACGACGACATTGTAATAACGAGGATGCCTGACGGCAGCACGCAAGTCACGCTCAACGGCCAGACCCAGGTCATCCCCGGCGGGCTTGTCACATCCACGAACGTCCAGGGTGGCAGCGGGGCCGATACGTTGACGATCGATTTCGGCGCGGGCAATCCCGTCCCCGGTGGATTAACGTACGATGGCGGCGGTGGCGGCGACCGACTCGTCCTCAAAAACGGGAGCACGTCGCAGGAGATCTCCAGCGCAACTGACCCCGGAGCCGGATCCGTGACGTTTGATGGCAGCACCATCACCTACAGCAACCTCACGCCCCTCGACGACACGGTCGCCGCGACCGACTACGCCTTCAACGCCACCGGCGGCGACGACCAGATCCAAATCGTTGACGGGCCGCTCGCCAACGGCGCCGCAACGATGCAGATCGCCAGCGGGAACGGCGCGTTCGAACTTCAGAACATTGCCAACAAGACCAACGTGACTATCAACGGCCTCGGCGGCGCCGACACATTCACCCTCGGCAAGATCACGACGCCCGCCGGCCTGACGAGCCTGACCCTCAACGGCCAGGATGGCGATGACACGTTTAACATCAGCGCCAGCGGCGATGCCACGATCAATATCGAAGGCGGCATTCATGTCACACCCGCCGGCGACGCGTTGAACTTCAATGGCCAGGGACTGGCGTACACGTTCACCGGCAACAAGTTCACCAGCGCCTCGCTCCAGCCGGTCAACTATCAGAACGTGGAAACCGTCGGGCTTTCCGACGGGACGTACAACTCCACCGGAGCCATTTCTCCAGCCGTCGTCGTGGGTACTGGAGCGACTCTGGCGGGCAGTGGGAGCATCCTGGGACCTGTGACCTCCAACGCCGGCGGAACGGTCGCGCCGGGCGTGGGCGCTGGTCACACGGCGATCATCAACACCGGCGTTCTTACGCTCAACGCCGCCTCGACCTACACCGTCGACGTTAACGGCGAAATCCCAGGTAGCCAATACGACCAGCTCGTCGTCAGCGGCGACGTCGTCCTGAACAATCCGACCCTCGCGGCCAACGTCACCGTCAGTACGATCCCGGGTGACGCGATCGTGATCATCGATAATCCCGGTGCAGGCACCGTCACCGGGAACTTCCTGGGCCTTCCCCAGGGTGCACTGCTCACGCTCGGCACCCGGCAGTTCACGATCGACTACACCTATGACAGCGAGGGTGACGGTCGGGACAACGACGTTGCCCTGGTGCGATTCGGCGCCGCCCTGGCCCAGGACCCCTGCGACCGCACCCGGCAGGCCCTCTTTGTCAGCGCCACCGCGGGTCCGGACAACATCCAGGTCGTCCCCTACACCGGCTCTTCACGCATGCAGGTCTTCATCAACGGCGCCAGCCAAGGCATCTTCGCTCCGACCGGACATCTCATCGTCTTTGGACAGTCCGGCGACGACCTGATCAACGTCACGGTGCCGCACGTCTCTGCCTACCTGTATGGCGGTAACGGGAACGACACTATCCGCTCGGGTAACGGCGACAGCTTCCTGATCGGAGGCGACGGCAATGATTCGCTCTACGCGGGCAACGGCAAGGACATCCTCGTCGGCGGACGCGGATCGGATTATCTCGTCGGCGGCAACGGCAAAGACGTGCTCGTCACCGGCAGCACGATCTACGACGGCAACTCCAACGCGAACCGCGTCGCGCTGGCGACCGGCGGCACGTCGATCTTCTCCGCAATCACCGTCTTCGACGACGGCGCGCCGGACACGGCGTTGGGCGGCAATGGTCAGGACATTTTCTTCCTGCACAGGGCCAACGACCTCTCGGACGCCTTAGGAGGCGAAAGCGTTACGAATATCTAGAGCGTCTCAACTCCGCGTCTAGCGCCCAGCCATTTTGGCGTGTAGCCTGGGGAACGATCGAGGATGAAATAAAGGTGACGCGAACCTTCAGTTCGGCATGATGGTTTTTTTGCACCCCGGCTAAAGCGATTGTTCGCACAGGCTTATGGCGCTGGCGAAAAATGAGCAGCGCGCGGGGCATGCACCCCATTCCCGACTGAAATCGCCCCACTCGTCAGCCGGCCTGGTACAGAATGCGAGCAGTTCCCGGCGGATCGTCCAGTCCAGCGAGGTCCGGGTATGTCAGTTAAAAATTGAAAACGGTGGATGTCACCTTAACAGCTTTCCTTAACAGCTTTTGTCACCTTAACAGCTTTTGTCACCTTAACAGCTTTTGTCACCTTGTCACCTTAACAGCCTTCAGAGGGGGTTAGGGAGCGAGATGCATTCATCCCCGCGATTCGATCATGTAGATCACTAGCGCGGCGGCGATGCCGACCACCATGACAGTGACTATCGCAATGGTATGTGCGTCTGCCGCTGACTGGCCGCATTCGATCGCCCGTTGCACGCGTCGATATCGCCAAGAGGCCATCAGGGCGAGAATTCCTCCAGCGGCCATCATTCCCACCCCCAGCGGTAACGAAAGGCCGGAGTGATGACCTGGAGCCGTTCCCCCCAAACGCGCCGCGAGTTCTCTAAGCCAGACACTGAACTTCGCCACGACAAATCCCAAGCCGACAACCGAAATGCTTGTCCTGATCCAGGCGAGAAAAGTTCGCTCGTTTGCTAAATGATCGGAGTTGTTCAGCGGCGGCTTTGGAGTTCTTCCCTCATCCACGGGGCCATCGGACTTGGATGTATTGCCGCGAGCCGTCATCCATACTCCCGTTCTCGTCGTCGTGACAGGTGAGGCCGACGAGTGTAGATGATTTCTCCCAAAGGAACTACTTGAATTGCATGCTCTTGTATCTCCCTCAGCTTTTCAGCGACTGGCCTCGACCGATCCGTTAAAACCCAGTTCGGCGGCCGTCCGAAAAAGCTTTTCGGCCTGCGCCTGATCCGTGGGCAGACCGCCTCGTCCACTTTGATACATGATGCCGAGATAGTTCGTCGCCCAGGGTTCTTTCAGGGATGCAGCCTTGCGAAGCCATTTCATAGCTTCCGCGTCGTCCCTGGATAGTCCTCCCAGGCCCTGGCAATACATGAATCCGATATTTGCCATAGCGGTTGGATCCCCCGCATCGGCGCCTTTACGATACCACTTGGCCGCATCCACATCGTCTTTGACGGCGCCTCGTCCGTCACGAGACATAGATCCAAGATAGGCCATCGCAAGGCCGCAGGACATGTCCGCCGCTTTACGAAACCATTTGAGGGCTTCGTTGGTGTCGTGGGGCAATCCGAGGGTGCCGTCGAGGTAAGCTGATCCCATCCAGGTCATGGACAGCCCGCTTCCGGCGTCGATCCCCTTGTGCAACCAATTCACCGCTTCTATGTCATCTTTTAGAAGGCCGCCGATGCCGTTGGCATAAGCCGTTCCGAGTTTTCCCATCGCATCGCCGTCCCCGGCTTGGGCGCCCTTCCGATACCATCTCACCGCCTCGGCCTCGTCTTTTTTTACATCGTCGCCGTTCTCATAGAGGACACCGAGATTGAACATTGCCGAGCCGTCGCCAAGTTCGGCTGCCTTGCGATACCACTTGGCGGCTTCGGCACCGCTGGCGGGCACGCCACCAAGACCCCGCAGGTACATGTAGCCGAGGCCTTCCATCGAATTGGCGTTCCCGAGGAAGCTTCCCATACGGAACCACTGGAGAGCTTTAGTTTCGTCCGAGGGGATGCCGGCATCGCCGTTGAGGTAAATGAGCCCGAGCCTGGACATGGAGCTGTCATCACCGGCTTGGGCGGCCTTGCGATACCACGAAAGGGACTGGACGGGGTCTTTCTTAAGTCCGCCCACGCCGTGCTCGTAGGCGACGCCGAGTTGCGACATTCCGTAGGCATCGCCTTTCTCGGCGGCTTTGCGAAACCATTTGATCGCCTCGGCATCATCCTGCTTAAGGCCGCCTGTTCCGGTGGAGTAGAGGTACCCAAGCCGGCCCATGGCCTCGGGATCACCCGCGGCGGCGGCCTGGGGCGTTTTCTCGGGTCGGGTGGTCGGGCGATTTGGTCCGTACGCATCGGGTTGATGCACCGCATTCACACGCTGTTGAAGTTGGCTCGCCATCTCTTCGGCCGTGGCGTATTTGCCCCGCTCGACCTCGATCGCCATATTGTTCAATGCCTCCGCCAGATTCGGAAGGAATTTCGCTCCTTCACTGAATCCGGCAACCCATTGATGCAATTTAACCCGCCAGACACCTCGCGTTCTTTGAAGTTGCATACCGCCATCTGCGGGCTCATCTTTTTTGCAGACTCTGGCCGTATCGCCATCGATGCGCTCTTCCAAAGTATCGATTTGGCGAGCAAATTCCTCCGCCGTGGGAGACGGCCCGAAGTGAAGCTTGCTCCCCTCCTCCTTTCCAAACCGGTGATCGACCGCCGCCTGAAGGCGTCGTGCGGCATTAACCAACCCCGCCACCGCCTCGAATGGCTTGAAATCCTCGACAGTGCCGATTGCATCGGCTTTGACTCCGGCCAAATCACCGCCGAGCATGGCCGTATAAAAAGACTTGGCGGCGCTCTTCGGAGTCGACAGGTCGGCGGCCGCGCCTTGCGCGCGCAAAGTTGCGGGTCGCGCAGCGATGAAGATCACCGAGAACAGAGCAACCGTGCTAAAGAGATGTCTCACGTGAGCCTCCGACATGCAGGGGTTCAGACGGCGCATACGACCGACTCCCGGTCATCTATCCTTCGGGGACGCAATTGGATGGGAACTGGTTAATGGTTCGCTTGCGCTGTCCTGACAAGCCACAGCTCTGCTTCAAGTTCGCGGTCCTGCGCATTTAACAGATCTTCCTCGTTGGCCGTTCCCGCCTGGATCGATCGCTGCATCTGGCCGATATGTTTCTTCATCTGCTGGACGTAATCCCGCAGGATTTCTCCCCGCTTGGCCGCGTCGGGCAGATCAATCGCCGCCAGCGCTCGCCGCCGGAGCCATTGGGCAACTCTTTCGTCGGTGCCGAGCCCGCGGTTGTAACGTTCCACCTCGATGTCGCGGCCGCGGCTGGCGAGATCAAAGCGCTCCTGTGCGATTTGACCGACGGATTTCTCAGCAGCGGCGGCAGTCGCCGGAAGGGTCTGCGGCGCGGCAGATAGCCAGACAAGCGGGAGGGCGATGCACGCAACTACACAAGACACGACAGTTCGAACGCGGCGTCCAGTCATGACCGGTCCTTTCGTTGGAAGCGTCGAATATCCCATCGCCGACCATTCCGGCACAATGCCTTGAGGTGAAAAACGCTCGATATAACTCGATCACCGGTGTCCGCCGCCCCGTGCTCCGCCGCCGCCGGAACTTCCATGGAACCCACCGCCTTGGAACCCACCGCCACCGTGGGATCCACCGCCTTGGAAACCACCACCGTGAAAGCCACCGCCCGAGAAGTTGGAGATATGAGGAGCCGACCGCATTGCGCCACCGGCAAAACCGCGGCTGGCGGCGGGGGATCGGAATCCACCCTGGGCGCGGAAACCGCCGCCAAAGGTAGAGCCGCGCATTCGCGGGACAGCGCCGCCGTTCGCTGGAATTCGGCCGCCAACGGGTCCGGCGCCGGGTCGATCATTATGTCCGCGCCCGAAGCCGCTTCCGCGGTCTCCCTCGTGCCCCCGCTCAAAGCCGCGTCCGCGGTCTCCCTCGTGGTGGTCAAATCCGCCGAAGCCACCAAAGCCACCGAAGCCGCCGATGAACCCGATGCCGCCATAACCGTAGAGCGGGAACGGGTCGCACAGCGGGCTGGGATACGTATAGGCTGGCAGGGGATAGCCATAGTCGTAGGTATAGACTGGGGCCGGCGGTGCATAGGAAGAATAGACGTCAGGCGCTGGGGGCGGCGGATAGTCGTAGGATGAAGGCGGGGCGGGCGGCGCATAGCCGTAGGACGAAGTTGGGGCGGGCGGGGCGTAGGTGGTTGCGGCACCCAGGTCGATGATATTCGTTTGGGGAGATGCGGGAGGAGATGCCGCCGCCGGTGGCGAGGACGAAGCGGGCTGGGACAGCGAATTGATCGCTTGTTCATTGAGCAGTTGACGTGGAAGCAACGCCAGGGTCTGGCCCGCGATCGCGTCTTCAAGATGGAAGAGGTCGGCCTTGTTGCCCGTCGCCTTCAAAGATCCGAATGGGCGGGCCGTGGTGACATCAAGAACCTGTCCGGTCAATCTTACCTCAGTGTTATTGGACTGCGCCTGGCCGAAGACGACAATCGACGCCCCCGCGCTTCGGGCCAAGGCCAGGGCCTCAGCCGAGTCCGAGGCGGCTTGAACGTCGGACGGCGATAGGAGTCGCGCATGAGTGCCCCGCATCAAGTCCGCTTCCAAGTCCTGTCGCATCGCCTTTCCAATCCAAGCATCCAGCGAGCCCTGCGGGGTGGAGAAGGGGAGAACGAGTACGCTGCCGTCGACGATTACCGGGGGTTCAGAGGCAACAACATTGCCGGCCAAGCCCAACGATAGCAAATTCATCAGCAGGAAGGGTTTGAGGTGATACATATCCGACCGCCTTTCCGAGAGCAGGAGCTTTCTCGGAATAATTCGTGCCCCTACATTATATGTCACGTACCGGACCAATAGGTTTGACGGATTTGAGCAAATAATTTAAGGGATTTTAGGGCCTTTCGCCACTGATCCTGGCCGATTTTGGTTTACGTTGCCGAGCCACGGGCTTGGGAACCGCATCTACGTATGTTTTCGCCCGATGTATCTTTTCTTTTCTGCGACTCGGTGGGCCGGAAGCGAAACACTGAACATTGCTCCAATTTTCTGCTCCATGGCAAAGGCCGAAAATATGTCGTCATGTCCTTCCTGAAGCCCATCGAAAGGCGACGGTTCAGAATCAAGTCCGTCGGAGCGAGCGGAAAATTGTAGGCGTTGATCGACGGCAGGCAATGCTGTACCCGCCGTCAGCCGGGCGGTGTCGCGCGACATGCGTCTTCCACCAACGTCCACGCGAACGCGCTCATCGGGCGCATTGCTGGTGCGCACGCTGATTGATCCGCCAACGGGAACGAATTGCGTCGCACTGTGGATAAGGTTCCTGAACAATTGCTCGAGGCGATTGGCGTCGGCGAGCACGTGAGAATTGCTCGCCGCGAAATGCACGTCGAGTTCGATCTGCTTGTTCATGAGTTCCGGCTCACAGGCTTGCGCGGCTTCTTGCAGCGATTCGTGCAAGTTGACGGGATATTTTCCGAAGAAGGGCGTTTCCGTATTGACAGTTCCCGAGTTGGAGACGTCATCCAAAAGATGGGCTTCGACGTCTGCCTTTTTGCGGAACTCCCGCCGTTCCGCGCGAGCGATTGAGGGCAGAAATGGTTTGCCCCGCAGCATTTGCACGAGAATGAGCAGTGGGTCGTTGGGCCAACGCAATTGTTCGCTGAGCGCCGCTGATGCTTTGGCCGGGACATTATCGCGTTCGGCCGGCACAAGGGACGATCCCGTCGCCAGCGTCGCACGCCGTGCCACACTACCCAGCACAACTGCCAGGATTGACACTGAGGTGAAGATGGCAAGAGGCAGGGCAGGATCGGTTCCGCCCGGGCGCATCTCCAGAAGCTTCACTCCGGCGATGCCGGAAAGGACCATGGCGAAAGCGCCCGGGCCAAAGCCACCGTACCAAGCGCTCAACAATACGGCGGCGATGAACAGCGGAAACGAGCCTGGATTACCAACCCTCCGGAAGACATCGGTCAGCACGAATGCCCCGATTACGGCGGCGGCGGCCGCGCCATACCGAAGCGATCTGGTTACATAACTCTCGTTCATCATCAACTCCTTCATGGCTGCGGGCTCGCGTCGCGCCGCCGGTTACTAATAGCCGGACCCGGCCTGTTGCGCATCGGCGCGCAGCTTGTCGGCGCGCTGCTGTCGATCGGCCTGAGCCGCCTGGGCCAATTGCTGTCGGGCCGATTGGAGCTGTTGCTCGGCGGTATTAAGTCGCTGCATTGCAGGTTCATACGCGGGATCAGTGGTCATTGCCCGTGCGGCTTCTAGATCGAGATCGTCCGCCTTTTTCCGGGCAACATCGAGCCGTGCCTTGGTTTGCTGGTAACGATCATCGTTGGCCAGCGCCTGGTTCTCGAGGCGCTTGATTTCGAACCCCTGCTGCACCATCAGATCGCCCGCCTTTTGGATTTGCGTGTCGTCCTGGTTTGCGGCGTTAGCTGCGGTGGAAAGCGTCGCCTGAGTTTGATCTCGGGAGCTTACGAGATGCTGGTAGTTGGGGTCTTTGACCAAAGCGGCCATGGCTGCATGCCGGGCCTCCTCGAAGGCGGTCTGCGCATCGTGGAGCTCCTTCATCGTCGCTGACCACTGTGGCTGCACGGCAAGCTGGATCCTGATTCTGGCGCGGATTTTGTTCAGGTCCATCCGCGCTGCATCAGCCGCCGTCGCCGCGGAATGAACTTGCTTGCCCGCGGCAGCGGTCGCGGAATTGTCCGCCGCCGATCCTGTCGAGCAAATTGCCCCCGTCATCCCCAAGACCAGGGCACCGATAATCGAGACGCATCGCATGAGACACCTCGTCGATTCAGAGATAAGGCGCCGCGGCGTCGCGCGAATGGCGCGTATCGCAAATTACACGCGGCTGCCGATGTGCGACCCACAGCCTAGCGGCGCCCCAAACCGTGTAAAAAAATTACCCACATCGCGGGCGACGCAAGAAGAGCGTGCCGTGGCATCTATTGGTTGTTCCCCGATGTACATTGGATCAATTTTGCGGGATTGTCGTTTCTAAAGGCAGCAGTTGGCGTTTGTAGTTCCGCCAGCGGCCGACCGAGGACGTATACACCGGCAAGCGAACCTGCTCGACGCTGGCGGTCGTGACAAATCTCCGTGTCTCGTAAAACCGTAGACACATTGGATTCCATGGCAACCCAACAAATTCCATCACTTGCGCGACCTGCCGAGTCGGATCGGTGACCAGCTTCTCGTAAGAAAGGTCCATGATCGGCAAGGGCAGCGCTTCCCGCCAGTGGTTCATCAACCGGCGATAGGCTTGATAAAACGCCGCCAGATGATGCAAATCAGTGGTGAACGGATGCCCAGCGGTGAAATGCGTCATGTAACAAGACAAGCACGTATCCATCGGGTGCCTGGAACAATGAATGATGCGCGCCTGCGGAAACAGCATCGCGATCAGTCCAAGGTGCATGAAATTCAACGGCATCTTATCGGTGATTCGAACGGCCTGGCTCGCCATCGCTTTAAGGGGTCCAAGGTAAACCTGGGCCAATCCGTTTAATTGATCGACTGACAGCCGGTCCAGGCACTGGGGAAACGCCTCCTCGGTCGCGCCTGCCATCCGAATCGCCCCCAGGCGGATGCGCTGCACAAAATCCAGCTCTCCCGCGCCATATGCCTCTGGATGCGATGCGATGATCTGCTCCACCAACGACGTCCCCGATCGCGGCATTCCGACGATAAACACCGGCTGTTCACTCAAATAAGTTGCTCGTGCGAGCGTTCGCATCCGCTGAGCGGTGAAATAATTGATCAGCTGATCCACGTCCCTCGCATGCCGCAACGGATCCCACGCCGATCGCGATAGCGCATTGGCCCGATCGGCATGTTCAAAGGCTTCTGCATAGCGCCCCATCCTGTCCAAGAGATCCGTCGCCACAAAATGCAAACTCGTTCGATCACGCGGCGTCCCACCCTCACGCAGCAACTTCTTCACGAGTTTCAGGGCCTCGTCGCATCTCCCGTTCCGCGGGGCAAGGCGTCCATACAACATCGCCACCCGTGCGGGAGTGTAACCGGCCAATAAGAGCTTGTTGAGCAACCCCCAGGCCGTCTTCAACTCCCCCGCGGCTTCCAGCACGAACACGTGTGATGCGATCGTACCGGCATCGCCCGGCGCCAATTTCATCGCGGCTGAGCTATGCCGCATCGCCGCTTCGCCCATCCCTTCCTGTAGATACCACTGCCCCAGCCACTCATGCGCGCAGGCGAGCCTTGGCTCCAACCCCGCCGCCGCCTGCAATGCCCGATGCGCCCCATCCCGATTCCCCTCTCCCCAGTAGCAGGTAGCAAGCTTGAAATGAATCGCGCCACTGGCGGGTTCGGCCAGGAGCGCCCGCTCATAACAGCGGCGCGCCTCGGCGAAATGCCCGCCGGCATAGAACGCATCGCCCAGGCTCACTTCGTGTTTCAATGATGCCTTCCCACGGGAGTCTATTGTCCCACGCAGCGCGCTAGTGAGAAAAGAATTCACTGGTTCGAACGTCGAGCCGCGCGGCACGATACATTAAGGATCTGATGATGCCAGTGTTAAGAGAGCGTGAATCGCGTGTTGTGTGATGCTCGTCAATTCACGGGCGTTGTCACTTAGCGCGGAGGTCCCATGAAACGGCTGGCTTACTTCATCGTGCTGTCTACATTGGGTTTTGGCGCATCGCTCCTTGTCGGGTGTGCGTCGACCGCCGACTCACTGGATTCGCCGGCAGCATCGAATCCCTACGCAGGCGGAAACGGCGCCTTCGGTGAAGATCCGATCAATCCCGGTGAGTATGCGGGCGATCACTGGGGCGCGCCCACTCCGAGCGGCCATGCGCGTTAGCTGTCCGCACCTTCGGCAGCGCTCGCGTCAAGGTGAGATCGGGAACGTGTGAACTTGACGGTAAACGGCGCGTGTCCCGTTCGCACTTCATACTGGCGTGATCACTTCCGTTGCCGGCCCGCGGACGATGATGGGTTGGGCGATCTGATCGATTTCGTGTTGCATCTGGGCGAGGGAGGGAACGACGGGGACATTTTCGGCGCAGGCGATGCGTTTTCGGGGCTTGCGGAGATCGCCTTTGGCGGTCCAGAGGCCGACGGTCATCAGCATCTCGGGGAATTTGGCGTGGACGCGTTTGCAGAGGTAGCGGGCGTGGGCGATGGCGGCGGGGGGCATGGCTGAAACGGCGACGATGTCGGCCTTTTTTGTTGAGATCAGATTGACCATTTCAGAGGCCAGCGAGCCGGCGGCTACGGTTTCGGTGCAGTAGCCGCGGAATTCCAGGAGTTGATTGAGCATCAGGGCGACGATCTCATCGGAATCGCCTCGAGCGGGCAGCAGCAGCACGTTGACCACACAGTCTTTGGGAAGCGTCAGGTGCTTGGATTTGGGCGGTGGGGCTATGCCAGTTTTAGCGGCCTCTTTTTCTTCTTTCTCTTCTTTCTTTTCCTCCTTTTTGGCTTTGGCCTCGCGCTCGGCGACTTCTTCATCACCGAGTTCTTCCACGATGTCGCGAACGCTTTGTTGAATGAATTCGAGGCGTTCCTTATCAAGCGTGCCGCGATGGTGATCCAGCTCGGCTAAGGCCAGCGCGGGAATCAGCACCTCGTCATAGGTTGCTTCGAGCGACTTTTCTTCGCGAATGGAGTGTGCCAATTCCGAAGCTTCTTCCTCATCTGAAGCAATCAGCCGTTGATACACGCGCACGTGTGGGGGCAGCACCGGCTCATCGCCGAGGAGGATGTCCAGAAAATGCAGTTGCGGCACATATTTGCCGAGCACCACCATGCAGGTTGTCAGTGGTGTTGAAAGCAGCAGCCCGACGGGCCCCCAAAGCCAGGTCCAGAACACAGCCGCCATCAATACGGCCAGCGCCGACATGCCGGTGGAGGCGCCATACCAGAAGGGTTCGACGAACTGGCTTACGACGATTTCGAGGGCGACGAAAAGTGAGAGTGTTGCGAAAAACGCCGCACTGCTGGGGAACAGCGCGAACGACAACATCAAAGGAACCGCCGCCCCGATCCAGATCCCCACGTAGGGCACGAACCGAAGCATCGCCACGAGCAGGCCCCATACCAGAACGTTGGGGAATGGCGTTCCATGTCCAAAGAAACGTCCGACGGCCCAAAGGCCCAGCGCCACTGCGATGCCATAAGCCGCGTTGACGATGGCAAGTGCGCCGAGGTACCGGCTGATGCGCGAGCCGGTATCGTCCAGTGCTTGCGTTGTGAGGTTGAGCTGGCCATGGCCCACCAGCCGGATCGTCCGGTCGCGCAGGTCTTCGCGTTGCAGCAACATGAATATGACCAGGATCAGCACGAGGCCCGCGTTGGCCAGGGGATTGAGCAAGGTGCTGGCATATTGGCCGACCAATTCGACGGGCGTCGATTCCTGAATGATTCGAACGGGGATCGGATGCTCGGTGGTGGGCTGCGTGGCGGGTGGGGCAGCGCCGCGCGCGGCAAAGAGTCCCGTCTCTCCCCGCGAAGCGCCTTCTGTTACGCCGGGCGCTAATGCGGGCTGGCGGGAGGGTTGGGTGGTCCCGCCTTGGGCGGCGTCGCTGATGCTTGTCGCTTCCTTCTGAAGCCTCTTGAAGAATCCACCATGGCTTCGGAGCTTTTCAACTTTCGTTCGAAGCTCGCCCTGATAACTGGGCAGTTGATCCAGAACAGAGGCAAACTGTCGGCCAACGACCCACCCAAAGGTCAGCAGTAGAAATAAGGCAAGCCCCACGACGATCAGGACGGAGATCGTCCGGGACAACTTCATCCGCTCAAGCCAGACAACCGCCGGGGTCAACAAGAAGCTGATCAAAACCGCCAACGCAAGGGGAATGAGCACCTCCCGGCTCAGATAGATGCCGGCAATGATGATGCACGTCGAAGCCAGGACGATGAATTTCGAGCCTTTGCCTGCGATTTCCAAACGCGCCATGAAGTTCCCTTGACCCGATAAGTGTAGCCACGTGGTACCCGGGGGTCCGATAAGCAAAGTGTGCGCCGTTAGAATTCCTGGCAGCGCGGGATCGCGTCCACGATGGGGTTAAGGGGGGGTGTAACGAGGCCGATGATAACGCCGGGGCGGGTTGAGCACCGAATCACTGTCGGGCAAGAAGGAGAATTACAATGAACGTTCGAAATATAGTCCGGTTGCTCGCGGCCGACGAGCGTGGGGGTGAAGTGCTGGAGTACGCGTTGATCGCGGGACTGATCGTCGTCGTGGCCATCGCGGCGATTACGGCGGTTGGGACCAAGGTACTCGGCTCGTGGACGTCGGTGGGGAACTCGATGTAACCATGATGCACAGCGTTATTCATTACGCGCCCCTCCTTGTGCTGCTGACCTGGGCGGCGGCGGTGGACTTGCGCGAACGGCGGATCCCGAACTGCCTGACGCTGCTGATGATGCTGAGCGGCATTGCCGCAAGCATGCGATCCGGTGCGGCGATCGGTCCGGGCGGCGCGGTGACGGGCATCCTGGCCGGCGCGGCGCTTCCGTTCGTGCTCTTCGTGCTTGGCGCGATGGGCGGGGGCGACGTGAAGTTGATGGCGGGTGTGGGCGCGTGGCTGGGGCCGGCGCCGGCGCTAACCGTGTTCATCGTGGAGAAGGTGCTTGGTCTGATCATCGTTCTGGCCCAGGCGGCGGCCCAGCGGCGCGTCGGGGTGCTGGTGCGGAACAGCGCGATTCTGACGGTGAACCTGCTGCACGTGAAAGACCTTGGAGTGGAGCACGCGGCGTGGACGGGGCGGGAGTGCAGGAGCGTATCGCGGCCGCTGCCATTTGCCGTCCCGGCGCTGGCGGCGGTGATCCTGGTGATTTTGCGCCTCGGGAGCAACGTATGAACATGTCCAAACGAAATCCTTTCCCGCGGCGCAAGCGTCGGGGCGCGTCGGTGCTGGAGATGTGTTTGGTGCTGCCCGTGCTGCTGATGCTGTCGTTCGGCGCCGCCGACTACGGGTACTTCTTCTTCGTGAAGAACACGCTTCAGGGCGCCGCGGGGGCGGGCGTGCGGGCCGCGGCACCACCGACCGCCACCAACGCCAACGTCAACACGGTGATCTCGAACATGATGACCGCCGCCGGGCTGCAAAGCTCCGGTTACACCGTGACGTACAGTCCCAGCGACGTCAGCACCGCAGCCGCCGGCAGCCCGGTGAGCGTGACGATCACGATCACCTGGGGCAACGTTTCGATGCACGCGCTCTCGGCGGGGTACGGCGGCATCAGTAACGCCAAGCTGGTGACCGGCGCGGCGGCGATGATAAAGGAATCGAGCTGATCCGCTCGCCCCATTTGCGGAAACAAACTTATGATCCGTCAACCTTCCAGCTCATCGACCCATGCGAAGCCTCGCACGCCGCGACCCCAAGCCGCGGGCCGCGCGAGGGCACGGCGTGGAACAGTTCTGATTTACGTGAGTGTGGCGATGGTCGCATTCATGTGCCTGGCCTCGTTGGCCATTGATGTTGCGCACGCGCGATTGGCCAAACGGCAGCTCCAGACTGCCGCCGACGCCGCCGTTCGGTCTGCCATCGTCGGGTTTGCCGTGGATATCACGACCGCCCAGAACAACGCGGTCGCGGCGGCGAGACTGAATACCGTCGACAACACGCCCGTCGTCCTCAATACCAACACGGACGTCGAATTCGGCACCTGGGACGCGAGCGCCAAGACCTTCACCGCGCTGAGCGGGGTGGCGCAAAACACGGCTACTGCGATCCGCATCACGGCGCGTCGAACGGCAGCCACCAACAACGCCGTTTCCCTTGCGTTCGGCGGCTTGATCGGAAAGAGTACATGCGACGTGCAGGCCCAGGCGATCGCCGTGAGCAGCACTTACGGATTCTCCGTCGTCGGCATTTCTTCACTCACGACGGCCGTCCACGATCACCCCATTCAAATCGACAGTTGGAACTCCGCGGCTGGGAGCTATGGCGTGTTTCCGATGAATTCGCACGGCAACTGCTCCAGCAACGGAAACATCAATTTGGTCAGCAGCACGAAGATCTACGGCAGTTGCCAGGCCGGGACCGGTATGACCCTGTCCAGCTCCGGGAGCACCGTTACGGGAGCGACCGCCGACCTCAAATACACCCTGAACTATCCCGCCCCCGATCCCGGGAATGCGGCGACCACGAACAATAACGCACAACTGCCGGCGGCTTATTTCAGCTCTGTCACGCGCGACTTCACCATTCCGAAGGGCACAACGCTCACGATTCCGGGCGGCACGTATTATGTGAACAACATTGACTGGGAGGCCGCCACAATCACCTTTACCGGGCCGGCTGTTTTTTACATCACCGGAACCGGGAACGCAGCACACCCAAGCAATGGGTTGTGGACGTTTAACAATCTGATCACCACCTACAACAACCTCCCGAAGAACCTGAAATTCGAGGTCGTCAACGCCACCAACGTCCAATACGACTTCGATCAGGCGTGCTACGCCGTGCTCTATGCACCGTTGTCCACGGTCACAACCTGGGGAAAAGCCGATGACTACGGAGCCGTGGTCGGCAACGTCCTGAACATGTATGTCGGATGGCACGTCGACGAGACGTTGACCGGCGCCGGCGTCACCGGCAAGGTCTCAATGGTGCAGTGAGGGACGGAGCAAACGGTGATGTGAGTCGATCCCAAATCACGCGGTTAGCCGCAACACGATCCTCCCTCCGGGGAACCGTTGGTTCACTAGTCGATCACGACCAAAAGAAACGCAAACTTCTATTACGACGTGCAGATCGGCCCGGCCAACTGTTCGCCGTCACCTACGAGCGTTCAATAACAACCCGTGGCGTTTTCCTGATAGCAGCCGTCCTGTCGTCGGGGAGGGCCGCCGCGGAAGGATCCGCGTCGGGTGTGGGGCGCTTTTAACCAACGCTCGCACTCTCCAATACCGTAAATCTTGCCTAAACCTTTCCGTCCATCCAACCGACCATAAGTAACAACGGGCAGTCTCGTTTCGGGAGCAATTTATGAATTCGAAAACTTGGGTTCCGCTGATGGTCGCGGTGGCGCTGGGGTCGGTTGCGGCGGTCGTCGCTCGCAAGTCAACCATGGCGCGGCCGGCGCAGGGCGGCGTTAAGACGGTGTCGGTAGTCGTGGCCAAGGCGGCGATTCCGCCGGGTACGGCGTTAACGTCCGAGGACGTGGGGCTGGCGGCTATCGCCGCGCAGACTGCGCCAACGGACAGCTTTACGAATCCGGCGGACCTGGTTGGGCGCGTGACGTCGGCTCCGACGCTTCAGGGTCAACCATTCCTTCGCCCGTTGCTGGCGCCGGTCGGAACCGCGCCGGGCTTGCAGGCGCTGGTTCCACCCGGCCTGCGCGCCGTCACGATCGACGTCAACGAGAGCACCGGGGTGGCGGGGCTGCTGGCCCCGGGGTTCCATGTGGACGTGATCAGCACTGGAGTCAACCCCGACCCGACTAAGGCGGTGAGCCGGGTGATCGTGCAGAACGTGCCAGTCGTCGCCGTCGGCCAGCGATTGGGCGGGCCCAAAGCAGAGGGCGATAAGGAAGTTGCGGTGGCACGAACGGTGACGCTGCTGGTCACCCCGCACGCCGCCGAGGCTTTGGATATCGCGCTGGCAAGCGGCCGGCTGCGCCTGGCGCTGAGAAGCATCGGCGATACGCTCGAAGAGGAGGATGGCGGCGTCAATTGGGCCACTCTGCTGGGCATCTCGGCCCCGCCATTGGCGGTCCAGGACGCGGTGTTCACCTCGTCACCCCCGCCCGCGACCCGGCCTGACCAGGACGTGGTGTTCACTTCGCAACCGCCGCCCACGACCCGGCCTAATCAGGAGCAGGGCGCACCCGGAATGCCGGCCGCCCGGATAGTCACGATCATCCTGGGCTCCGAGGAGCACCAGTTGACCTTTCAGGAACCAATGCCTGTCCGTCCCACGGACTTCACCGACGTTTCACAGCAACACGCAATCCCAAACTAATTCGCAAGAGTCAATCAAACACCCGCAATAAGCCCGAGACTACCAAGAGGTCCAATCATGCCTGATGTGAGAATTCAAAATCGGAATGGAAGTCGCCGCCTCGGGGCACGAATCGCGATTGCCGCCGGGCTTGTCCTTTCAAGTGCAGCCCTCACCTGGGCCGGGGAGCCCGCGGTCGTAACCGAACCGCCCGTCGCGCCGGCCGACACTTCCGCCGCGATTACCGAGAACGTCGCTCAGACCGCGCCCTCTGCCACTCAGCCCGTGGTCAACGCTCCGGCCCCCGGGGTTCAACTGATCGCCACCGGGCTGGATGCAACCGGCGGAAAGATCACCCTTACCGCCAACCAGAGCCGCCAGATCCGATTCTCCGGCCCCGTTCGAACCATCGACGTCACCCAACCCGATACGGTCATGGCCAAGGTGGTCAGCCCCACCGATGTCATGCTGACCGCCAAAAAACCTGGCACCTCCCAACTCGTCCTTTGGGATGATGCCGGCAGGTCCCAGGCCGTCGAGGTCGTCGTCGTCGCGGATCTCGCCACCTTGACCGAAGAGCTGAAAAAGTCTCTTCCCGACGTCAAGATTGACGTGAGCGTCGCCAATGGCACGATCATCCTGCGCGGTCGCGTACCCGATGCCCAGACCGCCGAGCAGGTCGTGCAGATTGCCGCTCCGCACTCAGGGACGATGAAGCCCATCAATCTCCTCGAGATCGGTGGCGGCCAACAGATCATGCTTCAGGTGCGCTTCACCGAGGTTTCCAAAGACGCCGTCAACGCCCTGGGCGTCAACTTCGGGATCTCCAATGGTGTCGCTCGCTTTGGCGGGAATATCGTTGGACAGGTCGCGCCCATCGGCATCACCAGTTTGCCCGGCACCGTCAATCCCGTGCTCTCGATTCCGAATCCGGGTGCTAACGTTACTCAGTTCGGCTCGTTTGTTGCCGGGGTGACGCCCTTCGAAGTCTTCCTCACCGCAATGCGGCAGAACAACCTTCTGCGCGTGTTGGCTGAACCGAACCTCACCGTCCTCAGTGGCAAGGAAGCCAACTTTCTGGCCGGTGGTGAGTTTCCATATCCCGTGCCGCAGAATAACGGCACCGGTGGATCCACGATTACGATCGAATATAAGCCGTATGGCGTTCGGCTGAACTTCCTTCCCGTCGCGCTGGGTAACGGCCGCATCCGATTGCATGTTGTGCCTGAAGTCAGCGATCTCGATTACAGCAATGCCGTCACCCTGAGCGGGTTTGTCATTCCTGGTCTGACCAAGCGCACCGCGGATACGACCGTCGAGCTGGCCGAGGGCCAGACCCTGGCGCTGGCAGGCCTCCTGAATACACGCGTTCGCGCGGTCAATACCACCACGCCCCTACTGGGGGACATCCCGATCCTGGGCGCCTTGTTCCGATCCGTTCGATATGAGCGGAGCGAAACGGAACTGGTTGTGATGGTCACGCCGCGACTGGCGGCTGGAATGAATCCGGACCAGGTGCCTTCAGGGGCGGGTGAGAAGTGGCGATACCCCAGCAGTGGCCAAGCGATGTGGAACGCCGATATGGGCGGACCCGCCGCCGAAACACAGGCCGTGCCCGCGGCTCAGCCTCCCAAGCGCTTTCAGGGAGCTTATGGATTCACTCCGATCCATGCGCCGGTGGCTGATGCTTCCAGGTAGACCCTCGCAGCGAATGGCCAATTTGCGGAGATTTGCCGGTCAGTAGAACGCCGAGGATCATTGCGATGTACGTAACGCTAAGTTGTGCAATAGTCGACGCCGACGCCACAAACCGACAGGAACTCGTTGGGTTCCTCTCCCGGTTCGGGGTCCAGTGCGCCGCGCAGCTCGCTACGGCAGAATCGCTCCAGGCACTGCTCTCCCGAAGCGATGCACCCCAACTGGTCATTGTCAATCTCGATCCGGCGGCCCACGAATCGCTCAAGAAAATTGCCACACTCCCCCGGATGTTCCCATCGGTCAGCTTCTTTGCCATGTCGCAGGTTCTCGACGCTCACCTGCTCATGGAAGCGATGCACCTGGGCATCAAGGAATTCATCCCGCTGCCGGTCAGCGAGGAAAAATTTTCCCAGGCGATCGATCGCGTGGTGCAGGTCAGCGGCATGGGCCGTCACGCACGGGTGATCAATGTTATCCCCACGATCGGTGGCTGCGGATCGACGACGGTTGCGTGCAATGTGGCCGCGGTACTGGCTAAGACTCACAAAACCGTGCTGCTTGATATGGATCTCGTCCGCGGTGGAGTGGCCAGCTATTTCGATGTCCGGCCGCGCTACACCCTCGCCGACGTCATGGACTCGGCTGAAAAGGTAGACAAGCAACTTCTCGACAACGCCCTCACGCTTCATCCGGGATGCGGGCTGGCGATTCTCGCCCGACCTGATCTTCCGGAAGATACCCAGCGGGTTACGCAGCAGGGGCTTGTGAGGCTTCTGGGCGTCCTGGGGCGAGTGTTCGACTACGTTGTCGTCGATTCGCTGATGAGCATCGATCCGGTTTATTCGGCGGTGATCGCCGCGTCGGATGTCAATCTTCTTGTCATGCAGCTCAATGTCCCCAGTGCCAAGAATGCCGAGCGCTTTGTTGGCGTGCTTCGGCGGATGGGTGTCGAGGCCAGCAAGATCCGAATCGTTGTCAATCGCTACGTAAAGAAGGGCTCCGATATCGAGCCCGAAGAGGTCGAGCGCGCACTGGGCCTCAAGATCAGTTGGACTGTGCCCAACGATTTCAAGAACGCCATCGGGGCGATCAACTTTGGGGAGCCGGTGGTGCTGCGGGCGCCCCGCGCTGAAATCAGCACCAGCCTGATTGATCTGGCGAGTTCCCTGCACACGCGATCTGCCGCCTAGGCAGAGCTGTTTTCCGGCCGGCGTCGCAAGGCGACGGGTTACGGATGAAATTGATTTGACGTCGTTTGGAGATTGAACATGGGATTGTTTGCCCGAGGCAATTCAGCAGTCGCGGAGCCAAAGAAGTCGGCTCCGGCGGATGTGGCGGGACCGGCCAAGCCCCGTTCCACCCCGGCCGCGCCTGGCCAGGAGTATGCCCCCGCCGCGGCACAGCCCGTTACGGCTCCGCAGACCGAGCGCCAGACGTATCTCACCCAGCTCAAGGTCCGCATTCACCAGCAGCTGGTCACGCGCCTCGATCTTCAAAACCTGCGGAACCTCCCGCCCGCGACGGTGCGCGAGGAAGTCCGCATTCTCGTGCGCGAGTTGTGCCAGTCTGAAAAAGGCCTGATCAGCAGCAACGATCAAGACCGGCTGATGGACGACGTCATGGACGAGACGTTCGGCCTGGGCCCGCTCGAAACGCTGCTCAAAGATCCAACCATCACCGATATCCTCGTCAACCGCTTTGACCGCGTCTACGTCGAGCGCAAGGGCCGCCTGGAATTCAGCGACGTGCGATTCCGCGACAACCAGCACCTGCGCCAGATCATCGACCGCATTGTCGGCCTTGTCGGCCGGCGAATCGATGAGACCAGCCCGATGGTCGATGCTCGCCTGGCCGATGGCAGCCGCGTCAATGCGATCATTCCTCCGCTGGCCCTCGACGGCCCGGCCATGTCGATTCGCCGCTTCGGCTCCAAGCCCCTCCAGCTTGAAGACCTTATTCGCCACGGCGCATTCCCGGCTCCGGTCATGGATTTTCTGTCTGCCGCCGTGCAGGCCCGGTGCAATGTTCTGATCAGTGGTGGTACCGGCTCGGGCAAAACCACGCTGCTCAACTGCCTTTCCCGCTTCATTCCCGCCGAGGAGCGCGTGGTTACGATCGAGGATGCCGCCGAGCTCCAGCTTCAGCAGCCTCACGTTGTCCGGCTGGAAACTCGACCGGCCAACGTCGAAGGCAAGGGTGAAGTCAATCAGCGCGACCTCGTGAAAAACTGTCTTCGTATGCGGCCCGATCGAATCATCATCGGCGAAGTTCGCGGCGGCGAAGCCCTCGACATGCTTCAGGCCATGAACACCGGTCACGAAGGGTCCATGACCACCGTTCACGCCAATACCGCCCGAGATGCCCTGGCCAGAATCGAAGTCATGATCGCGATGGCCGGATACGATATTCCGCTCCGCGCGCTTCGCGCCCAGATCACCAACGCCATCCAGATCGTCGTTCAGGCCCGCCGCCTGCCTGGCGGTAAACGAAAGATCATGAGCGTCAGTGAATTGTGCGGCATGGAAGGCGAAGGGATTCAGATGCACGACCTGTTCATCTTCGAACAGGATGGCGTCGACGAGAACGGCCACGCCAGCGGCAACTTCAGCTGCACCGGAATCCGCCCCCATTGCTATTCCCGCATCGAAAACCGCGGCATCCGTCTGCCCATGGAACTGTTTCAGCGACGCGCCATCGAAATGAACTGATGCACTTGGAGTCGAGACCGCTATGGACACCCTAACGATCATCCTCATCGCCGCCGCCGTCGCCGCAATGGCATGGGCCGTCACGTATATCGCGACCGGGGCGGCCGGCGCGCCCAAACGCAAGCTCCAGCAGCGACTGACAACCCAGGGCCGCGTTCAAACCGCCGGCGGGGCCCATCAGTCCATCAGGCTGCTCGATGATGTAAACGACCTCGGTGGCTTCTCTAAGTTGCCCACCGCCCAGCTCATTCGCCAGCGCCTCGCTCAGGCTTTTCCGCGCCTATCCATCAAGGTGTTCCTGGCCATCAGCCTGGGACTCGGCGCCATCGGGGCTTTCGTCTGCTTCACCCTCACCGGGGCCGCGGTGCCGTCAACCGTCCTCGGCTTCGTCGGCGCTTACCTGCCTTTCTTCGTCGCCCTTCGAAAGCGCGCAAGCTGGTCCCGAAAAATTAATTCGCAGATTCCCGACGCCCTCGACTTCCTCTCCCGCGTTCTTCGCGCCGGACAGAGTCTGAGCACAGGGCTGCAAATGATGTCTGAAGAGCTGCCTCAACCGCTCGCCGGCGAATTCGGTCGCTGCTACGACCAGCACGGCCTGGGCCAGCCGCTTGACGAGGGCTTGCGTGAAATGGCCGTTCGCCTTGAATCTCAGGACTTCGCCTTCTTCGTCACCGCCGTCATCATCCAACGCCAAAGCGGCGGCGATCTGGCCGAGGTTCTTAAGAACATCAGCACCATGATTCGCCAGCGCCTCCGCCTCGTCCAAAGCGTCCGGGCTAAAACCGCCGAGGGTCGCCTCACCGGCTACATCATGGTTGCGTTCCCCGTCGTCATGTTTGTTCTCAGCTATGCACTGAATCCCGAGCGCGGCGGCCTGCTGATCCATACCAGCCAGGGGAAAATGCTGATTTCCGTCGCGACGGGACTCGTGATCTTCGGCCTCTTTCTGATCCGCCGCATCACTACTGTCCGGGTGTAACGTAAAGCCTCTGGAGTCGGGTAAGCGAAGGATACGCATATGAACGATCAAATTATCATGCTCCTGTGCATCGCCGGCGCGGTCGCGCTGGTTGCCTTCGTCGGGGGCCAGGTCATTCTCAATCGCGGCGATGAAGGCAAGCTGCGGACACGCCTCAAAGGCGGCGGGCTCGACGCGCTCCGCGCGTCTTCCAGTTCCTCCCCTCACAGCCGCACGCGCTTCAAAGACCTCGTTCAACACCTGGGACAAAAGGCTGCCAAGCCCTTCATGTCCGACGATGCCAATAAGCAGGTCGCCATCCGCGGCAGCCTCGCACGTGCCGGTATCTACAATCCTTCGGCCATACGCGTCGTCGCCGGCGCCAAGGTGATTCTCTCTATCACCGGAATCGTCGTAGGCTATGCGGTCGGTGTTTACCTGGATCACCTAATGATGGGCCTTTCGGTCGGCGGTTTGGCCGGATACCTCGCCCCGGTCATCTGGTTAAAGATCAAAACCTCCGTCAATCAGAGGGAACTCACCCATGGCCTGGCCGATGCACTCGATCTTATGGTCGTCTGCATCGAGGCGGGCCTGACCATCGACGGCGCCATGCAGCGCGTTGGACAGGAACTCTCCCTCGCCCACCCCGAAGTGAGTCGCGAATTTGGCATGGCCCACATGGAAACCCGCGTGGGGCTCTCGCGAACCGAATCTCTCAAAAACATGGGCACCCGCACCGGCAACACAGCCATCCAATCATTGGCTTCCATGCTTGTGCAGGCCGATCGTTTCGGCACCAGCATCGCCGATGCCCTTCGCGTTCACAGCGATACGCTACGAGTCAATCGTCAGATGGCCGCCGAGGAAGCGGCCGGTAAGGCATCCGTGAAAATGAGCTTCCCGCTGGTGTTGTGCATCTTCCCGGCCACGTTCATCGTCCTGGCCGGGCCAACTGTTATTCAGCTGATGCAAAGTGATCTGTTTAAATAGCCGACGAAGTCTTGGGAAATGCTGCCGATTGCAGCGCGCAGGAGATTTAATCATGAACAACAAGCAGACAAAACTCAGGTGGTTCTCGGTGGCAACCGCCGCGGCACTCGTTGCCGCAACCGCCGGCTGCGGCGGAAAGCTGCACGGCGAACACTTCCAGAATGATGACGAGCCCCGCGCCGTCCGAAACGTGATGGCCACCCAGGCCGCCGTCGGCGCACGGGCGGATGCCACCCTGCATCCTTCGCATTTCAGCACCGCCGGCCTCAACTCCCTTGGCCGCGACAAGCTTGATCTCATGCTGCTGGACGAAGAATCCACTCTTCCGCTGGTCGTATATCTCGACTTGCCCAAGAGCGATGAATTCAAGTCGGCGAATCAAGCCGTCACCGATTACCTAAAGGGCCGCGGCGTGCCCGAGTCGCAGTTCAAGCTCGTCGATGGCCCCAACCCGCATACGCTTCACTCGGCCTCAGAGGCTGTTGCCGGGGTTCAGGCGCTTCGTTCCACCACTCCGACCGCCGGCGCTGCAGCCGGTGGCGGTGCGACCGCCGGTGGCGGTGCGACCAGCCCATACGCCGCGACACCCGCGGCTCCCGCTCCCGATTCGAATCACTAATGGCGTCTTCCGGAGGGAAGATGCACCGGAGCCAGCGAAGACCACCCGGGACAGGCAATGCCTGTCCCGGTTGCGTTTCCACTCGGTTCAACCAAGCACGCTTAAGAAAATACTTATTGCCACAGATGGACACAGATAAACACAGATGAAAAGAGGGCAGGACGAGGATCGGCATCATCTCTTGTTTTGCATTTATCTGTACTGCTAACCGTCCAATTCTTCGCAGCCCGCGCAAATCTTCTTTGCCGCAACTTTCCTAACGTGCCACCATTGCAGTGACGTCCGTTAGTCAAGCGCGCCTCCGTGTCTCCGTGCCTCCGTGGTTGCATCTGTTTTTTTGGTTGCGGCTGAGCCGCGCTGCGTTCATCTGAGTCCATCTGTGGCAAATATGTATTTCAGCCTGCCTCCGTGGTGAATAACCCCAGGTTCACCGCCGTCTCCGCAACATGTGCCGTCCGGTCATGTAGAATCCGTAAAGGAATCCACTACATGACCCACCAACCGACCCGCCGAGATGTTCTTCGTTACAGTGCACTCGCCACCGCCGCCGTGGCCCTATCGCCACTCTCGGCCGCACGCGCCGAAGTTAAAAAGCTTCCCATCGGCCTCGAACTGTATTCGCTCCGGGCCGAGCTGCCTAAAGATTTTCCAGGCGTTATCGCCCAGGTCGGAAAGATGGGCTACGACGGCGTCGAATTCGCTGGATACCATGGCTGGGACAAAAAGCCCACCGAACTTCGCAAACTCCTCGACGATAACGGCCTCAAATGCTGCGGCACCCACACCGCTCTGCCCACGCTCGAAGGCGACAACCTCAAACGCACCATCGAACTCCACAAAACGCTCGGCAACAAATTCCTCATCTGCCCCAGCTTCAATGCCCGCACCGCCCAGGCCTGGCTCGACGTCGCCAAAAAATTCAACGATATCTCCGCTCGCGCCAAGGAAGATGGCATGCTCGTCGGCTACCACTCTCATGCAACCGACTACAAAAAATTCGACGGCAAAACGTCCTGGGAAATCTTCTTTGACAATACTAACCCTGATGTCGTCCACCAGATCGACGTTGGCAACACCACCGAAGGCGGCGGCGACCCCGTCGCCCTGATCAGGAAATATCCCGGCCGCACCAAAACCACCCACGTCAAGGAATTCGGCGCTGGCCGCGAGGCCGCCATCGGCGAAGGCAAAATCGATTGGCCCGCGCTCCTCGATGCTTACGCCACGGTAGGTGGGACCGAATGGTACGTCATCGAACACGAAACCAGCCGCGAGCCCCTCAGGATCGTCAAAAAATGCCTCGACAACCTCCGCAAAATGACCGCCGGCAATGCCTGACGCACCGCCCGCCGTCGAGGCGTTCCCACAGCAACTCGCGCTAAACAACCACGCGCGATCCCGCGCCATTGCATTTCAAGTGGCACGGCCTTCCAGGCCGTGTTTGGGGCAGCCGCGGGTCCGGCGCCGGGTCAGATGTGGGAAAACCAACTCCCCGCAGCCGGGCATTGTCCAAAACGCCCCGCGCACTTTCACGGTCGATTGTTCGCACTTCACTGACGTAGCCCCTCGCACCCCCACAGCCCCACCCCTCGCAGAACACCCCCACGCCGGGCGTACAGCGGTACCCCGCGC
>DAIRGS010000058.1:0-27692 GCA_036794395.1 Tepidisphaeraceae bacterium | reverse complement strand
CCCTCTCCCTCGCATCCGCGATTCCAAAACACCCCCGATCCGCTCATCACGGTGCCCCATGAAGTACCCCACCCCGCATCGCCGTCCAGATAGATGGTCTCAAATACGTGTACCCCCAAACCCCGCTCCAATGCGATTGCCTCAATCCACTTCAACCCGGCCTTCTTCATCAACCTCCTCCGCAACTCCTCAAACGTGATCGACATCGCCCCGATAATACCGTACCCCCATACATCCCCGCGCCACCACTCCCACTTGTCACAAGCGCCCGATCAAAACGTGATGCCCCTCCCTCCCCTAACCCCACCCCACGCCAGTGGCAAAGCTGTACTCAGCGCCGCCCCGGATCTCCCCGCGCCACCCCACCCCCAACAAATCGCACAACTCACTTAAAAACGACTAAAAACTCCGCCGCTCCCTGTTCGCTGCTTCCCACTCGGCGCCTCCGTAACTTCTCGCCTGCTCTACACTGCTAACCCGCTCTCGCGACCCACCGCCCCGCCGCCCGATTAACCCCAATCCCAATCCCAACCCCAAGCCCAGAATTCACCCCTCCGTTTCAAGCCTTCAAATTTCACGTCTTCACGTTTTACGTTTTACGTATTGCGTTTCACGTCTTCACGTTTCACGTTTCACGCGCCCACTCACCCCCGTCTCTTTGTCTCCCCATCTCCCTGTCTGCCGTCCCCCCTGTCCTCGCGACCTTCGGACGCGCCCGACCCAGTTTCGTAATTCAATCATTTGGATTTCGGATTTGAGTAGCTTGGCCTGAGCGCAGCCGAAGGGTCATTCGGATTTCGTCATTCGATTTTCAGCCCGCACCACCCGGCGTAACTCCTTTATTTACCCATCAACCCCAGCGCGCTCCCCATTTTCAGCCATCCTCACAACCCCCACCAGACACTCCACTTAGCCGCACCCCCAAAAACCCTCAGCGCGCCAGCCCCTCCACGAAAAATAAGGACTTACAACCAGCCCCTCGCAACTCCCAACTCGCCACCAGCAATTTCCCGCCAAATGCAACCATTTGCAACGAAATGCAACGCCCCCGGCATCTCCCCCTCACCCCCTCACCCACTCACCCCCTCCGTGCCTCCGTGCCTTCCCCAAAAACGTTGTTCAAAATCACCACCCATTCCTGCCGATGCAGAATGTGAACAGGCGTTGCGGGAAAGCATCATCTCCAACCGATCTGTGGTTATCGGACGCCAGCAAAAAAGGGCTGCCAAATGCTCCAGGCCAATACTCCCCCCAAACCCCGGCTCCTCATCCTCGACGAAGACCGGATCATGCTCCAGTCCCTCTCCCAGTTCCTCCGCCGCGAGGGCTACGAGGTGCGCACCGCCGACCGCCACGAGGAAGCCTTCGCCATCCTCGAAGCCGGCCAGACCGAATTGCTCCTGGCCGACATCAACATGCCCGGCGTCAAGGCCAACGAGTTTTTGCGCGATGTCCGCCGCCGGTACGGCCACGTCGTCCCGATCGTTATTACCAGCTACGGCTCGATCGAGGGGGCTGTCGAAGCCACCAAGAACGGCGCGTTTGACTACCTGACCAAGCCCATCGTCGATGAGGAAATTCGAGTCATTGTCGAAAAAGCCGCTCGACAGCAGGCCCTGCTTTTCGAGAATCACTCACTTCGCCAGCAGCTCGATCTGCGCTTCGGGCTGGAAAATGTGGTCGGCCACGATCACAAGATGCTGAAGATCTTCGATCTGGTGGACGCCGTGGCCGATAGCCGGACAACCGTTCTGATGACCGGCGAAAGCGGTACGGGAAAATCCCTCCTGGCCCGCGCGATACATTACCGTTCGCCCCGGCGGGAAAAGCCATTCGTCGAAGTCAGTTGCGGATCGCTTCCCGAAACACTGCTGGAATCAGAGCTTTTCGGCCACGTCAAAGGCTCCTTCACCGGCGCAACTGGCGACAAGCCCGGCCGGTTTCTGGCCGCCGATGGCGGAACACTCTTCCTCGACGAGATCAACTCCGCCTCCCCCGCCCTTCAGGTGAAGTTGCTAAGAATGCTTCAGGAGCGGGCCTTTGAGCCGGTCGGCAGCACGGAAACCCGGACCGTCGATGTCCGCGTAATTCTGGCCAGCAATGTCGATCTGATGGCCATGGTCGCCCAGCAACAGTTCCGCCAGGACCTTTACTATCGAATCAACGTCGTGAACATCCGAATGCCCGGCCTGCGCGAGCGGGTCGGAGATGTTGGACTTCTTGCGGGCCATTTTCTGCGGCAGTTTGCCAAGGAGTCTGGGCGGGAGATCCTTGGGTTTACGGACGCCGCGTTGGCGCTGATGCAGCGATACGCGTGGCCGGGAAACGTCCGTGAATTGGAGAATGCGGTGGAACGGGCGGTGGTTTTTTGCCGCCGGCCCCATATCGATGTCGGCGATCTTCCTGAATCGATCAGCGCGACACTGCCCGCCCCGCGCGCCGCGGGGACGGGGGATGCGGATGGATCTGACCAGGCCCTGCCCCTGCACGTCGCCCTGGAAGGACCGGAAAGGCGGATCATTGAATCGGCCCTCCGTCGCAACGCCTGGAATCGCCAGTCAACCGCCGCGGAACTGGATATCAACCGGACAACGCTCTACAAAAAAATGCGGAAATATGGATTAGATGTGGGCGAGTCAAACTGATTCAACAGGCACCCATACTACTTTTTCCGCTCATGTTTTCAGGCGATTACTGCCGATAAATTGGGGTGTTAGGTGCAGTAAATAGGTCTGCAACGCCGGTGTTGCACAAAAATTCTCTTGCCTTTTTTCTTAGTGAGGGCTAAAATTTCTGTACTTCAGCTGATTTGTAATACAAAATGTAGTGGGTGACTGAAACGAAAGACCAAAACTCTGAACCGAGGGTTTCGTCAGTGAAACAGCCTGACGGAGCACTTTAAGTCGGGGGTACTCCCCGAAGAAGGTTCCCCCCCCCTCCTTCTTCAAACCCCCGACGCTAAACCCAATCTCTCAACCGTCCGGCCTCCCCTCCGGACGCCTCCCCAAAGTTGAGAGCCCTAGCCGCGGATTCCCCCGTCCGCGGCTCTTTTTTGCTCGCACTTATACGATTACGGAGTTGCAATCCAAGCAGGGTCGAAAGAGCGTTTCCTCCGATGCCTTTTCGTCGAAACGCTTCAAATGGGATCCGCGGTTTTACTTGTTCAAGTCTGGCTTTAGCGTTGGAGAAGTCCGTTGACCAGCCGGGAGCTTCCAACTGCGCTCCAACAAATCCAAAACCGAGTCCTTGCTGTCCGCACGCTTGCGGGCCTCAGCCAGATGCGTTGCCGCCTGGTCGGCTTCGCCAAGGTTGTAACCGATGTAGGCGAGTAAAAATTCCGACATCTCGTCTTTTGTGTCCTTGGCCGAAAGGTCTTCCAATTCCTTGCGAACCGCGGCAAGACGATCGGATGGGAACCAGCTTTTCAGATCATATTGCGCGACAAGGGTCGCGTGATCGGCGGAAAAGACGCGATGCAGATCGGCGTTCGCCAGACGATAGGCGCCAGCGCCTAATTCGGCGTTGGCCCGGCCCAATGGCGCAAGGGGATTGTTGGGGGCAATTTGAAGCGCGACATCATATCGATCGATCGCCGACTGAAATTTGCCCTGCCGCATCAGGTCCTCGGCAGTGGACAGCATGTCATGCAGACCCTTGGCCCGCACACCCGTTGCCAGGCTGGTGACTTTCATGGGCTGGGCGTTCATCGCGCCCATGCCCGGCTGCTGAAGCGTTGCCGAGCCTCCAAGACCCGGGCCGCCCAAAGGAGGCACGGCTGGCTGCGTTGCCGCTCCGCCATTCATCTTTGCCATCACAGCCTGCCGCTCCAGTCGGGCACGATGCTGGGCTTCCAATTGCAGATATTGCGGGTTTTCGTACTGCGCGAGCCGACGCCGCATTTCGCGGTATTGCTCGCTCTGAAGTTCGGGCGCGACAATGGTAAAGCGGCGTTGGGCGGCCTGGCTCGTTTGCAAGTCGTTGGATAGGCCATTGGGATTGAGAGATTGCTGGCCGGCATTGTCCTGTGCATTTCCGTTCAACGATTGCCCAACCCCCTGCTGCTGGCCGCCGCGGGGCGCATTGGGCTGGCTTTGATCGGTGGTGGATTCCAGTTCGCCGCGCATGCGGCGCATTTCAGCCGAGTCATAACGGAAGCGGTCGCCGGGACCGGCCAATAATCCTGCGGTCTGGGCATTGGCCGCATCATTGGAAATATCCAGGCCCGAGCGCATCGGTTGAATCCCATACAGCGCCGAGCCGCTGAGGGTTGTGTCCTGATTGTCGCCACCAGTTCCCTGGAGCACTGCCTCGCCGTTTTGAGTGCCGATCAGCGTGGAATGCGTTCCCAGAATGGTGGATTGCCCCAGGCGCTGCGAGAGCCATTGATCAGAGACGGTCTGATCATTCATCCCCATCTCAGTTCCGGGCGTCAGGCTGGTGCCGATGTAGCCGCCGCTGAAACCGAGGCGATATGTGCCGGGCGGAGGGGGAGCGGCGCGCGAGCTGCCGTAAAAGGGTTGGGCAATGCTTGAATCAGTTTGCGGTTGATAGGGCTGCGGTACGCCGCTGGAACCGGCGACGAACCGATCTGAAAACCGCCCGGCAGTCGGACCATAAAACGCCCCGGGATCTGTCTCACCGACCGGCCCGCGGAAACGCTTGCCGCCGGTTACGTTCCCGTAAATGATCTGATTAGGTGAAACGCCCCCACCCGCCCCGCCGGGCTGGTTCATGCCCCCGCTGCCTACGCGGTTGTTCGCATCCATAGCCCGGCCATCCTGACCGGGGGCCGCGATTTGCGCGGATGCGATCGTGGTCATCGCCAGAGCCTCGGCGATTGCCAACGCCAGTGCCAGATACGCTTTGCCTGTCGATTTCATTCAGCACCGATCCTTATTTTCAACCACCCCATTGTAGCACCGGCCGTCGGGGCTCAAAGCTATCCAATATCGACATCCGCCGGGCCAAAAGGTTTCACGGACTTGGAATATCCATGTTTTCGGACCCAGAAAGGGAATATCCCGGAAAATTCATGATTCACCGCGGAGCCGCGGAGATCGCGGAGAAAACGGTGAGGAAGGAAAACTCACCCATCAGCTCTTACTACTCCTAAACTCTCTGCGTCCTCTGCGACTCTGCGGTGAACCTTACGGGCTAATTATTCCGCTACGCCGTACTCCTCGGGGATCTGCCTCAAGTTTCCGTCGCGGCCCACGCAGGCGATCGTCGTATTCCCCTCGGCCAGCAGGGTCTTATCCCGGCGAAGCTCGTAAGCATGATCGATGCGGACATGGGTTTGTTTGATGATTCGCGTGGTCAGGGAAAGCTCCTCATCGTATCGGGCGGGGGCCTTGTACCGGCATTCGGCCTTCACCACGACAAATAGGACGCCTTGCCGTTCGAGGTCCGCGTAGCTGTGGCCCAGCGACCGCAGCAGCTCCACCCGCCCCATCTCAAAGTATTGGAGGTACCGGCTATGGTGGACAAACCCCATCGCATCCACTTCAGGGTAGCGAACTCGAAACGAAATCAGGTGCTCGGTGGTCATCGCCGGTGATTATGCCAACATCCCTGCCGCGATGCGATTTCCCAGGAATGGAAATTCAGAGCCGTCGCGTTTTCAGAGCCCCTGCGAAATTCAGAGCTGTCCCGTTTATGTCTTCCCAGAGCTGTCCCGTTTATGTCTTCCGGCTCTCCGCCAAACCCGCTGATATCCACCGGGCAGAGCCGTTAAAATCATGGATAACCCGATAAAAACGCCGGTTTCGCTGCGGCTGGGGTTGCTCAATCAGCGACTTTGGCGGAGAGCCAGAATTCTTATGCACTATCGCGAATCGGGATCGTGGTAACTTCCCGCAACCGGTAAATCACGCCTGCATTCCGGCCGGCGAAAGGCGATTGGTAAGCTGAGTACATACTGCGTCGCTACAATATCTGCGAACATCCGCCAGAAAGCTATCGATTGCTTCCCGATGAATGGATCTTGGGACTTCTTCCAGGCCCTCTCTCAGTCCCCCAATTGTAATGACAAACTCACGAATACTCGGATTGTTTGCCGCCTGAGCGGCACGGATGTACGCTCGATTCACAGCCTCTTCCAAGTCGGCTCCGCAGAAGTATCTGCCGATTTTTTTATTGTTTTCCAGCATCCCCGTGAGCACCGTTCGCACCTCATCGGATGTCGGCGCGCTCACCTTAGAGCCGTCATGGCCATCGGTATCGGAAGCCATGCGCCGAAGGTAATAGCTAACGATGTCTACGGCCTCTTCCAAGTCGGGAGGTGGAACGGGTATAAACCGACCGAAGCGTCCGCTGCGCAGAACTGCGTCATCAAGCGACGCAATGTAGTTGGTTGTCGCCACCAGCATACGGCGGAGATTCAGAACGCGATCCATTTGTACCAATAATTCATTGACGTCGGCCTTCTCGTCGGAGTGCATATTTCCGGATTCTCTGCGCGATCGCGCCACTGCGTCTAATTCATCGATGATCACCATTCGACCACTCCCTTCCGCCAGCCAGTCGAACTGCTCCCGAATCATGATTTGCCCCCATCCAATATACGGTCCGCGCAGGTCGGACGGACCGAGAAGTCGGACTTCCTGGTCAAGTTCACCAGCAATAGCCTTCGCCAGCCGGGATTTCCCGCAGCCGGGTGGGCCGAAGAACAAAATCCCGGAAGATCGGGATTGGCGATTGAATTTCCGCCCCTCCTTCTCGGGCCAGATAATCATTTCTTGTACGGCCGCGAGCATGGCGGAGTCGAGCTTCACATCGGCAAGTTTTATAATCGGTGCGGCGTTTAAAGATTTGGCCGATACCAGATCGTGGTGCATCCGTTCCCATGGCACCTCCGGCTCGAAAAACGAAGTCAATGGCTGCCCCTGAAGCTCCAGCCATCCGCCCCCACTTCCAGCGATTAGCACATGTCCCGCCTTCTTTCGTGATCCAAGTCGGTCGGCAAGCTTGGCCGCGATGTCAGCGAGGTACGGGCCAAACCACAATATGCTTTCGGAAGGGACAACTAACCAAAATGAGTTGCCATCGGCGGCCACCCGTGAGAACACCTTGCTTTGGTAGAAAACTTCAACGGGGCCTGATCCGCGCAGTGACTCCACCTCAAATCGCCCCATTCCATCTACGACGACATCCACGCGGCACGAATTTTCCTCTCCGGATTCTTCATCACGCAAAATCTTATTCTCGAACGTCACTTTCGCTTGTGCATCCAGTTGCCGGATCCACGTGGCGAGTTGTGTTTTGATCGCGAGCGCGACAGAAGATTCGCAGCTCCCTCGGAAGTGGTCCTTTCCCGAATCGGAAAGCACCTCCCCCAAGGTGGCCGACGCAGTCGCGGTAAATTGGGCGCATAGCTCTTTGCTCCATCGCAACAGCTTGATCGGAGAAAAATCCAGATCGATTCTACCGTCTTCAGGCGCTCTGCCTGCGGCTAGCAACAGACACGCGCATAGCGATTTCACGTCCGCGGACACCTCGCCATCAGCATCTCGCCGCGGTTCCGGCCTGAACTCGTAAATCATCCCCGGCCAGAAAGCGCGCAGTCGTTCGAACGCAGTGGGCGTGTCGGATTCCTTCTTGCAGACCACTAAATTGAGGGACCGGGGGTCCGTCTTCAGACGGATCGACTCTTCTTTAAGAACCGAAACATCGAAAAAATTCTTTAGAAGGATAGGAGGCGCAACGAACACTTCCGAGTCATACTCCTGTTCCTGGAACCGTTCGAAACGCTGGGCGGACCTATATGCCCAGGACACAAGACCTTCCCAAGTGGGTTGCAGCCATGTGGAAGTTCCGGCATCGTCCGGCATCCAGAGCACGCACAAAAGTGGATCTCGCCCCGATAACGCCCGTAGGAAAGTCAATTCCGACTGAGGATCGAGCCCGAGCGCGCGGGGCCAAAAGGGGTCGGGAAGTGCGGCGGATAGAGTTACCTTCGTCGCCGGCCGGCCTCCCTCTTCGGGTTGTTCAGGAGGAACGACAGTACTTAATTCAAGCCGAAACCAATCATCCCGCTGCCAATCGCCGTCGATGCCAGGGCCTGTTATCGTAAGGCCTGCGCGACGGACCTGGTTGAGCACTTTGCTCAGTGAATTTGCGCGAAGCCGTCGTGTCGAGTATCCAAAAAGTTCCACGAGTTCGGCGATCGTGGACTTTCCAGCGACACTGACACGATTGACTGCCTTCGCACCTTTCGCACATGCATCTCTGAGACGTTCGGCCAACAACTCCACTTCATCTCTTTGAACGTGATCTCGCTGATTCCACTCGTTTGGACGACTGACGGAGAACTCCAAACCGATCTTGCGCTCGACAATTCCGATCCAGCCATCAGTCTTGTGAACTACGGTATCGTTAATGAGAATATTCATGGTGCCAGCCTTTCGATCCAATGGTTCATCTGGAGAAGGGTTTTAACTATTGTTCCGTTGTTTACAGTTTCATTGGCAGCGCGGGCTGGCTACTGCACAATTCCCGTCCCGCTGCATCTGAAACAATTGTTGTTATTTCCGCCACAATTGCATTCGCTGCCCAAGTGTAAGCCGCAACCCTTCCTGCCCGATGGGAACTCATTTGCAGCCGTCGTGCCCACCGTCACCTTCAACGTCCGCTTCATTCGCGCAATTTCATCGCACACCCGTCCCATCAGCACCCTATCCCCAGAATACTCAGAATCCTGCCACGCGAGGTGCGCTTGATGGGCGGCCTGATTAAAATCGCCATCATTCCGATCAATAAGACGACGCGCCCACTCCGCCGCATCATCGATGTAGTTAGAGGGATTGACTGCGGCTTTTGCATTGCGGCTGATTTCTTCCGGAATAGCCCATGCCGTCTCCCCATTCACAAACCTCAGCAGCACTGACATCTTGGCTGTTTTGATAACGTCGCACATCTCGCCGATATGACGGCGCAGCACGAGTTCGTCAGCGTTTGGTCCTATCGATTCGCCTTGGCCGTCCCGTTCCATAATCAATTTCACGGAGGCACCGTGGAAAGCGCCGAGACCGATTGGTCCTGTAGGAATGGATGCGACGCCCGCGGACCGTATCAGCCGCTTCTGACTTAAGACTTTACGATAAACTGACATGAGTTCTCCTATCCCGACAGATTCACAGCTTCGAATCGTCACGAGATTTGGATAAAGTGCGACACCTACTGCCCCCGCCGCAGCCGTGAGCGCAAAACTGGGTGCGGCCCGCCGCCCTCATTCTTTTTTCGTCGCGGGGGACGCGACGTCCTTGGGCCATTTTCCATCGCTTCGGCAACCAAGCTATTCAGGAACTCGTTTAGATCCGGTCGGTTCGGATCAAAGTTTTCGACCTGAGCGACGATGATCGCCGTCCGTTGCTTCCTCATAGCACTCCTTCCGCGGCCTAAAAGCCGCTTGTCAAGATGCAACCATTCACACGCTCAGTTGAGCGCGCACTTCGGGCATCCAACGCATGCTGGTCTTTCCCACCCGAGTGATTGTCTTTTGGAATTCCTACCGGCGAATGACGATATTTACATGTACGTCATCACTGAATACGAGTATACCAATTCGGCCACACATAGCAATCTTTTCGCGTAAGAATGCATTTATAAATCACTAATCAACATGCACTTACAACTGCATCATGGAAAAATGTTCTCGCGAATTTTTTTGACAGATCCGGCTACGCTAATGACCATACATTGCCCTAATTTTTCTACGCCGGAATACCTTAACGGGACAGCTCTGAATTTCCTTGCAACCGCCGGGATGTCTGCTACTGTTTTCGTTCATGCCTCGCACCGCTCGCATCGCCCCCGGCGGCGTCATCTTCCACGTTCTCAATCGCGGAGTCGGCAAGCTTCAACTGTTTCGCTCACGCAAGGATCACGAGGCCTTCCAACGCTGTCTGTGCCAGACCCAGCAAGCGGTGCCCATGAGGGTGCTGGCGTACTGCGTGATGTCCACCCACTGGCATCTGGTGCTCTGGCCCCGCAACGACGGCGACCTGGCCCGCTTCATGATGCGTTTGAGCATCCGCCACGTTCGCCGCTGGCTCATTCATCGCAATCAGGTGGGCACCGGGCACGTCTATCAGGGACGCTACAAGAGCTTCGCCATCCAGAACGATGCCCACCTGTCCACCGTCTGCCGGTATGTCGAGCGAAATCCCCTTCGCGCTGGACTGGTTAAAAGTTCCATCGCATGGGACTGGTCCAGCGCCGGTCAGAGCCGGCTTCCAGCCGACCAGCAGATCGCCCTGACCGCCCTGCCCCGCGGCAAGCGACGCGATTGGGTGCAATGGGTCGATCAGCCCCAAACGGCCAAAGAGGAAACCGCCCTGAAAAACTGCATCGCCCTGGGACGTCCCTACGGCTCGGACAAATGGCTCGACCATTTCAAATCCACCCTCGGCTGGCGCGAGCCCCTCAAACGCGGCCGTCCCCCAAACACTCCGAAATGACTTCCACCCATGCGAAATTCAGAGCCGTCCCGTTTATGTTTTCCCGTTTATGTTTTCCCGTTTATGTTTTCCCCCATGCGAAATTCAGAGCCGTCCCGTTTATGTTTTCCAGAGCCGTCCCGTTTATGTTTTCCGTTTATGTTTTCCCGTTTATGTCTCCCGTCCCGTTTATATCTTCCCAATCGAACTTTTTCTTCGTATTTGCGCGCCAAACAGCGTTTTTACATCCCTGCCGCGCTGAGTGGAGGGGATACTGGACGTTTCACCGGACGTACGTCTGTACGCTAACCCCGGTTTGGTTCGATGAGCTGGGGCGGATATATGATGCTGCTCAACCAAAGATGGCTTGCTCGTGTTACACTTAGCGCAGAATGAACCCCACGCAATGGCGAAGTTTACTATCATCATGGTCCACTCAAATACTCGCCACCGACCTTGTTCAACAACTTGACCCTGCTGATCGGGACCTCAAATACTTGGGCTTTCCCCCTGCCCCGGCGTCCGCGCTCCACTCGCTCGAATCCCGGCTCGGTGTGATGCTTCCTCCGTCCTACCGTGCCTTTCTCGAAACGACCGACGGCTTCCGCGTCATCTCACCGTTTACCCATCGACTACGTCCGACTGCCGACATCGATTGGTTCCGCGTTGAGAATCAGGGGTGGATCGAAACATACAACGAGCCGACTATCTATGATGATGATGGGCCTGAGCCCTCAGATGACGAGTATTTTGACTACTCCAACGCAAACGAGCTTATTTTCCGCCGGCCTCATCTTTTCGCGATGCTCCAAGTCTCCGACGCGGACGACGGTGTCATGCTCCTGAATCCGCTGGTCGTCACGCCCGACGGCGAATGGGAGGCCTGGTTCTTCGCTAACTGGATTCCCGGTACCAATCGCTACGTCTCATTCGCGCACATGATGGTCGAGACGTACCGTTCGTTGCGCAAGTTAGGAATCTTCTGCGGAAAAACGAGGCTCCCCACGATCCGGGTCCCCGGCCCCGAGGTACCGCGTCACAGCGTAATCGAGGTCCCCAAGGTCCCCACACCTAGACGCCCCAAAAGAAAACGGAAAAGGGGGCAATCCCAAGTCGATTTTGTCACCGAGTTCATGGCCGACAGCGCGAAGGAGGAAGTTACCGCGGCTCCGCCCGAATTTGTCAAGCTTCTTAACGATCTCAAGAACACTGATCCTAAAGCTCGCGCCAAGACAGCACGCATTCTCCAGGGCAGGCTGAAGATTCGTGGCATGTCGACGCGACATCCAGATATTGTTCCGTTGGCTGCCGAGCTTGCGCGCTCCTTGCCTGATCCTGAATCTCGCTGTGCTTGCGTAAGCCTGCTGACCAATATCACGCCCGATGGTCCTGTTCCGGCATGGCTCACAACGGCGCTCACCGATCCACATCCTTGGGTGCTGCAAACAGCCCTCAATGCTGTGTACTACTTCCATGGCCCTGAACTCGTCGCGCCAATTGTCAGAGTCCTTTCCGAGGCAACTGACCTGCAACTTCTTCAATGTGCCGCTAACGCTCTGTCCGAAATTCCGGATGTGCGCGCTGTTCCAGCACTGGCTGCGCAACTGGAATGTACTCCTGGCTCCGAGGTTAATCTCGCGCCGCAAGCTGTTCACCAAGTGCTTCAAATGCATTACACGACTTTCGCGTTGGCGCTGGCGAGATACGGACCCCACGCCGTTCCGCGTCTTGTGCCGCTTCTTAGCCACCCCGATCCCAACCGGCGGATTGCTGCCATCGTTGCCCTCCGCACAATCGGCGACCCCGACTCACGCGGTCCCGTCGCAAAGCTTAAGACCGATCCTGATTCCGAAGTGCGTCAACAGGCCGAGCTGTGCGACCGCATCTGGGGCAACGGGCCCGGCTTCCAACCGCACGCCATTTCGTAAAGCGTTAAAACAGACCGTGGCATGCGCTGGAAGATAACTATTGGCGCTCTTACAGCGCGCGACGCGCGACGAAACCCAGGAAAACCCAAACGGGACGGGTCTGACTTTGTCTGATAAATTCAGAGCCGTCCCGTTTTGGTTTCCCCGTCCCGTTTTGGTTTCCCCATCCCTTGGGGATGGTGGGGTTCGCCGGGTTGAAAAGGTGGATGTCACCTTAACAGCCTCCGCCGGGTTGAAAAGGTGGATGTCACCTTAACAGCCTCTCACCTTAACAGCCTCTCACACCTTAACAGCCTCTGTCACCTTAACAGCCTCCTGAGATATGGCATCGCTTGTGGTGAAAGCCGTGTGTCGACCAGGAATACGATTCGGTGAGCGTCCTTCATGGATGATGGGCGGGTGGTAGGACGGGACGTGGGAAGCGTTGCGGGCGGATTCGCGGTTCTCTGCCGGAGCCGTGCACCAGCATTGTCGGGGGGAAGCTGGGCCAGGGCAGCCGGAGCAAGGGCCAGGAGAGTGACAACTGCCAAGAGCGGTTTACGCATCGCCTCCCATGCTAACCGGTGAATGGGGCACGGGCCACGCGGGGTGGTACAATGCTGAACGATGGTGCACCGCGTATTCACCTTTGCCGCTGCCCTATCGCTACTGATGTTCCTAGCGACGGCGGGGTTGTGGGTGATAAGTTATCGCACTGGTGAATGCGTTGAGATTCACTTTGAGCGACAGCAATCGCTCTGGCTTGTTTTTTCACGGCAAGTGTCATTCCGTGGTGTCATCAGCATCGAATTTGCGTCCGATCATGCGCACACCGTCTCCGACTTCGGCACGATACGATTTTTCGGGGGAAGCCGCGTTATATATCGACATGATTGGACCGAACCGCTGACCGGGCCGGCGGTAGGCTCTCTGCGATTTTCTGCAAAGCGTTATCACTTTGGTTTCATGGACTCTCGGGAGATCGACACGGCAACTCCGCACTGGCTCGTCGTCATCGCCTTCTCGATCCTACCTGCGGTAAAAGCGAAACAATTACGATCGTCGAGGCAAGGGAATCGATGTCTTTTCTGCGCCTACGACCTGACCGGCAACACCAGCGGCGTCTGCCCTGAGTGCGGGATGGCGATCGAAACGACCGCTGGGGCATGAGTCCAACAGTTATGTTGATTCCGTGCAACGAGCCGACAGTCAGGACAGGGCGATCGCATGTTCCTGGGCCGGCGACCCATTTCGGGAGTGCGACGCTCCTGCCGAGCCAATGTGACTGAAGAAATACGCTCGGCGGGAGCCTCGCACTCCCAGTAAAGGCACATGCGATTGCCCTGATAGTCAGGACAATTCAATTCCGATGAGACAAATATCATCCCGCGCGGGCGCTGCGCCTCGCCAATCGTCTATCTCCGCCAGCAGCTTTGGAACGGTGTCGGCCAGAGTGTCGGCGGCTCCATTTTGAAGGGCATTGATCAATCGCGGCGTGCCAAATAGTTCGTGGGCGGGATTCATTGTTTCGGTGACGCCGTCGGAGTAGAGGTAGACGCGGTCGCCGGGGTTGAGGGTGATGGATTGCTGTTCGTAGTGCTCGCCGATGCCGATGGGGACGCCGGTGCCCTGGAGGATCTGTGGTGGGGCGTCGCGGCCGATGCGAATGGCGCCGGGGTGGCCGGCCGAGACGTATGACAACTGGCGGGTGCGGGCATTGATCACCATGTAGAACAGAGTCAAGAACTGGGCGGCGCCGTCGTTCCAGGGCAATTTCAAGTTCAAGGATTCCGCCACGCGCGCGGGGTCAGCGGGGCGAGGCGTGCCATCGTCATCGCGGCTGATCAGGATTGAGTCATCATCTTTGGTCAGTGACAGCACGCGCGTGGCCGCGACGGCCAGCAAGGCTGCCGGCACTCCGTGCCCGCTGACATCGAGGACGTACAGGCCCACGTTATCACGATCGAATGCGAATACGTTGAGTGAATCGCCCGCCAGCTCGGTACACGGACGGAACGCCCAAGCCACCTTTATGCCCTTCACCTGGGGCGGCGCTGCCGGGAGGAAAGCCTCCTGGACTTTCGAGGCGGCCTGCAATTCCTGTCGGGTTTTTTCGGCGGCGCGGGATAGATTGTGATTCGCGGTTTCAAGTTCGGCGTTGCGCTGGCTGAGCCGCCGCTCCAATTCTACGACCTGCTCGACGGACCTTTTCAGCGACAGCTGCGTTTGGATGCGCGCCATCACCACGGAAAGATCCAGCGGCTTGGTGACGTAATCGTTGGCACCCAGTTCAAGGGCATCGACGATGTCTTTGCTCTGATCGCTGGCTGTCGCCATGATCACGGGCAGCAGTGTGGCGGGGTACAGCCGCCGTAACTCCGCAAGCACTTCGAGCCCATTCATCCCGGGCATCATCCGGTCGAGCAGAACCAGATCAAACGAATGTTGCGCAAGAGTGGCCAGGGCCGACGGTCCATCTGCCGCGGTGGCTACCTTAAAGCCGCGGTGCTCCAGGCAATGTCGGAGCGGCTCGCGATTTCCCCGGTCATCATCCACGACCAGAATTGTTGCATCTGGCGGCGCGGACGAATCCACCGGCGGGGCCACCTCGGCTGGCTCCGCCACCGCCAGTGTTGTTGCCAGTGATCCCACACTCATTGAGCGGCCCTACGCCTGTTGGGAATTTTGAAGTAGTCGCAAGAGATGATCTTTGAGGCTGGAAAAATCCTGTGATGCCTTCAGCCAGTAATCATTAGCGCCGCGCTCGAACGCGCGGAGCTTGCATACGGGATCGGCCACGGCACTGAACATCACGACCGGCAACTTGGCCGTCTGCGGATCGGCGCGAATCTGCCGCAGCACTTCGAGCCCATCCATGCCGGGCATCATCACATCCAGAATCATCAGATCGACATGATGTTCGCGCACGAATGCCAGCGCTTCCTCACCACTGGAGGCGCACGCGGCATCACCACTCACATGGCGAATCAGCTTCGCCAACATGTGGCAAGCGTCTGGATTATCATCAACGACCAGCACCATGCTCATAGCCGGCCTTCAACTTTCTACTTCACGAGAGGCATTGGCTTTGGCGAATATCAGCGTGTTTTGTTTCGGCGGTGCTCGCGAACGAGTTCCTTTCGCCGCTGCTTTTCCTGGGCCCGCGTCAGGACTTTGTTCTTTGCAGTGCCCCTGCGAAGAACCCAGTTCAGCGCCAGATAGGCTGTGCTGCCCGCCCAGATCATCCAGGCGATAGGAGCCGATCGCGGCTTACTCATTGTGTTTACGAGTGTCATGGTGTGGTTTACCTAAAGGTGTGCGATGGCAACTGCATCGCTCAAACCAGGCACAGCAAACTGCGAGCCGATTTATTTTTAGGGTGGCGCGTGCCTCCGCAACCTCATTATCAGCCGGAAAAGGGCATTAAACGCATGCCAAAGTGGGATTTGGACGCGCAAAGAAGCGCTTGCAAACGCGACGATCTGGCGTCTGATTGGGTCCATTTCAGAATGGTCGCTACGAGGCAATCAGTGAGGCAAGCACCCGGCGGGTTCCGGTAAAGGTCCGACGGCCATGCATGGCGACGTAGTTATCGACCAGGGCAACGTCCCCAGATTGCCATGGAATGTCGAACGAAAGCACCTCACCGAGCTCGGTGGCAATGTTAACCGCCTCGCGATCCAGGGGCTTGCCGTCTCCAAAGGTGATCGCCTTCGAAGGATCGTTTCGGGTGTCTTTCCAACCCTTGGCCGCGGCGATGAGCTGGTTGAAAAAGGATTTGCGGCCGTTCTCCAATGACCGCACCGCGGGCAACACTGGGGTCGTCGCCCGGAGTGATCCGTCCGGTTGCCACTCCCATGAATAGCCAAGCGTCTTCAGCCGGCGTTCGGCATCTTCGCGCGTCTGGGCACTGAGCGTGCTCTGCCAGCTTCGGCCCATGCCGGAATTGGCATCGTTTTCGGCCGGCATCACGTTGGTGTACCTGAGGCCTTTGCTTTCGCAGTCGCTGGCAAACGATGGGCAGCGCTTGGCCAGTTGATCCCACAGGGCATCGGATCGGCAGATCGGAGTTGCGCCGCCGGTTTCGGATGCCTTCTCGCAAAAGAAAAACAGCCGGCTCGGATATACGGGTGTTTGCGCCATCTCATGGTGCAGGAAAATGGTGACGCTGGGCGGCGCTTCATTGGCAGTGAAAACCCGCGGCGTTTTGTTGACACGGACCGCATTCGAGAGCGACTGGTCATATGCGAAGTTCGGCAGATCAAAAGCCGTGACGAACTTGTCGAAGTCTTCTGCCGTTGCGACCCCGAAATTTCGAAACAGGATCGCGCCGTGTTGAGCCGCTTGCTGGAGCAGCTGTTTTCGGTTCTCGATGATCCATGCCGTCGACATGTTCATGGACACCGGGCGTGTCTTGCATTCAAGGCATAGCGGGAACGGCTGGCCATAATGGTTCTGCTGGGTGGGCACTTCGATTGGGGTTACGTTGATATCGTTCATATGTCCTCCGTCTTGGCTTTCGATTCCTTATTGTGTCGTCTATTAGTTCTGTGGCAAAGGCCGTCCGCGGGTTTCGGGAAGAAACAACAGCACGATGAGTCCGAGGATGTAGAATGCGCTGAGCATGACCACGGCGGCCCGCAGATCGATACCGGGCCGGGATTTGATCATGCCTGAAAACCATAGCATTGGCGCTGCCAGCAAACGCCCGCCATTGAAGCAAACTCCGGCACCGGTGGCGCGAAGGTGATCGGGAAATAATTCCGGAAAATAGATTGCGTAACCGGCATGCATGCCGCCGGTGAAAAAACCAAACACCGGCAGGATCGCGAGCATCTGCCAATACGCGTGAGGCAGGTAACAGGTCACCGGTACAATCGCAATCGCGCATACGTGCATAACCATGAACGCCCCGCGCCGGCCAAAGCGCTCGGCGAGCGGGCCGAAGCTGAGCAGTCCCAGCCCAAGGCCGGCCGATTCGACGATCCCGTACGCGAACTTGCCCTGGGCCGCCGCGGCTGACGCGGACCAGCCCAAGCGAATCAACAGCTCGCGCGTTAGATCCTGCCCGGCTACCACAACGCCCCAGAAAGTCCCCAAACCAACGGCTGCCAGCAACAGCCCAAATACAGCTCGCCGACCCCATCTCGGATCGAGGAACAGTTCGCGAAAGCTGCCCAGCGCTCGGCGCTCGGCTCCGGCGTTTCGCCAGCGCTCGGGTTCATGCACGCTTGTGCGAATCCACAACAGCAGCAGCGCGGGTAAGATGCTGATCATGTACGCGTATCGCCAATGCGTCCCCACGAGCAGGCCTGATAGCGCTGCCAGCCACGTTCCGATCACACTTGTGGCGTGGAATATTCCTCCCGCCCGCGCTCGCGCGCGGGCCGGAAACACCTCGGCCACCAGTGATGCTGCCACCGCCCATTCGCCGCCCACGCCCAGCGCCACCAGGAAGCGCAGCGCTGCAACATGCCAGAGCGAAGTCGCGAAATAGGTCAGCGCGGAGAAAACTGAATAGAACAGAATCGTGACCGCCATGATGGGCTTGCGGCCGACCCGGTCGGCGAGATTGCCAAACCCGATCCCCCCGACCGTGCCGCCCAGCAGAAATATGGCGAGGAAGCAGTCACCCCAAAATTTCTCCCGCTCGGGACTGCCAGCTGCCAATAGCTCATGCAGCAAATCCTGGCGGGTGATGTTAAAGATCTGACCTTCGAAGGCATCGAACACCCATCCCGCCGACGCGATTGCGAGCACCAGCCACTGATATCTTGTGACTTGCCGGTACCAGGGGGCGCCGTCATCGGGCGCCAGCGTGTCGGGCTGAGAGTCGAGGGCCTGAGGCACCGAATCATTCCTTTCGAAGTGAAATGGGTTTTCCAGATTGAAGCGACTGGCTTGCTTTGAGGCACATCGCCGTTGACCACCAGCCGTCCTCGGCGGTGCAGGGCGGCGGAGAACCCTCGCGCACGCTTTTGACGACCGCGGCCACTTCATCCACCAGTTCGTACACTTCTCCCGAGGGCCGATCGAGCGGCACTGTTTCCAACTGCTCACCGGTCTGCAATTTCAGCGAGAATGTGGGCTCGAACGTGCGATCCATTGCGCCGCTCCACGATGCCCACAGGGCGCCGTTGGTTCCGGTGATTTTGACGGTCTGGTGATGTTCCCAGCCCGCCAGCGTCTGGGAGATGACCGCGTACTTTCCGTTTGGGAAATTGACGATGGCGGAGAAATTATCGTGCAGATCGGGCTGATTCGCCCGCTTGCCCCTGGCTACCGCATACACCGACACCGGATCCCCCGCCGCCGCGAAATACCATCGGGCTAAATCGAAGAAGTGAATGGGCTCCTCCAATATCCAATCCCCTACTCGCGCCAAATCGTAACGCCAGCCATCGGCCCCCAGCCGGTAGGGGCGGCGCCACAACTCGATCAATACATACAGCGGATCGCCAATTACATTGGACTCAATGATTTCCTTCACCTTGCCCCAGAGCGATGACATCCGCAGTTCGTGCCCGATCGCCAGAATGCGATTTTGGGACTTGGCCAGGTCCTTAAGCTGCGTGCAATGCTCCAGCGTCAGCGCCATCGGCTTTTCCAACAGCACGTGCGATCCCGCATCGAGCGCCGCCCTGGTTACTTCGAAATGCAAATGGGATGGAAGTACGATCGAGCAAAGCTGGGGCTTCTCAATTTCGAGTAGCTGGCGATAGTCGGCGTATGTCCGAGCCGCCGGATGATCGACCGCGGCTTTGTTCCGCGATTCGGACGATTTTGCTGAAATCGCCGCCAGGTCAACGCCAGGAATCGACTTTAAAGCCCGCCCATGATGCTGGCCCCAAGCCCCATAGCCAATCAAAGCACATTTCAATTCGGACATGCGCGGATGACACTCCTCTGTCGCCATCTTACAAACTGACGCCGGGGACGCACCATCCGCGGGCAACCCACTACTGAACGACCCGAAAATCGTTGTCCGTCAGAAGGTGCTGCCGCAGATTTGTAATTGATCGGTCGTCTTTCAAAAGCGTTGAATATTGATGGACTCAAGAGGCGATGACACCTTACCGCGGTATTCTGTCCAAAATATGCGAATCGTGATTCCCGGCGGCAGTGGGCAGGTGGGAGCGATCCTTGGCCGGGCCTTCGCCGGTGAAGGGCATGAAGTCATTGTGCTCAGTCGTCATCCCCGTATCGGACCCTGGCGTACGGTGAAGTGGGATGGCGGACACTTGGGAGAATGGGCGACGGAGATCGACGGTGCGGACGTTGTTGTCAACCTCGCGGGGCGCAGCGTCAATTGCCGGTACAACGCGGCCAATCGCCGGGAGATCATGGACTCGCGCGTGCAATCAACGCGCGCGATAGGTGAAGCGATCGCCAAGGCAAAGCATCCGCCGGGCCTGTGGCTTCAGGCGAGCACCGCCACGATCTTTTCGCACCGATTTGACGCGCCCAACGATGAAGCCACCGGCATCATTGGCGGGTCAGAGCCGGGCGTTCCGGACACGTGGCGATTCAGCATCGAAGTCGCGCGGGCGTGGGAGCAGGCGGCCATGGACGCCGCAACTTCTTCAACACGAAAAGTGTTGTTGCGATCGGCCATGACCATGAGCCCCGACCCCGATGGTATCTTCGATGTCCTGATGGGCCTCGTGCGGCGCGGCCTCGGGGGGCGCGCGGGTGATGGCAAACAATTTGTCTCGTGGATCCACGAGACGGACTTTGTTAATGCGGTGAAGTGGTTGGTCGATCGCCGGGATGTGGATGGGCCCGTGAATCTCTGTGCGCCCGGAGCATTGCCCAACGAGCAATTCATGCGTGAATTGCGTCAAGCCGCAGGTGTGCGCATCGGACTGCCGGCATCCAATTGGATGCTGGAGCTGGGCGCGATCTTCATGCGAACGGAAACGGAGTTGATTCTAAAAAGCCGGCGAGTGTGGCCGGGTAGATTGCTGGATAGCGGCTTTACGTTCGCATTCCCGACCTGGGCAGAGGCTGCGACGAACCTGGTGCGAAGGCAGCGAACAATGCGATGAAGCCGCTCGGTCGTCGAATCTTAAATGACCGTGCCCAAGTCATCGCTTTTTCGTAGCATGGGCTTCCCCTTCGGGTCTGAGCCTCAGGGTCGAAGACAGCCCATGGACGAGGGGGACGATTCCCGGCGACGGGTGAGATGTGGGAAAACCACGTTTCGACACAAGGACAACCCTTTAATTCGCGGGAAGGAAATGCTCCGTCAAGGACGTTGGTTTTCCCACATCTCACCCGCCGCCAGACCCGCGGTTACCCCGATCACGGCCTGTCTTCGACCCTGAGGCTCAGACCCGAAGGGGAAGGCCGTGCCACTTAAATGCAATGCCATAGAATCGCGTGCGGTTGTTTCAGCGTCATTTGATGGTGAGAGTGATATTGCTCCCACCGCCGCCCTCATCGGTCAGGTTCTGGCCGAGGCTGTAGAGGGTGTAGCCATTGCCATTGCGGTGGTAGCCCAGCAGGCGGTCGGTGAAATTGTCGAGCGGAAGAGGTTTGCCGCCGGTGCCGGCCAGTTCGTCTAGGGATGCCGGGTAGCTATTGTGATCGGCCTTGTACGCTGCGAGGAGCATCCCCACCTGCGTGAGGCGCATCTCGGCGCGGGCTGTTTCCCATCGGGGGGGAAGTTTCGGGTGGGCGACGGGTGAGTTGTGGGAAAACCAACGCACCGAACCGAGCATTTTCTTCCGGAAAATTCAGAAGGTTGTCCAACGGTCGAAACTTGGTTTTCCCAGATCGGACCCGGCGTCGATAGTCAGCTCCCTCAATCATGGGCTGGAAGCCCATGCCACGAAGCGGAATCGTGCACGGTTATTTGGGTGCCAAGTCAAAGAGCATTTTTGTCACACGCCTAGCGTAGCTTACAGACGGTATTCCTTCAGGTTTTCTCCGCGATCTCTCTTCGAGCCTGAGCCTCAGCCGGCGACGAGCTCGGTCGAGTCGAGCCGAAGGCTGCGTCTCCGCGGTGAATCATGAATTCAGGGTGTGCCACTGATCCCAAAAACACATCCGCCCCGGAGACCTGTTGCCAGGCTTCCGGGGCGGAGCGTTCATTCGTTGATCACGCGGCGAGCCGCAATCAATTAGTGAGCGGGCGGGGGAACATATCCGCCGTTATCCGCGGAGATCAAACGGTCCTGGGCGCTGTAGAAGATGTTGCTGCCCGCCGGACCAAAGTGATCGATGACCGCGCCGCACACGAAGTCAATCTGGAAGTAGCAGCGTGGGACAACCACGGTCAACGTGTGGTAGCCGGGGCCGAAGGTCCCGGTGGCCACTTGGGAAATCTGCTGCTGGCTGGCCGTGTTCGCGTTGAAGGACGAACCCGGAGCCGTGTAGCTGACCAGCGAGAGCAGGTCGGTATGCCCACTGAGGACCGTGAACTGCACCTGCACGGTATCGCCCTGGTGGACGTGCCCGCGAAGGTCGGTGTAGGTGTATTTGCCGTTGATAACGTACTTCACGCCGGTCAGCGAGTTGCAGCAGCAGCCGGTCTGGTAGTTGTCAAAGTCATTGCTGGCGATGACAAGACCGCTGGTCATCACGTCCGTGTAATAGGTGCTGTTGGCCGGGGCGGTGCGGACATAACCCGAAGGCGTCACTTCCTGCACGAAATACTTGCCGGGCAGGATGCCGCCAAAGGTGTAAGCGCCGCTGTTGTCGCTGACGAAGGTCTTGATGGCCGCTCCGTCGCCGGCGTCGAGGGTGCCGTTGCCGTTCTTGTCCTGGAACAGCTTCACGGTGATGCCGCCCATTAACCGGTCATCGACCGTGAGGCCGTTGCCGGTCACGTCGAAGTAGGTATGCCCGCTGATCGTGCCGGCGGCGGCGTTCACGGTCTGAGTTAGGCCGCCGACGCTGCCGGCATAATTGCTGTCTGGGTTGTACATGGCGGTGATCGAGTGCGATCCAACCGTCAAGCCGGCGGTCGAGAGGCTGGCTTGACCTGTCGAATCCAATCCGACAGTGCCGATTGGATTACCGTTATCCATGAAGGTCACGCTGCCGGTGGGAACCACGCCGTTACCGGCCTGGCCCAGAACCGTCGCCGTGAACTTCACGGACTGACCGTACGTCGACGGATTCAGCGAAGAAACCACACTCGTCAAGCTGCCGGCCCGGCCGACGGTCTGGGTCAGCATGTTCTGGCTGCCGGTGTAATTCGCGTCGCCGCTGTACACGGCCGTCACCGGCGTATCGCCGCCCATGAAGGACACAACCCAGGTGGCCGAGTTGCTTGTCCCATCGAGCGTCACAACTTTTATCACAGTGTTGTTCACGATGAAGCTGATCGTGCCCATGAGCGGCGCGGTGCCGCCATTGGGCGTGACGGTGGAAGTGAGCGTAACGCTCTGGCCGAACACAGACGGGTTCAGCGAGCTGCTGAGGATCGTTCCGGTGCTGGCTTTCTGCGGCGCGGTAATGGCTGACGTCACGTCCATCGAGAATTCAGACGTATTGCCGACATCGTCGGTCGCCGTCGCGCTCCAGTACTTTTGACCGGCCAGAACGTTCGGGAAAGCATGGCTGAATGGGACGTCGCCGTTGACGTCAGCCGGATCCGTCGTGATCGAGCCGATGTACGTCTCGCCCTCGCCGAATTCACTGCCGTCCTTATCGGTGTTGGTGTAGAAGTCGAGAACGTACGTCTTCCCGGGGGTGCCGTGCATGGTCCCGGTCACGGTCATGACGTCGGAAGTCGTGCCGCTCACGGAGCTAATTAAAGGATAGTTCTGGCTCAAGTTGGGCGCCAGAAGCGTGGGGTCCATCGGATTGGCTGGCGGACTGTTGTTGGGAAGCACAACGCCCTCGGAGCCGAGCCCGATGCCCAGCAGCGCGTTGGAAAAAATTGAGTTACCGCGAATTGTGTTGTTCTGTCCCGAATAAACGTCGACGCCCGCCGTCGCGTTGTACGCGATGACGTTGCCGTCGCACGGGTTGGGTCCGCCGATGACGTTGTTGCTGCCGTAGATCAGCACGCCATCGGACGCGTTGCCGAGGCCCCGAGCGTGAAGCGAGTCGGTGCCGATGAAGTTGCCCTTCAGCACGCCAAACCCGCCGTCTTTGTCGAGCACAATGCCATCGCCCAGATTGGCCGCCATTGTGTTGCCGGTGACATCGAGTTCGCCGGTGTGAACGGTGATGCCGTTTCCGGAGTTGCCGTCGGCCGCATGATCGATATCCAGGCCCAGCAAGTTCCCCTGCACGGTGTTGATCGTCCCCAGACCGCTGTTCGAGGTGATACTGCTGCCAGAGTTCCCGGAAATGATGTTCTGCGCCGCACCGGCGCCCCCGATGAGGTTGCCGGTGGAACGCGCCGCCAGCAGAATGCCGTCACCGAAGTTCTGGAACAGGTATCCATTGTCTACATCGTACGGGCCGGCATGACCGGTGCCGTCGGTGCCGATCCAGTTGCCTTGAACCGTGGCCGACGTGCTGGTCCAGAGATAAATGCCGTTGCCGTTATTCGCCGAGATCACGTTGTTCGCAATGACCAGGTTTGAAACCGGCAAGCGATCGAACGTGCCCACATTTATGCCGGCCGCGCCGTTGCCCAGCGGCTGAAGCCCGGTGACGTCGACGCCAATGTAGTTGTCTTCAAGGGAATTGGGCCCGGTAACGTCGTTGGTGAAGACCACGCCTTCGCGGTTGTTGCCGGAAATGATGTTACGCAGATCGCTGGTCGCGCCACCGATCAGGGTGTTGTTGGCGCTATCCACCAGCACGCCCATGTTACCGTTGCCCAGGGCAATCGTGCCCGTCACATCGGTACCGATGTAGTTGCCTTGCAGCGTATTCCCGGTTCCGGCGACTTCAACGCCGATGTAGTTTCCGGAAATAATGTTCCCGACGACCCTATTGTTGTCGCTAAGGATGGAAACACCGGTGAGGTTTCCGTTGGCAACCGTTCCGGTGTAATCGAGCCCGACGTAGTTGCCCTCAAGTGTATCCCCGCCGCCCTGTTTGAGGACGATGCCGGCGTCAGAGAAGTTGGTGATGGCCAGGTTCTTTACCGTGACCCCCGCGGCGTTAATCACCAAGGCGCTGTCGGTTGTGAACCCGCCGTCAAGAGTCACCAGCGCATTCTTGGATGCGTCCTTCGTTCCGTTGATTAATACTGGCTGAGTGACCGTAAGCGAAGAATCCAGCGTGATGGTTCCGGCCGAAGCGAACTGGAAGTCAATTTCGTCGAAAAAGCCGGCGTTGACTTGCGCAACCGCATATCGAAGCGTGTGTTCGACCGACCCGTCATCCAACGTGCTGTTGACTGTGTAAGCCGAAAGCATCGTTCGTGCTTCCAGCAACTCCGGCAAGCTGAATTGCCGCTGCGCGATCTTGCGCGTGGCAGGCGTGCGGGCGATCCTGGATTTCGACGACGATCGACGCGGCGTATTCATTGCGGTGGTCCTCTCCTCTAGTTACACGGTGCGTTTGCTTGTCCAACCGGTGCGAGTCGGACAGGAATGGTTTCCAATTCGGCAAGGTGTGTCGCAACATCAACGTGTGGGATAGACCGTGCGGTTTACGCAGCCTGACGTGAAAATAAACGTTTGCCGACGCCGATGAGGGCGTTGTCATCTACGCTCGACTTGAGGCGCGGGCCTCTGGAGTCGCTTCGATCGGAGAAAACATTGGTCTCGCCCCGCCAGCCCCTCTACTATCGGGCGCCGTCGCGCGCTAAAGGCACGTTTCAGAACCCAAGTGGTCGGCAGGAAAGAAGATGAGCACTCAAACGCAGAGCCCCGAGGTCGCAAAACTCCCCGACTACAACCGCACCGGCGTCGATTTCCGCCGGCCCATCCCCCGGCCCAAGGTCAACGGCATCGTGATCGATTTCCATTGCCACCTGCTCAACCGCCGCCATGCCGAGGCATGGTTCGAAGCGGCGAAGCATTATGGCATCGACTGCTTTCTGAGCATGTCGCAGTTGGAAGAAGTGGTGCCGCTGCTCCGCGATTACACCGGCCGGGTGCAGTTCATTGCCGTTCCCAAGTTTCGCGACGAGGCGGTCAATTGGGTGGATGACTGGCTTCGGCGGCTCGATGGGTTTTACAACCTCGGCAGCCGGATGATGAAGTTCCACGCCGCCCCCGGCACAATGCTCATGCGCGGCAAACCACTTGACGACCCCGCCTTCCGCCCCATGTTTCAGTTCGCCGTCGATCACAAAATGGCGATCATGACCCACATCGGCGACCCCGACACCTGGTACGCCGGCAAATATATAGACACCAATAAGTACGGCTCACGCGAAAAACATTATCGGATGTGGGAAGACCTGCTCAACGAATACCCCACCGTCCCCTGGGTCGGCGCTCACATGGGCGGCAACCCCGAGAACCTCCCCCGCCTCCAATCCATGCTTGATCGCTACCCGCGCCTGATGCTGGATTGCAGCGCCACGCGCTGGATCGCCCGCGAGATCAGCGCCCGCCGCGACGCGGCTCGCGAGTTTTTCATTCGCAACCAGGACCGCATCATCTTTGGCTCGGACCAGGTGAGTGGCGACGATCGCGGCTTCGACTTCCTCGCCAGCCGCTTCTGGGTCCACCGCAAACTCTGGGAAACAGCCTCCATCGGCCCCAATCCCATCCTCGACCCCGACCTGCCGCCCGACCACCAACCCCCCATCCGCGGGCTGGCCCTGCCCGATGACGTGCTGCAAAAGCTCTATCACGACAATGCCGTCCAGTTCCTCGCGAAGATCGGGATGTCGTTCGGCGGGTGGGGATGATGATGTTCCCATAAACCTGGATCGTAAGAGCCTAAGACCAAACTCTTCGGACATTTTTCAGATTTTTCTAGAAAACGATTCTTGTCTTGGTAAAATATTTGGGAGGGTTGGCATGAAGAACTGCAAATTCCTCGGGTTCTTGGCGAGTCTATTGGGGTGCCTGTTCGTCGGGAAGTCCGCCGCAGATGAAATCAAGGAAGTCGCCGTCTTTGGGGTCTTCACCGACGCGAACAAATTCCGGCCCGTCAACTCGTTGCAATTCACGGCGGACAGTTCTCGCCTCCTGGTGAATGGAGGTCTCGCTCAGGACCCTTCGGACCCAACCAAGATCAACCAGTGGGCCTCCTGGGTCATCTGGGACGTGGCCAAAAAACAGCAGATCTCCTTCTGCCCGGGGGCAGGCCTACCGCGCGCCTGGGTTACCGGTGACGGCGGGGAGGTGATCTGCCCGGGTGCGCACATATATGTTTGGGACGGCGCCACGGGCAAAGCGCTACCCTCCCTCTGGGACGAACTCAAGGTGGCATGCACCGCGGGAGCCCTGTCTCCGGACAGTGCCTACCTGGCGGTCGCCTTCAACGAATATAATTCAGGAAATATCAAACGGCCGCCCATCGGCCAGCCTCGAGTCGGTGGCGCCAAATCTCGATTCGGCAGCATCGCCGTCTGGGACCTGAAGGCGCGGAAAATGAAGTGGCGCATGCCGGGCGTTGAGGCCGAGTTCCAATCCAACCCGAGCGCGACGACGGATTTCCACAATTCTGAAGTGAGCAATCTCGCGTTCTCGCCGGACGGAACGAAGCTAGCCGCTGTCGTGGGGAACAAGCTCAATGTTTACGCGCTGGAGACCGGCAAGGATGCTCCCACGTTAAAGATATCCTCAGACCAGAAGGGCCTCAGCCAGATGGTCAAAGACGGTCGCTACCTCTCGTATTCTGGAGAGGGAACCCAGTTCCAATTCCTCTGGGTGGCGGACGGCAGATCCCTGCTCCTGCGGAACCGCACTGAGTTCGAGTTCCTGGATGCGGCGACGGGCGAGCGCAAGGAGAAGTTCGACTTGAATAGCCGGTCCGAAGCGCCGGAACCCAGCCCTGCCAAGTTGCCTCCTCCGAAAAGCGTGCCAAAAGCGGTTGGCGGATCGGCGACACCAGAAGAACCTGTGTCGTTCGCAAGTTCGCTCAGCGCCGACGCCAAGTCGCTGGCAATCGCGTCGGTGGGGAAGGAATCGCACGAGCTAGCCATTGCCATTTGGGATGTCGCGGCGCATCGCCGGCAAGCGATTCTGAAGTTGCCCGGGGAGAAATTCGTGGAAAAAAAGGGGGTGTACAACTGGCCTCCGATAGCGCTATCTCCGAACGGCAAACAGTTGGCCGTCGCCGACGGGTGGGGTGGAGTGCACGTGTACGACGTTCCCCAGATCGCGCCGGCCAGACCAGCAGCGCGGTCCGAGCCGGCAGGCAACGACTCGCCACCCGTGGGCTCGGCTCGGAAACGCAAGAAACGCGGCGACTAGCTCATCATCCGCAACCAGGACCGCATCTTCTTCGGCTCCGACCAGGTCAGCGGCGACGA
>DAIRGS010000367.1:0-7035 GCA_036794395.1 Tepidisphaeraceae bacterium | reverse complement strand
CCCCCAAACCCCCGCCGCGCAGCGCCCACCCCTCCGTGCCTTCGTCACTCCGTCACTCCGTCACTCCGTGCCAAACGACAATCAGGCAACCGGCGTTTGGCCCAAGACCGGCTGCGCGGGTTTGCGGCCGAACAGCTTTCGGGTCTTGCGGCGGAGGATTTCTCTTGAGTACAGGAAGACAAACGTGGAGTTGGCCACCAGGTAGCGTTTCCACAATCGCTTGGGTTCCTGGGTGAGGCGGAAGAGCCATTCGAGGCCGCGTTTTTGCATCCAGGCGGGGGCCATTTTTTTGGACCCGGCGTGGAAATCGAAGGCTGCGCCGACACAGAGCTGGACGGCCTTGATGCTGTCGCGGTGGGCGTGGGCGAAGACTTCCTGCTTGGGGGAGCCGATGCCGATGAACAGCAGCTTCGCGCCGCTGGCATTGATGCGCTCGACGGCCGCGGCGTCTTCTTCAGCGGTTAACGGGCGGAACGGCGGCGCTTCCGATCCGGCAATGATCAGGGTGGGGAACCACTCTTTGAGTTTAGCGCAGAGCGTGGTCAGGACGGCTTCGGTGCCGCCATAGAGATAGATAGGCAATGCCCGTTCGGCGGCGCCGGCGCAGAGGCGCCGGGTGGTTTCGGGGCCGTACACGCGGTCGGTCAGACCGGCGTTATAAAGCTTGTTCAGCGCCCAGCGGACGGGTTGGCCGTCGGGGGCGATGATGGCGAAATCGTCCATGCGCTTGAGGAGATCGGGGTCGCCCACAACCGCCGTGAGGAGGTGTGCCGGCATGAAGTCGATCAATCCGCCCTGGCCGGTTTCGGCGGCATGCAGGACGCTTTCAACGACTTCGGCGTAGTGCGTGGCACTGACCTTCACCCCAAAGACGTCGTGCCGGACGGGCCAGGACATCGTCGAAGGAGATGTGCTCATTATTTTGCACCCCGCCGGAGCAGGACGGCTGGAATCGTCGCGAAGATGATCTGGATGTCGCGCCAGAAAGTTCGGCGGCGCATGTAGGCCATATCCATTCGGACCCAGTCATCAAAGCCCACGCGCGAGCGGCCCTTGACCTGCCAGATGCAGGTGAGGCCGGGCGTGATGTTCATGCGGTGCTTCTGCCAAGGGAGGCAGCCTTCGGATTCGGAGCAGGGCAGCGGCCGGGGGCCGACAAGGGACATATCGCCCTTGAGGACGTTGAACAACTGCGGAAGCTCGTCGATGCTGGTCTTGCGTAGGAGCTTTCCGAATCGGGTGAGGCGCGGATCGTTGGTGAGCTTAAAAGCCGGTCCATCCTGCTCGCTCATGGCGGCAAGTTCGCGGCGTTTGGCTTCGGCGCCGTTGATCATCGTGCGAAACTTATAGATCTGGAATGGCTTGCCGCCGAGGCCCGAGCGCTTCTGGGTAAAAATGACGGGACCGGGTGAGCTGAATTTAACCAGCAGCGCGGCGACAGCCATGATCGGACTGGCAAGCAGAATTCCGAATAAGGCGCCGGCGATGTCGATCAGGCGCTTCCAGTAAGGCAGCGGAGCGGCCAGCAGTTCTTCAACCGATGCCGCAGACAGGCCGGGATGTTCGACTGCGGAATCGAAACCTGATTGAACGAAGTTCAGGAGGTCGCGCGGTTCGATGCTGGATTTCTGCGTCGTCTTGGCGGCGACCTGAATGTCGTCTGAGTCGGCGTCGGTGTCGGCATCATGGGCGGCGTTATTAAAAGCGCCTTCGCCATTGAGGTGTTTGAAACCATTCGAGTGGCCGTTGACGCGCTTGCCGGGACCTTGATCGTCGCCCCGGGAATCGCCATTGTCCCTGGGGGACTTGGCGTCGGCGCGGGTGCCGGGCAAGGAGACATTGGCTGATGGATAGCTGTAAACGACAGCGACGGGTCGGGGCGCATGTCGCGAGACGTTTTCGATAACGCCTTCGGCGAAGATCCGAGCGCCATTTTCCGGCGTGCCGGTGAGCATGGCGCAGAGGTAGCCTTCGGAGAACCAGCCGACTTCGTCAGTCAGGCGGGCTCGTTTCAGAAGCACATGAACAAGTTGACGAGTCCCCTGGTGATCGGGTTGTCCGGGCTTGACGCGGAACAGCACGAGAGAGAATCCCCTGCCTCCCCGATCGGCCCTTGCAATTTCGCGGCGCAACACACGCTCCATCTGCGCAGCATTACAGAGGCAATCCGAACCACTAGATTGTCCAAACCGGCGTTCTAAGAACGCTGGCGCAAACGTACCGCCGAGCATAGTCCTTCCCTGCCCGTCCCCGGGCTCCAAGCATCGCGTACGGTTCCAACCGCCCGAATGCTTTCCAATCTCTTCAAGATCCCCTACTACAGAATCCCCAAACGTGAAACCTCGTCCCAAATCTGATGCGGCGTTTGTTTCATCGCCCACGCCCGCGTGCCGAGAGAGCTACGCGTGCGTCATCAGACTGATGATAGTTTGACTTCTATTTGCGAAAATCTCAACCTCCATCTCACAATTCTTAAATGCCGTCTTAGGCCAAATATAACATTTAAGCGCGCAAAAGGCGGGGTAGAAAATTCGCTGGGCAACTTAAATTACCCAAAGTGCCGGAAAATACCCGCCGCCCCAAAAATGGACAAAGCGGGATGTGAAAATGGGTGATTTTGCGGGATCTTGTAGATTTGAAGGATCCGCCCGCTCAGCCGGCGATGCCGCGGGACCGCAGGGCTTCCTGAAAAATGCCCTTGAGAGGCTCGGAATGGACGTTGAGCCCCCCGTTGGATTCGAGGGTGATGGTGTAAAGTCGGCCCGGCTCGAAGGGGCGCCAGACGCCCTCGCCCTGTGCGACACGAACCCCCATTGCGTTCCGATAATCGGCATCGTCGGCCAGCCGCCAGAAGTTGGACCAGAGTTCCTGTTCGAACTGGGTGACGGCTTGATTGGCGCTTTGATAAACGGGCGGGATCTGGCCGGGCGGATCGATTGGGAACCCTTGTGCCGGGGCCTGGCCTTCGCCAAACAAGCGGGTGAACAGCGCGATGCTGTGGCCCTTCAGGGCATCATTCTCCGCGACAAAACGTCCGTCGAATTTGATGACCATCGCATCGATGTGGGCCATGTTGCCGGCGATGGTGAAATGCTTCGCGGGCAGTGGTGAGCCATCGGGGGCGTATTCCACAAAGATAATGGATGTGGATACCTGCCCGGCTTTGGTGTCCTGGGAAGTGACGATGACATCAGCAACGCGTCGTTCGGAAGTGAGGCGGGAAACGATCTGCTTTAATTCGGCGCTGCGCTGTTGTTCTTGTTCGAGCTGAGCTTCGAGAGATCTGCTGGTCCGATAATGAATGGTGGCGAGTGCGGCCCCCACCACCAATACGGTGAGAACGACGATTTTGAGGGTGCTTCGAAACATCGGGGCTGTACCGTCTGGGGTACATGCGCTTTATCGGCACATGAGGGCCGGGCCTTGGCGGAAATTCGAAACGAGAATCAGCGCGGATCGATCATTGGACGCGGCGGCAGGCCGGGCGGATAATTTCCGGATCGCAATGAAGAGGTTGAATGGGACTTACGCACAGGTGCTCGAAGGGACATGTCTTTGAGGCGTCGGCCGATTTCGACGCCGCCGGTGGCACAGCCCCGAAATGCCCAGTGTGTGTTGATGATGAAAATCGGACGCTACCGATGAGTGGGCCGGTGTTGGTGGCTAGCGCGCGGGCGGAGCCGGCAAATCCAAGTTTTGCTGGGTTTGAGGTTATTGAAGAACTGTCGGCGGGCGTGGGTGGGATGGGACGGGTGTATAAGGCGAAAGAGCGCAGCTTGGACCGGATCGTTGCGCTGAAGGTGGTGCAGCCGCAACTGAATACGCCGCAGGGATTGGGATATTTTGAGCGAGAGGCGCACGCGGCGGCGTGCCTGGATCATCCGAATATTTTGAAGGTGTTTCGATTCCAGCCGGAACACAATCCGCCCTTTTATGTGATGCAGTTTTTAGAGGGTCGGGGATTGATCCAGGCGTGTCGGGGGAGGGATTTTCGGTTTGTGGCGGGGCTGATTGAGAAGATTGCGCGGGCGCTGGGGTATGCGCATTCGCGCGGGGCGATTCATCGGGATATTAAGCCGGACAATGTGCTGGTGGATCAGTTTGATGAGCCGCACATTTGTGATTTTGGAGTTGCGGGGCGGATCGAACTGGAAGCCGGGCCACAGCAACCGTCGGCGACGTTGGTTGGAACGCCCACTTTCATTGCGCCAGAGGTTTACGGAGGTGATGCCGACGTTGGGCCGGCAATCGATATCTACGCCGTGGGCGTCACCCTCTATCAGCTATTGACCGGACGGCTCCCGTATCTAAACCGGCAGTTTTCGACGTTGCGGGAAGAGGAATTGCGCGCTGAGCCGCCGCTGCCGGTCGAAGTTAATCCATCGGTTCCGGAAGCGATGCAACGGATCTGCCTCAAGGCGATGGAACTCGACCCGGCGATGCGGTACGAGTCGGCGGATGCGATGGCGGACGACTTAAAGCGGTTTCGCGAGGGGCGGGAGGTTTTGGCAAAGCCGACGCGCTACCATGCGCGGCTGCTGGGGCGGATTGAGAATCATCTGGCGGATCTGCGGCTTTGGCGGGAGCAAAGGCTGATTGACGTTCGGGACATGGATCGGCTATCGCGCCCCTACCACTTATTAATTGAAACCGCCTCGCCGTTGAGCGAACTTTCGCGGCGGTTTCCGTGGGAAAGCATTGCGCTGCGGCTGGGCGGTTGGCTGGTGCTGATCAGCAGTTTGCTGTGGCCGGTCTTTTACTGGCACCGGCTGACGCGCGGGCAGCGGGTGTGGGCGATCGGGGCGCCGGCATTGATGATTAACCTGTGCGGGTGGGTGCTGCGATGGCGCGGGAGCCGGGCGAATAGTTTGATTTACTTATCGACTGGGGCGCTGCTGCTGCCGTTGTGGGTGAGTGTTTTGCTATCGGAATACGGCATTGCCGCGCACATTCAGGGCGGCGGTTTGGAGCTGTTGTGGCAAGACGGGAAGGATGCGCTGGATGTTTACGCTCCGACCAATCTTCAACTGACCCTCTCGGCATGCGCTTTCACGGTGTATTGCATCGTGCTGCTGCTGTCGATTCGGGCGTGGTTTTTGAGTGTTTGGGTGGCGATCGGCATTTATGTTTCGTACAGCTGCATTTTGCTGACGGCGGGATTGAAATACTGGATTTTGCACGAGCAGGTTGCCCACGCGCTGGTTTTGTTGCTGCCGCTGCCTCTTTGCTTCTGGCCGCTGTCGATGATGCTGGAAAAGCGGGGTGGAACGCAACGATGGTCGGCGGCGTTTTACGCGTTCTTTCCGATTCCGTTTGCGTTGGTCATCGACCTGCTGGCACGATACGGGGCGATTGAATGGTTGGGCGCTGAGCCGTCAATCAGCAGCGTGCGGGTGAATCAGGCGATCATGTTGGCGGGGGTGATTTTTCTATTGACTGCGTTGTATGGAGGACAAAACCGACGGAGCTATGTGCGGTTTTGGGGGGCAGTGTTGCTGTTGCTTGTGCCAATCCACGTGTTGACGCCAACGCAAATTCTGTTTGATAAGCCGGGCCATGATTTGTTTCGGATCGCTGACGCGCCGCTGACTTCGTATGAAGCTGCATCGGCCCTCATCGCGGTGGCATTGATTGTGGCGGGGACGCGGCTGCGGCAGGCGGTGCTGATCTTCCCGGCGTTACTGGGGCTTGCAACGTTTTTCTTTCGCGCGACGGATCGCCATTTCAGAGAGTATCTTTCGTGGCCGGCCGCGGTGGCGGCAACCGGGGCTCTGGCAATGATCGTCGCGCTTGCTTCGTTTCTGATTCGCTCGCGGCGGGATCGCGAACGGATCATCTAAATGAAAGCGGCCTCCCGATCCTGTCGCTGGGGAGGCCGCCTGATTCGGTTGATCGTGCACGATCACGCGCTTGTGGTGCGGGTCTCCAGACCTGCACATGCAGGCTTGGAAGCCTGCACCACAATGTACTGGTCGTGTATGTCCATTCATATTTAGTGGCTAACCAGCAGATTGACCGTTTCCTGATCGCGCTCGGGGTCGAGCCGACGGAAGGTCTGGGCCTGGCTGTTAAACATATCGGGATTGGCCAGATCTTTTTCGATGACCGCCCGAACATCAGCAGCGCTTTTTACAGTTTTGAAGGGTTCAAAATCCGTATTGATTGACCGCGCCAGAATCTGGTCCTTTTCCGCCATCAGCTTAACCACGGGATAGATACGCTTTTCATCGGTGGTTGCGGGGAGGTGTTGCTGAAGCGGGTCGAGGGTCAGAAATCGCTGGCCTTTGATGTCGGTCAACCAGCACTTGTACACCTGCGCCGGGCCGTCGGCCTGCCATTTATCCGCGTCCTTCTTTATCTTGAGATCTTCCAGCACATATGTGTGTTGATCGAACGGAAACAGGCCGTAAAGCTCCCGGCTCTCGCCATCTTGGGTCATCCAATAGCCAGCGAGCTTTTCGTCGACCTGCGATTTTTCAGGATCACCCAGTGGAAACGGCAGACACCCTGCCAAACCCAAAGCCAAGCCCGCCACCATCAATCCAGCTACTAGATTCCAGGACTTTCGCATAACCAACTCCTGATTACCTGTTCATTGCCCCCAGCACCTCTAGATACGTATCGGGATGAACCACCCTGCGCAAGCGGTTCAATTTTCTTTATCGATCGCAACCACCATTGCTGCCAGCAGTTGGCGAATGGATTCGGGAACCCACGCCTGCGCTAACGCCCAGATGAAGCCCTGTTTGAGGTCCGCCCTGGGAAGGCTGGTGAGACGGCGCCCGCATCGGACAGACGCCGCCGCGATGGCGGCGTAGTAAAGGACATGGCATACCGCCGAAGGCAATCCAGATTCGGCGTCGTTTCGGGCGGTTTTGGCCCACTCCTTCACCCGCCCAAGATCTTCCACATTGCACCCATCTCCCAGCAGAATGTGCTCCAGCGAGGGTGCGTGACGCTTTCGGCGGCCCTTTTCTTCCTCCACCGGTACGCCGGGGGAGGGTTGGGGAGGGGGTCTGCGAGGCACTGGTTGGA
>DAIRGS010000366.1:0-7051 GCA_036794395.1 Tepidisphaeraceae bacterium | reverse complement strand
TGACAACTGACAACTGACAACTGACAACTGACAACTGACAACTGACAACTGACCACTGACCACCACCACTGACAATAATAGCCTTTATCTGTAATTGAGCGTAGGCGCTGATTCCGGGGGAGGGGAATCGGAGGGTTTTTCGAGTTTGCCGTCTCTTAGAACAAGCACACGATCGGCTTCGCAGGCCAGGGATCGATCATGCGTAACGAGCACGACGGTTTGGCCCTGCTCTTGATGAAGCTTTTCGAGGACGTTCATGATCTGACGGCCGGTCTCGGCATCGAGGTTCCCGGTGGGCTCGTCGGCAAAGAGGATTTTGGGATTGTTCATGAGGGCGCGGGCGATGGCGACGCGTTGACGCTCGCCGCCGCTTAGGACGGTTACTTTGTGGCGAAGCCGATGGCCGAGCCCCAAGTCATTTAGAATTTGATTGGCCCGCTCGCGCAACTCTTTTCCGCGTTTGCGGAAGCCGAGCCATGAATACTCGATCATTGGAGCCAGAAGCGTGTTTTCGGTGACATTCAGCTCGGGCAGCAGGTGATAAAACTGGAATACGAAGCCAAACTGCGTGTTCCGCACCCGGCTGCGCTCGCGGCCACTGAGCTTGCTTAGGTCCTGACCTTCAAACTCGATGCTGCCGCTATTGGCTTCATCCAGCGTTCCCAGGATGTGGAGCAAGGTGCTCTTTCCTGAGCCTGATCGCCCTTCGATCGCCACGAACTCGCCGCGTTTTAAAGTTAGATCGACATGCTTCAAGACGACCGAGGTTTCCTGGCCGACTTGAAATTCGCGCTTGATGGCTTTGGCTTTGAGGATGGGGGAAGAGGTTGTGGGGGCGGGTTCGGGCATCGACTTATTTCAGATTTCAGATTTCAAAATTCAGATCTCAGATTTCAGAATTTGAGATTTGAGATCCACTGCGGTTTCAATCGCAAACTGCAAATCGAAAATATCCTCTCATTCCCATCTCAACGATTCCACGGGATGCATCCTCGCGGCTCTGAGTGCCGGGACCAACGCGCCGAGCACAGAGCTGATGATTGCGATCGGTACGATGACGGCGATATCTCGCCAGTTCATGGTGTTGGGGATTTTGTCAAACAGGTAGACTTCTGGATTCCAGATCTGGAGGCCAAACAATTCGCCCATTTTGCCATGAAGCCAATTGATATTATGCACGATGAGATAGCTGCACAGCAGCCCGAACAGGCTGCCGACCAGGCCTATGGCCAGGCCGTAGCCCAGGAAGATGGCCGCGACTCCGGATGAGGTGGCACCAACGCTTTTGATGATGCCGATGTCTTTGGTTTTCTCCATGACGATCATGTAGAAAATGCAGAACACCAGGAAGATGGCGACGATGCTGATGATGCCGAACAGGAAGACCGTCAGCAGCTTTTCATTGGTGATGGCATCGATCCACACGTGCTGCTTTTCGCGCCAGGTTTGAACGGTTGGGGGGATGAACAACATCTCGCGGCGGTGGGCGATCATGACATCGTCCACCACTTTTTGAACCTCGGTCTTTGCCAAGTTCAGGTCATAATCGGGTTTTATGCGGAGATGGATGTCGCTGGCTCGGGCCGGCTGCTGGACCTTTTCGCCGGTCGGCAGCGTGACCTCGGTCGCGGTCATGAGCAGGTCGTTTTGAAGCTTGTCGAACGGGACATACACAAACGTATTGTCGTACTGCCACAAACCGGTGTGGCTGTCATCGGCAATCCAATACACACTTTCGCTTTTATCATTTAGATCTACTCGCGATTCGCCGGGCCGGATTGCGATGGTCGTGAGGCGGACGTGATAGGTGTAGAGATCGTCGTCGCGATTGATGGTTTTGCCATCGGGCCCTCTGCGGATGCCGAGCACCATCGATCCGGGAATCATGCCAGGCAGATTGGCCGGGTCCTGGCCCCGCCCCTTCCAGCCGGCACGGTAGTATTCGGGATTGAGGGGCAGCTTGAAGGACGCCTGGCTTTTGTGCGCCTCGGCCTCCTTCATTAACTGTTCTTTTTCGGCGGCGGTCCTGGCCTCTTTGGCCTGTTCGACATATTTGTTGTATTGGAGGAAGAGGGATTCGGGGAAGCGGTTTACCGTGCCGATCTTCTCGATCGGTATCCCCATCACCTGTACCCCCATCGTGTACTTGTATTCGATATTGATGATCCCGAAGGTATGGATCGTCGGCACCGCCGCCTCAATACCCGGCTGCTTCACCATCCGATCGATCATCTCCTGGTAATAGGGGAAGCCGATCAGCGAATCGTCGCGGGATTCGATGACGATATCGCCGGTCAGGCCCTGGAAGGAGTGCTCGAACATATCGAGCCAGCCGCCCATGACGCTGATGACGACGAGGACCATGGTGGTGCAGAGGGCGACGGCCAGCAGCGCCCACCAGGCGATGAGCCGGCGGCGGAGGTATTTCAGCATCAGGTGCGAAACGATTTTCGGCCCGGCGATAATCCAGAAAACGGCAAAGCAAGATGCACAAAATCCCAGCAGCAGTAGTTCGGGGTGATTGAGAAGGATCATGCTTGGTTCAGGCTTGTGGCTTCATTAACGGAAACAGAATTACATCGCGAATGCTCTCCGCTCCGGTCAGCATCATCACCAGCCGATCGATGCCCATTCCCATTCCGCCGGCCGGGGGCATGCCGTAGCGGAGGGCGGTGAGGAAGTCTTCGTCTACTTTCTGCTGCTCGGCCTTGTCGCCGACCTGGTGATGGAAGTGTTTTTCCTGGACGTCGGGGTCGTTTAGTTCGGTGTAGCCGGGGGAGATTTCCTGGCCGTTGATGGCCAGTTCGTAGACGTCGGCGAAGAAGGGGTCTTCTTTGCTCTCGCGGGCAAGCGGGATAACCACCGATGGAACGTGCGTGACGAACGTTGGATCAACCAGCGTGTGCTCGATCAGTTTTTCGTAGACTTCGACAAGCTGCTCTGCGGGAGACAGCGCGCGAATCGCATTGCGAAGACGCTCCAAAATGAGTTTCTCATTCGCATTGGTTTCCAACTCGGTCAACGAGCCGAATTCGGCATCAGGGATCTCGATTCCGTCGGCAAGCTTTTTCTGAAGTTCCTTCAGCTTTTCTCCCATGCCAACTACGCGCAGCCCGACAAGGAGATCAATCACTTTCGGCGACACCTCCTGTAAGGGCCGCTTATCAAACTTCCAACCCGTTCGCTCTTCTACCAGCGCGGCCATACTGACCCGCCGCCATGGCCGCTGAAGGTTGATTGTTCGTGCCACCTCGCCTGCTGCGTTCTTGTGTTCGATCTTCAGGCCGCCGAAGAGCTTTTGAGCGATATGGCAGATCATTCCCTCCACCAGATCAGCCATGGTCTCCCACGAACCAAAGGCCTCGTAGGCTTCGAGCATGGTGAATTCGGGATTGTGGCGGGGGCTGATGCCTTCGTTGCGGAAATTGCGATTGAGCTCGAAGACCTTTGTGAATCCGCCCACCAGCAGCCGTTTGAGATAGAGTTCGGGGGCGATGCGGAGATAAAGCGGAATATCGAGCGCACGGTGATGCGTCTCGAATGGCCGGGCTGCTGCTCCGCCTGCCAAGGTTTGCATCATTGGGGTTTCGACTTCGAGGTAGCCGCGCTCGGACATGTACCGGCGGATTTCCTCGACGATCTGCATGCGCAGCTTGAGCTGCTTCATCACCTCGGGATTGGCCCAGAGATCGACGTAGCGCTGGCGGTATCGAAGCTCTACATCGCTTAAGCCTTCCCATTTGGCCGGGGGCGGGAGCAGGGCCTTGCTGGCCATTTCCACTTTCGTGGCCCAGACCGTTACTTCTCCCTTATTGGTGGTGCCCAGCGGGCCTTCGGCGACGATTTGATCGCCCAGATCCAGGAGGGAACGGATTTCCCACGACTTTTCATCCACCCGGCGTTTGTCGATGGCGACCTGCAGATCGCCGGTCTCATCGCGGAGCGTTAGAAAGCTGAGCTTGCCCATGTCTCGTTTGAGCATGAGCCGCCCGGCGGCTTTCACAACGGGGCCGGCGTCGTGGCCCATTTCGGGGTTATAGGACGTTTTAATAGACGCCAGGGGGGTGATCCCTTCGGTTCGGTGTCCGTAGGGGTCCACGCCAAGCTCTCTGAGCTTGTCGAGCTTCTGGCGACGATCGGATTCATACTGCGTTGTCGGTTCTGCCATGATGTCCGGGACAAAGGTCAGCCGATGATAGTTGCACGTCCGAAAAAGTGTAGTGCGCCCGACGAGGTTCGCGTTCATCGGGAACAAATTGGATAGTTCAATGAGGCTGCCGGGTGACACGGGCTTCCAGCCCGTGCGGAGTGCGTTTTGAAGATCAGATGTCAGAAGCACAGGGTGGTTTCCCCGGAAACTCTCCGGCACGGGCTGGAAGCCCGTGTCACAAAATCGCATCTCATTATTTTTCTAATCGCTCTGATTTTTGGCGGCGCCCCGGCTCGCGCGCAAACCCATCTCCTCCCCACCCCACACTACCTGATCCATACCGACCTTGATGACTCGATCGCCAAAGATATGGCCCAACGCATCGAGGGGATGTACAGCGAGTATTCCCAGCGTCTGGCGGCCTTTAGTGGGGTTTCCAACTATCCGCGGATGGAGGTTTACCTCTTTCGCCAGCAGCAGGACTACGTCAAATTCACAGGCGGCAAGATCCGCAATACTGGCGGGATTTTTCTGCCGGGCCGCAATCTGCTGGCCGCGTTCCTTGAAGGGCAGGGCCGCCAGCAACTTCGGCGGACGCTTCAGCACGAGGCGTTTCACCAATTCGCGTACAACGCGATCAGCCCGGACATCCCGATTTGGCTGAACGAAGGACTGGCGCAGTTTTTCGAAGAAGGTTTATGGAATGGGCCGGGCCTGGTGCTGGGGGAATCACCGCCGCGGCGGGTGAGGCAGTTGCAGGCGGATATGAAAAACGGACAGCTCGTTCCGTTCGCTCAGCTACTTCCCATGTCGGATGAGCGGTGGGGCCGAAGGCTGTCTGAGAGCCGCAGCGACGGGGCGGTGCAATACAACCAGACGTGGGCGATGGTACATTTTCTGGTCATGGCGCGCAGCACCCGGGGCGAACTGCTGTACCGGCCGCAATTGCTGGACATGCTTCGCCTGCTGCATAGCGGCAAAGCCACCGCCAACGCATTCGAGGTGTCGTTTGGCACCGATGTGCAGGGGTTTCAGGAACGCTTTAAACGTTATGCGCAGCGACTGAAACCAACGGCGGAGGCGACACTGATCGAAAATCAGGGGGTGCTGGCCGACCTGCTGACCGACTTTGCACGCGAAGGCCGGCATTTCAATGACATCGAATCCTTCCGCAGACATATCGTTCGCGGGCACTACAAGCTGCACTACTCGATGGGCAATCTGGAATGGGATACAGATCCGAATATCAACGTCTATTTTTCCGATCTGGACGGTAGCCGGTTCTCTTCTGACGAACTGTACCTTTCCTCGCGGACGGGCGCACCCATGTCCGACATCGTCTGCAAATACAACAACAGCCTGCTTCTCCGCACGCGCTTTTATGATGCGCCGCCGAAAGGCGTTGACCACGATCTGGTCATTGAGCCGAAGGCGGTTTCCATTTCTATCTCGAAGTAGGCCTTCATTCGATTGAACTGGGAGTGAGACCATGCTCAGCTGGAGTGCATGAGACTTTCGGCGGCCCTCTTCTCCCTCCACTGGTACGCCGGGGGAGGGTTGGGGAGGGGGTCCGCGACGCGGTGGTTGGCGAAGGAATCCAGATAAAACAACCCCCTCCCTACCCGCTCGCGGGCAGTCGCCAATTCCGCTCGCTTCCCCCGGCGTACCGGGAGAGGGAAAAAGAGACACACACCTACTCGGCCGGAGCCTCGCACTCCCTTTTTATCTGGGGTCGCGTGTAACCTGGCTTTCTGCGTCTTCATCCAATAGAGATCTGGTGGTTATCCGCCGGCATCCAGCTTAGAATTCGTACGCAAACACGTGAGGTTGATCATGAAGTCGCATCCTGAACACATGCAGTGCATGGAGGTGTGGGGCGGCAACCAGGTGATGGACGATTCGGTCAAGGTTGCCGGGCTGGACGCCTGGGTACACAGTAAGCCGTACGGCGGATCGGATGGCGGGGGCGATGTTTATTATGTGTCATCGTGCGCCACCGGGCGGATCGCGCGGCTGCTGCTAGCGGATGTGAGCGGGCATGGGGAAGCGGTCAAAAAGACGGGCATGGGCCTGCGCGATCTGATGCGCCGCCACGTCAATCACATCGATCACACGCAGTTTATCAAGCTGATGAACCAGCAATTCATGGGACTGGCGCGCGAGGGCACTTTTGCCACGGCCGTGGTAACCACATTTTTTGCACCGACGATGCGGCTGACGCTGTGTAATGCCGGGCATCCGGTGCCGATGATTTACCGAGGGAACAAACGAGAATGGAGCTTTCTTCAGGCCAAGGAATCGACCTCTGAAGAACCCATGAATCTTCCGCTGGGCATCGTCGATCTGGCCGACTATCAGACCTTCGATACCGCAATGAAGCCCGGCGACCTGGTGCTGTGCTACACCGATTCGCTCGTCGAATCCTGCGGCCCGGATGGTGAAATGCTCGGCCACGAAGGCCTGATCGAAATTGTTCGATCCATTCCCATCTCCGATCCGAAAACCTTTGTCCCCGCTCTACTCGATGCCGTTGGCAATCGCTGCAAAGACAATCTCACCAATGACGACGTCACCGTGCTGCTCTTCAGCCCCAACGGTAAGGGCAAACACCCGAACCTCTGGCGGCAAGTGGTCGCACTCTCGAAAATGACCGGCAAAGTCGTCGGCTCGTTTCGCAAAGGCGGGGAGCCTGTCCCATGGCCGGATTTCAAACTCCCAAACGTCGGCGGCATGATCATGCCGCCGCTGCACCGGTTGTGGGCAGCGCGTAAGGCGAAGGGCTCCTGAGGAAATTCTTCAACACGAAGACACGAAGAAAACGAATACAATTAACCGCAGAGGGCACGGAGAAGAATTTTTAACGTCGAGTAGAGAAGAGGCGCAGTCATGTTTAGACCAATG
>DAIRGS010000365.1:0-7053 GCA_036794395.1 Tepidisphaeraceae bacterium | reverse complement strand
GGTTTGGGGGTGGGTTGTTGGGTGGGGTCGGGGTCGGTTTTCGGTAGACGTTTCATTTCGTTGCATTTCGTTGCGGACGAGACGCGGGGACGAAGGCACGGATTGATGGAGTGACGAAGTGACGAAGTGACGAAGTGACGAAGTGACGAAGTGACGAAGGGACGAAGGGACGAAGTGACGAAGGGACGAAGGGACGAAGGGGTGGGCGCTTCGCGGCGGAGTTCCATGTGGAGCGCAATCATGTATTCGCGAAACGTTGCATTCCGTTGCATTTGGTTGCAATTTTAAGAAAGTTGCTAGTTGCTAGTTGGGGGTTGCGAGTTGCGAGGGGGCGGCTGTAAGTCTTTATTTTGCGTGAGGGGGCTGGCGCGCTGATGGTTTTTTGGGGTGTGGCTAAGGCGTGAATTCGTCTGCGGTTATGGGGGTGTGGAAAATCGGGCAGCGCGCGAGGGTGCGCGAAGGGCTGCGCGCTGATGGTTTTTGGGGGTGCGGCTAAGGTGTGCATTCATCGGCGGTTATGGTGGTGTCCAAAATCGGGCAGCGCGCGAGGGTGAGTGGAGGGCTGCGCGCTGATGGTTTTTGGAGGTACGGCTAAGGTGTGCCGGGTCAGGGGGTTATGGGAGGGGCGGAAAATGAGCAGCGCGCGAGGAAATCGCGGAACTGGCGTGCAGATGACGGCGGGTTCATCTGGAGAGGAATGTTGTCGGGAGGAAGGGAGCGGGAGGCCGAACGCGGTCCTCTATCGGTGCGCGGTGCGAGCGTGGCTGGGTTGCGGGGTGTTGTGGTCGTTGGGTGGGAAGCGTTCCGCGAATGGACAACTGATCATTGAGAATTGAAAACGGAAGCAGTCGCGCGGGTGCGCAATGTGTATTCTGATTCAATCATTTACATTTAAATTGGCGCGGATTGGATCGATGGGGAATGAAAAGCGCTCCTCTTAGTCGCGGCGAAACGTGTTCTTGAAGGCGAGGGATCGGCGTTTGGCCGATGCGGGTGTGGTGTTTCTCCCCGTCCGGAAGACACCGGAGCCATAAGCAGGTCGGTGCTTCTGGTGAGTGCATGCGGCGTGGCATCTTCGTGGCGGACTTGGCATGCGATCGGAACGGTGATAGTTTGGGACGTTGATGAAAGACGATGCTCAAGTGGGGGAAGGCGGGGCCGGCGGGAAGGCTAAGCGCGGGCGGGCGAAGTCCAAGCTGCCGAAGTTAATCGAGGCGTATTACGGGGAGTTGGCGGAGCTGGCGCATCAGAACGTGATGTATGAGATGGGGACGCGCACGGCGTTCCACAACTTGCTGGCGGGAGCCGGGCGGGATCAGCATTGGACTTTGATTGCGGAACTGGAACGGAAGGCGAATGGGAAGACGATTCGGCCGGACGGGACGTTCAAGGACTCGATGAACCTGGTGCGGGGGTATTGGGAGGCGAAAGATCCCGGCGACAATCTCGACGCGGAGATCGCCAAGAAGCGGAAGCTGGGGTACCCGCTCAACAACATCATATTCGAAGACAATCTGACGGCGGTGCTGTTTCAGCATGGGGCCGAGTCGATGCGGGTCGATATGAAAGACCCAAAGAAGCTGGAAGACCTGATCGTCCAGTTCTTCAGGCACATTGAGCCGCAGATCGAGGAGTTCGAGGAGGCGGTGGATGAGTTCAAGGAGAAGGTGCCGGACCTGGCGGAGGGATTGAAGAAGAAGATTGAGCAGGCGCACAAGACAAATGCGGCGTTCAAGAAAGCGTTCGCGGATTTCTTTGAGCTTTGCAAGACGAGTTTGAATCCGAATCTGTCCGAGAAGGCCGTGGATGAGATGCTGATCCAGCACATCCTCACCGAACGGCTGATCCGGGAGATTTTCGACAACCCCGAGTTCGTGCGGCGAAACGTCATCGCCGCCGAGGTTGAGAAGGTCATGCAGGCGATGACCAGTACGAGTTTCGACCGCAATACTTACCTGAAGGAGCTGGATCGGTTCTACGTCGCGATCGAGATGGCGGCGCGGACGATGACGGATTTCTCGGACAAGCAGCACTTTTTGAACACGGTGTACGAGCGGTTTTTCCAGGGGTACAGCGTGAAATTGGCGGACACGATGGGGATCGTGTACACGCCGCAGGCGATCGTGGATTTCATGTGCGCGAGCGTGGCGGAGGTGCTGGAGAAAGAGTTCGGGAAGAAGCTATGGAGCGATGACGTTTACATCATCGATCCGTGTACGGGGACGGGGAATTTCATCGTCAACCTGATCCGCCGGATGCCCAAGGCGAAGCTGCCGGACGTGTATAAGAACCGGCTGTTTGCCAATGAGATCATGTTGCTGCCGTATTACATCGCGGCCTTGAATATTGAGCATGCGTATTACGAGCAGACGGGGACTTATGAAGGGTTCGAGGGACTTTGCTTTGTGGACACCTTGGACCTAGCGGAGCACCCACAGGGGCAGCTTGGATTTATGACAGCCAAGAACAGCGAACGAGTCGAAAGACAGCGACGTTCGCCGATTACAGTTGTCATTGGCAATCCCCCATACAACGTCGGCCAGTATGACGAGAATGACAACAATAAGAACCGCAAATACCCTGAGCTCGATCGCGTTGTGAGCCGAACATACGCAGATGCCTCGCGGGCCACGAACAAGAACGCACTCTCCGATGCATACGTCAAATTCATTCGATGGGGAACCAACCGATTAGAGAATCGCGATGGGATTCTCTGTTTTGTCACGAACAATAGTTTCGTGCATCAACCGGCGTTCGATGGTATGCGCCAGCATCTTCGCCAGGATTTCCAAATGATTTACCACGTTGACCTTCACGGCAACGTGCGTAACAATCCGAAGCTCAGCGGAACGACTCATAATGTATTCGGGATTCAGGTCGGAGTCGGAATAACAATCGCCGTTCGCCACGCCAAACGGGATTCGTCGGCCGTTCTGTACCATCGGGTTCCCGAGAATTGGACACGCGTTGAGAAACTCGAGTGGCTGGCTCAAGTCGGCAGTAGCGGCGGCACCGAATTCCGATCGATTCCGCCGGACAGCCTGAACCGTTGGATCGTTCCAAAGGCTGACGCCGAGTACCGAACCATGATTGCCTCATCAGTGAAGGCAAGCGCGCAGCCCTCTGTGAGGAGCGAGGTCATCTTTGCGTTCATGACGGGAGGTGTGAAATCGAATCGCGACGAAGTGGTCTACGACTTTGATCCAGATCGTCTGAAAGAGCGAGTTTTGACGTTCATTGAGAATTACAATGCGGAAGTTGACCGATATGCACGATCTGGCCGGCCGAGTGAGGTGGATACATTCGTGCGGTACGACCAAATCAAATGGAGCCGTGACCTAAAGCTCGATCTTGTGCGCGGCAGCTACGCTTCTTTCGTCGACTCGAAGGTTCGCGACGCGTTGTTCCGGCCATTCAGCCGCAAGTTCTTATTCCTCGATCGAATTCTCAACGAAGAGGTTTATTCCATTCACCGCGTCTTCCCGACGGGGCGGAATAACGTCGCGATCGTCACAACAAGCGATATGCAGATCGAGTTCTCATCCCTAATGGTGAATGTTGTTCCGTGCTTACACCTAGGGGGAAGGCAAGGGCAGTGCGTTCCCTTCTACACCTACGACGAGGACGGCTCGAACCGCAAAGAGAACGTCACCGACTGGTGCCTGAAGGAATTCCGCGAGCACTACAAGGACCAGAAAATCGACAAGTGGTCGATCTTTTATTACGTGTATGGGGTGCTGCATCACGCGGGGTATCGGGAGAAGTTCGCGGACAATTTGAAGCGGGAGTTGCCGCGGGTTCCGTATGCGGGAGATTTCCGGGCGTTTTCGGAGGCGGGGAAGAAGTTGGCGGGGTTGCATTTGGATTATGAGAAATTGGAGCCGTGGGAATTGGAGTGGGTGGAGACGCCGGGCGTGCCGCTGTCGTATCGGGTGGAGGACAAGATGCGGTTGAACAAGGAGAAGACGAAGCTGGTGGTGAATCCGTCGCTGGCGCTGGCGGGGATTCCGCCGGTGGCGTTTGAGTACCGGCTGGGGAACCGCTCGGCGCTGGAGTGGGTGGTGGATCAGTACCAGGTTTGCACGGATGCGCGGAGCGGGATCGCGAGCGATCCGAACCGGGAGGATGATCCTCAGTACATCGTGCGGCTGGTGGGTCAGGTGGTGAGAGTGAGCGTGGAGACGGTGGGGATTGTGAAGGGGTTGCCGGTGGAGTTCTCAAGCAAATCACCATAGGAAAATGATTAGCGGCGCTTGCAGTTTTCCCTGGGGTAATTTGTCAGAGGCGTCATGGAAACGTTCATCGGCAACGCATTCGAAGCTCTTGGCGAGTGGCAATTCACTCATCACAAAGACCGAACGTTTGTCGGAGTGCTGAATTTCAGCCCGACGGACGGCTTGGAACTCCGCGTCGTCGACCCGACGCACAACGGATTTATTCAGACGATGTTCGCCAGCGAGCCTTCGGCGAAGCGGGTCTGCGCTTCAGGCCGCACGCACAGCCACGGCCACATTTCACTCTTCGATGGATTTGTGCGCTCAACGCCGAGTTCGAGCCACGGTCCGACGGAGACAATTTATTTCTTCAACCGGGGATTGCTCGGGCTGGCGGTGCCCGACGCGAGTGAGCAAAAGTTCTCCTCGGTCTTTGCTACCAGCGACCTGCTGCGCGTGTGGCTGGATCAAAAGATCGTCGAATACAACCCGAAATCGATGGGCAGTTCTGTTCAGGAGGTTCGTCATACCCTGCCCAAGCCAATTGAGATCCAGGTGGACAGCAACAAGACGCTCACGCTGGCGTGGGACCGGCGCGGCCCGAACCTGCACCTGGCGCAAAGCTCGGTGGAGATCAGCTCCAGACCGTGGATTGGAGTTGAATTCGCCCAGCCGCAGGGCGTCAACCGCGCTTTGGCGGAGCTTGGCTCGGCCACACGACTCATCTCGCTTCTCTCGGGCTTCGAGTTCGTGCCCTCGCTGACCCAGCTTCGGCTCACCAGCGCGGAGGCGCATCATGGGCCGATCTATTTCCTGGCGAGTCGAAAGCAGATCAACGATCAGTCGCGCAAATGGACGCCGATGGACCTCCTGTTCACGTTTCCAACGCTTGAAACGCGATTTAAGGATTTGAGCGTGGCGTGGTTTGAATTGCAGAGAGCGCTTTCGGGCTGTCTGAACATGTACTTCAGCGCGCATTACAGCGCTTACACGAATCAACGGCTATTTGCCCTGACCACCGCTCTCGAAGCGCTCCACCGCCATATCACAAAGGCGAAAACATGCAAACTGCGCAATCGCATCAAGGAGTCACTCGACCGAATTTCGATCCTGATTCCCGATGTCATCGGCAACAGCGACGCGTTCGCCAAGAGGATCGTAGCCTGCCGCAATAATGAGGCGCATGGCGGGGAGGACGATGAGGGTGGGTCCGGCACGGAGTACGTTCGCCTGGCGTCAAAGCTTCGCGTCATCATCGACACTCTGATCATGATGGAACTCGGCCTGACAATATCCGAAGTGTCTACCGCGATGAGGAACAGCAACGAGTATTGGTTCTACGCCTCAAACACGACATGGCCTTGGGACGTGAACGATTGAGGAACAACAATCGGGACGGTCGCGTGTTTGGGGAGTTCGGGCCGCGCGAGCGGCAGCGCATTTTGATGGAGGTGATTGAGGGGGCGGGGAGATGGACCATTGACAATGGTGCGTGCCAAAGGTTCCTTTGACGGATTTGACGTCGCGAAGGGCAAGCCAAGCGGTGACGGATTGTACGACAGAGCCTAGCTTTAGGCGTGGACTTCGTTTATTGACCTGCGGTCAATCACAGCCGAGGGCGGATGTGCCACACAAGGAGGTCATGACGTGGCGATATTACATGGGGCGGCGGGTGAATGGTCGCGGTCGGAGGCGGAGAAGCGTCATCGGCGGGTGTTGGGGCTGATTATCGGGTATTCGATGATATTTGGGTTCGGGCTGGGGATCGTGTGGTCATTCTGGCCGCGGGTTTACGTTGTATTGCCGCTGCTGGGCGTCTTTGGGCTGCTTGCGTTCCCGGCGATGCGGCTGTTGGATCGGCCGATCCACGCGATGGCCAAGACGCGGATCAAGTTTATGCGTGGGGCACAAGGGGAGGCGCTGGTGGCGTGGTTGCTGATGGATCTGGAGAATGAGTGGCATGTGTTCAATGGGATGAAGCTGGTGGAGAATTGGGATCTCGATCATGTGGTGGTCGGGCCGGGCGGGTTGTTCTGCGTGCAGACGAAGAGCTGGCGGGGGTTGCTTTCGGCGGGAAAGGACGGACGGCTGTATCGAAATAACGTGGCGACGGACGTGCTGGGGCAAGCGGTGTCGCAGGGAATGCGATTGCGAGAGCGGCTGGCGGCGTTGCTGGGTGAGGATGTGCCGTACGTGCAGGCGGTGCTGGCGGCGCCGCTGGCGTGGGTGGAGGGGCCGGTGATGCAGGGGCGGGTGATGGTGGTGCATCAGGACAATCTGGTGGAGATGATTGCGCCAGAAGGCGTGAAGAAACTAAAAGGGAATGAAGTGAAGCGATGCGCCGATGCGTTGCTGATGTTGCAGAAGTCGGCGAAGGGGTTGTATCGGGAGGCTCAGTAGGCTGTAGGCAGTGGGCAGTGGACAGGAATGGGTTTCATCTGCGGCCATCTGCGTTATCTGCGGCTGAAAACGTGTTGCTGAGTGGTAAAGTGGAATGGGGAGAAGCGCTCCCCTTGGTCGCGGCGAAACGGGGTCTTTGGAATTCGGTCGGCGGACGAGTACATCGCGCACTCACGGACTCGGGACAGTAAGGAATGTGGGCCCCCACCGAAGACGAGGATGATCGCGCCCCAGTTAAAAATTTTGTTAGCATTTTGTTCGGTTCCGTGATAGAACATTGGGATGAGTGAAAACTATGGGCCGAAGATGACGGGGTTGCAGTATGAGGCGTTATGCCGGCACGCGATCTCGCGGATATATGGGGTGCCGGTCGATCAGATTCATGGGGGGCATTTGGCGGGGATGTCGAACCGGCGGCAGAAGCTTCGGCATCAGATTG
>DAIRGS010000364.1:0-7076 GCA_036794395.1 Tepidisphaeraceae bacterium | reverse complement strand
CGTCAAACTCAAGTCGATTTACCCTAAAATCATTGTGTGACAAAGCACTAGCTGCGTCCCCGTTTCGATCCCTTCCCTTGTGGTAGGTTCTTAAACAGGAGTGGTATGGCAACAACCATCCCGCACACGACCGAACTGGCGATGAAACTGCGGCTTTCCAAGCAGGCCAGCGAGAAGCATGCCCCGCGAGCGGCGGAAAGCGGCCAGGACGTGGCTGCCGTCGCGTCCGAGCTCATTGAGCAGGCCGTCACCCGACCGACGGTGGATGAAGCGCTCGCGTCCTTCCGCAAGCAGGTTGCCGAAAGCGGAATGAGTGACGAGGAACTCGACGATTTCTTCCGGGGCGAGATTGAGGCCCATCGCAGGGAGCGGAAAGCGAAATCGGCGTGAGTATTCGCGTCGTGTATGGCACGATGCTCTCACGCGGAGCGTTTGGTGGGACGAGCGTTGTTGCGGCGGGCGATTCGTTGCAACACCCAGGCGCGGACGAGTTGTTCTCGTGAAACGCCTTTGGTTCGGGCCAGCCGCTCGACCGCCGCGAGGTCGCGCGATTCCAAACGCACTTTGATCGCGCTGCCGCGAGCAAAAGCGGGCTTAGCGACCTCTTGAAGCTCGTCTCCAAAATCGGTCAGGTCATGGATGTCCCAGAACTCGGCCAGCTTCTGTATCGAATCGGTTTTTGGCAGCTTTGTTTTTTTCATCGGTCTTTCCACTTTTTGTAACGACGTTTCTCCTTCTTGGTCATCTCCCGCGCGGTTACGGGGCACCCGTGCCGTCGGGAAAGCCGATGACCACGCAGAACAAATAGCGGCCCGCCTCGGTCTGACCGAGGACATAGTATACCGGATTTTCGCCTTCGGATTTCCCCCGCTGCACCAAGGCCTGCCCGAAGCACGCCTCTTCCACTTCTTGGGGTGTCACGCCATGCCGGGCAATGTGCTCGGTCCGCTCTTCGGGCCAGATGAAAGAATTGATGCGCATTTTAAAATTCTATATGTCGAAACCCAGGGTCAGGGCATCGGAACTTTCCTCGACACCCTGCGGCTGGGCTGATGAAAACCAGTCCCTTTTCAAAGATCGCGTTCGGCCAGGTTTTGTTGCGCGATTTGACGCGCGCCTTCTTGCCCCCTCTCCCTCCGGGAGAGGGGGCCGGAAGGCGCGCTTCCTTCGTGCGCAACAAAAGCTGGACGAGTGCGATCAGTGAAAACCGTCGTGTTTTCATCAGCCCACCCTGCGGCTCTCAGCCAGGTGACGCCGAAGGTGCTCCGCGAAACCACACAATTCCCGAAAGCCCACGCTCATCTCCCCATCTGCCGATATCCCGGGTGCACTCCCGGCGTGAGTCCCTGCTGCTGGGCGATGCGGCCGCATAACGCCGCCAACGTTGCATGCTCCTTTTCGTCCAGTGCGATGCACAAATCCTGTTCGTGTTCACTGGCGATCCGCGCGAGATCGGCCATCACCGGGAAAGCATGGAACCACCCCGCAATTGCCGGCGATCGACTCTACGTGCGCAGCGATGCTGAAATGGCCTGCATTCAACTTCTGGCGCTCGATCCCGCGAAATAGACGATTCGTTAGAGTCAGGGCGGTAGTTCGCTGCTATTGCACATCGTCATCGGCCTCGTCTTCTTTGTCGAGATCTGCCGAAGCTTATGGGTGCATGATACTTTGGGCGGGCCTGTTTTCCCTCCGCCGGTACGCCATTGTCATTACCCACAATTCCTTTATCGAGGATGGACGCTCGAACCCCCCCTCCCTACCCGCTCGCGGGCAGTCGCCAATTCCGCTCGCTTCCCCCGGTGTACCGCTTGTCATTACCCACAATTGCTTTATCGAGGATGTACGCTCAAAAACCCCCCTCCCTACCCTCCCCCGGAGTACCTGTGGAGGGAGAAAAGGGCGCGTGATTTGGACTTGTGGGTAATGACAAGGGCGTAGTGGTGGAGGGAGAATAGGACGCGTGATTTCGACTTGTGGGTAATGACAAGCGGTACGCCGGGGGAGGTTAGGGAGGGGGGCGTGGGTTTTGACCGGCGGATCAGCCGTTCGGCGACATTGAGCGCTTGCCCGGCAGACGTGACTGGCGTCGCAGGTTGCCGGCCTTCGCTCAAGTGCGAAAGGCTCGTGCCGGTGCGGAAAACAAGCTGTGGTGCCTGCTGCGTCGCAGCATTTCAGCAGGTAAGTCTGCCGCTGAAACCCCCCCTCCCTAGCCCTCTCCCGGAGTACCGGGGGAGGGAATAAGGAGCGCCCGCCGAATGTGCCACGCATCCGAAGCTCATGCATCGCCAATTTAAAATTTGAAATTTGGAATCGCATTATTATTCGTTAAAGCGGTACAAATACCCGCTCAATGACAGTTCGAATTCTCCTCTTCGCAATTCTCCGTGACGCGGCCGGCGTGCCCGGGCTCTCGGTTGATTTGCCCGACGCCGCAACTGCCCAATTTGCCGCCGCGTCTCTGGTGGATCGATTCCCATTGATCCAGCCGTATCTTCACAGGATCGCCTACGCCATCAATCAGCAATATGCCCCGGCCCTGACCGCGCTCCACGACGGCGATGAGCTGGCCCTCATTCCCCCAGTTAGCGGCGGATGAGATTGAACGGTGCCGCGCCTTTGCGCTGCAACCTGCTCTCCCTATACTCCGACCCGCCAAGAATTGAAGGAGCCGCATGATCCCGACCAGTACGCGTGCAGCGATTCAAGTTGCCAAATCCGCGCCTGCGTCTGCCGACGCTGTTGCAGTTTTTATTCACAAACAAACTTGGGCCGATAATGCCTACCCTGGTCTTCCCGAGGCCGAAAGTGCCACGCTTTCTCGTCTCATCTCCAGCGGTGCGGTGCGGGCCAAATCCAATGAGGTGACCATCCAGCTATTGGAGGGACGGGCGGCTCGCCGGCTGATCGTGATTGGGATGGGAAATGCCGAGCAGTTTTCCGCCGAGTGTCTTCGCGAAGCCGGTGCGACGCTCGCCAAGGCAGCGCGTAAAAACCGTCTGCGATCCGTCGCGATTTATCTTCCGGCTATCCCCGACGAACTTCCATCGCTGCCGGGCGCTAGCCTCGTGAGCTCGACGTCGGCGATTGAAGCGTTTGCGCAGGGCGTGATTGTCGGCAGTTTTGACTATCAGGAATACCGTGGCACCGCTCGCGCCGCCGGAAAAGCCGACGAAAAGCTGATCAATTTCACGATTGTCAGCACGGAGAAGGAAGTGACTGCCGCGGTGGACAATGGCCGGATCATCGCCGAAGCGCAGAACTTCGCCCGTACGATCGCATCACGACCCGGCAACAATATCAATCCACCTTCGCTGGCAAAGGTCGCGCAGTCGCTGGCGCGCGAAGCAGGCCTCAAGTCGCGCGTTCTCGATGAAAAGGAGATGAAGCGCCTGGGGATGGGCGGCATCCTTGGGGTCGGGGCGGGCAGTTCGACAACACCGCCGCGAATGATCGTGCTCGAATATCGCGGGGCGCGGGCCAAGGGACGGCCACTGCTGGTGGTCGGCAAGTCAATCACGTTCGACAGTGGCGGCATTTCGATCAAGCCGGCGGACAAGATGGGGAAAATGATCTTCGACAAGTCGGGTGGGATGGCCGTGCTCGGGCTGATGTATGCCGTCTCGAAGCTTAAGCTTCCGGTGCATTTGGTTGGCATTCTGGCCAGCGCCGAAAACGTTCTCAGTTCCACCGCCTACCGCCCCGGCGACATCCTGACGATGCATAACGGCGTGACGGTCGACGTCACCAACACCGACGCCGAAGGGCGCCTGGTGCTGGGGGATGCGTTGTCGTGGGGAATCGAAACATTCAAGCCCGCGGCGGTTGTTGATCTGGCGACACTCACGGGCGGCGTCGTCATCGCGCTGGGCAAAGCGATGGCCGGGCTGATGAGCAACGACGATGCGCTCGTGGCCGAGCTGAGTCAGGCCAGCGCCACCGCCGGGGAAAAGCTGTGGCGGCTCCCGATCTGGGAGGAACATCGCGATCTGATGAAAGGGGATGCCGCGGATCTGGTGAACTCCGGGCCGGCGCGAAACGGTTCCCCACTCCAGGGCGGGGCCTTCCTCAGCTACTTTGTGCCGTGGGAAGGAAAAGATAAACTCCCATGGGCTCACCTCGATATTGCTGGCGTGGCCGATACGGAGCGCGAGCTTCCGCTTTATGCCGTTGGGTCCACGGCCTGGGGCGTGCGAACCATGGTGGAATGGGTGAGAGCGCGGGCGACGCGTTGAGAACCAACGATGGACTCGAATTTTTTTCATGTCGATGCATTCACCGACGCCGCCTTTCGCGGTAACCCCGCGGCGGTGGTCCTTCTCGACACGCCGCGCGACGCATTTTGGATGCAGCGGCTGGCCGCGGAAATGAACCTGTCCGAAACCGCGTTTGTTTCTCCGCAAGGCGCTCAATTCGGCCTGCGATGGTTTACGCCGCTGGCCGAGGTTGAACTTTGCGGCCACGCGACCCTTGCCTCGGCCCACGCACTTTGGGAAGCGGGCGTAGTCGCGCGTGGGGAAATTTCCTTCGCAACCCGCAGTGGGCTCCTTCGCGCAGTTTCCACGGAGGATGGGATCGAACTGGATTTTCCTTCCAAGCCCGCTTCAGAAGCGCCCGAGCCAGCGGGACTGGCCGAAGCATTGCGCACGACGATTCAATACCGCGGGCGCAATGCATTCGATCATCTGGTCGAAGTCGGTTCTGAACATACCTTGCGAAACCTCAACCCCGATATGCTGGCGCTGGGCCGGCTTCAATGCCGGGGGATTATCGCGACTGCTTCGGCAAGCGGATCGCAATACGATTTTGTCTCGCGTTTCTTCGCTCCCTCGGTCGGTATTGATGAGGATCCGGTGACCGGGTCCGCTCACTGCTGCCTTGCCCCTTTTTGGGCGGCGCGATTGGGAAAAACCGAAATGCTCGGCTATCAGGCTTCGGCACGCGGCGGGAGCATTCGCGTGCGACTGGCGGGGGATCGCGTCTATCTGATTGGCAAGGCAACCACGATCGTTCGCGGGAACGTTTTATGTTGACTTGCGACAAAACGTGGTACCCTATCGGTCATCTTACAGGAGGTAGCGATGACTACACGTTCCCGACGGGCGTTTTTGGCGCAGGTGGGTTGGGGGATGATGGCGACCAGCGTTGGCCTTGGCATGACCGCCGAGCTGGGTCTGGCCACTCCGGTGAATTTGGATGAGGGGAACGATTCACTCGACTTCGGCGAGCTTGAGCCGCTGGTCCGGCTCATGCAGGACACGCCGATCGACCAGTTGCTCCCGGTCCTCGCAAAGCAGCTCAAAAACGGAACCGAGTTGAACCGGCTCTCCGCGGCAGCGGCCCTGGCGAACGCGCGCACATTTGGCGGTGAAGACTACGTGGGCTTCCATACGATGATGGCCCTTGCGCCCGCGCTGCACATGTCATCCGAATTGCCGGCCGAGCTTCGCCCGCTACCGGTGTTCAAAGTTCTCTATCGAAATACCAACCGGATTCAAGAGCATGGCGGGCGCGCCAGCGAAGTGCTGAAGAAGGCAACCCCCGCGGCTACGTTTTCGCCAGCCGGTGATGGCGGACAGGCGCTGCGCGATGCGGTGCGCCGCGTTGATGTGAACAGCGCCGAAGCCACATTCGCCGCCCTGGCGCTGACTTCGCCCGATGAGGCGCTAAACGATGTCCTGGCGACCGTTGAAGATGGGGTCGACGTGCATCGCGTGGTGCTGCCATATCGCGCGTGGGACATGCTCGGCTTGATCGGCAAGGAGCACGCACACACCCTGCTCCGGCAATCTGTGCGATTCTGCGTCAAGGCGGAATTGAATATACGCAGCTCAAGCTCTCTGGAACCTCGACAAATTCTCGCGTCCACGTTGGATCAGCATCGCTTGCTGGGCAAAGAGCTGGGCAGCCGGGAGGTTGACGATCAATGGATCGATCACGCCGCGATGGCCATTTTTGAGGGCACGCCCAAACAGGCCGCGGATCTGGCCGGTGCGGCGCTGGCCGATGGAATCGAACCGGATGCATTGGGCGAAGCCATTTGTCTCGCGGCCAATCAGCTCATCCTCCGCGATTTCGGGCGCACGCCAAACGATGAGGTGGCCGGTAAACCCCTTGGCAGCGTGCATGGCGATTCCATCGGCGTACATGCCTGCGACTCGGCCAATGCTTGGCGCAATCTCGCGCGGGCGGGCAATGCCCGGAACAAGACTGCCTGCCTGATCATGGGCGCCTACCAGGCGTCGCGGGATCGTGTCGATCGCGGCGGCGATTTCCTGCACTGGCAGCCGCTCCCGCTTCCTCGGCATGTCGCCGAATTCACCACGACCCATCCCGCGGAACTGCTCAGTTATGCCGAAACCGCAATTCGCGGGAACATGCAGGCCCATGCTTGTGCGACAATTCATAAATACGGTCAGCTCGGTCATCCCGCCCGCCCGGTGTTCGACCTCATGCTCAAGTACGCCGTCAGCGAGGACGGCTCCCTCCACGCCGAAAAATTCTATCGAACCGTTTCGGAAGAATTTGCCACCACCCGCCCGGCATTCCGTTGGCGGCACCTGGTCGCCCTCGCCCGCGTAACTGCCAGCGAATACGGCCGCCCCGCGGCGGGGTATGCTCAGGCGAAGGAGCTGCTGCGCGTATGAAGCTTGGCGTCGGTTTCGCACCAGGTACAATCTCCGCATGCCCGACGATGACATCGCATCTCAACTCGCCATCCGCGACAGCTATCGGCGAAAGCTCGCGATGCTGAAAACCCCGGCTGAGCGAATGCGCGATATGGAACGCCTGCAAGCGGAAATGTGGGCACGGCTGAGAAGTTCGCCGGAAGGGTACGCGCATTTCCTTCGGCGCAATTACAAGACGCGGGCGATTCCGGTCACAAGATCAAACGACTGACGATTGTAAGATCACGTTAGGTTCGCGGCGCTCGAGGCTCGATGCGGGGCAATCGCATATGCGCTCAGCGGGAGTGCAAGGCTGGGCTGATGAAAACCCATCCCTTTTCAACAATCGCATTCGTCCAGGTTTTGTTGCGCGCGATTTGACGCGCGCCCTCTTGCCCCCTCTCCCTT
>DAIRGS010000363.1:0-7087 GCA_036794395.1 Tepidisphaeraceae bacterium | reverse complement strand
GGTCAAGCTGAAGTCGGTCTACCCTAAAATCATTGTGTGACAGAGCACTAGGTCGTCAGATGTAAACAAATCGCGCTCCTCAACCGTCATCTTCGATGCCGACTGCCTGATCCGCCGTAGCAGTCGAAGCAATAGGTGTTCGCTGTGCGTTTCGATGAGCAAAATCCGGTAAGAATTATCGCGATCTTTGCCCTTCACCGCGTGGATGAAGATATCGCCAAGCGCCACTTGAAGGCGGGGGTGGATGTGAAGCTCGGGCTGCTCGATGGCGAAGAGTTTCGGCATGTCACTGGCAGCGCCGATGACGACGGGAAGGACTTGGGAAATCCCCACGCCGAAGTTCTGAGGGCTAACCTGGGTATTGGTTCGAACGTCGGTAATCACCAACCTCACGTGCTCCGGCAGTCTGCTAATCGCATTACGGATTCTGTCCAAGTGCTCGACCGCCGTCTGAGGGTCGAGTTGCTCAATTTCATCTCTCGACACATGAATCAATTCTTCAAGCTGGCCGGGCATACGAGGCCTATCCGGCATATCTCTCTCAGTGCGCGTATATTCGAAGTCGCGAAACGTGGAGAGTTCAAACTTCAATCCCGTGTCGAGCGAGTGGAGGGCGTCGGTAACCCTCGACCACAGCGCCCGGTCTTCCTCTGTAGGCTGCCGAAGCATATCCCAGGCTGCAACGCCGTTATACCAGTTCACGGTTTCGTCCCTCACCCGCTGCTCAGCCATTTGCCGCGATGAAGGGACAACACGGAGCGGCCCGAGATGACCGAAGTCCTTGAGGAGGTAGTGCCGCAGATACGCGATCGGTTCTGCGATGACCGGCGTCAAAACCTGCGCCAGGAAGTTCGCCGCGTTCCGCTGCTCTTGTGTTGCCGGCTCCGCACAATGCACAACAAGCGTCTTCGGATCTGTGACGGAATAATCCCGGCCTCCATGTAACCACGTGGCTACGCTAACACTAACTGGGTTCTCGAGTTCCTCGCTGGAACCATCCCCCAAAGCTCGCCGCGTTTTCATTTGTTCGCGCCAGAATCTCATTGGGCCATCCACACCGAGAATCTCCTCGATCGCACGCTGAAACTGGTCAGCGGGATGCTCCCCGAATTCAACGGACGCGAAGATCGGGTGCCGCCAATAGATCTGGAGTTCATCCCCGGGATCAATGGGATCGAATTCTGCGAGCGGCTCTCCATTAACTTCAATGGTTACTCGGAACAGTCGGGAGATAACGAAATCCGAATGGTGAATTGTGAGGGTCAACGAAACACGATCGATCTTCGCCCTGAGTCGCTCTACGAGCGTCGGATTTTCGGATAGCTCCCCCGGATGCGGCATCTTGAACTCCGCCCCGAGCACGATATCTCGGGTCTCAACGTGGCCATGGACCAGATTAGTGAATCCCCCAAGATTTACTTCGCCCAACACGTCCAGTTCCGGTCCGACATTTGGATTTTTTCTGTCCAAAATGTGGCGCAAATAATGAATCGCATGGATGATCGTGCTTTTGCCGCCGCTATTAGGACCGAAAAGCAGCGTGATCGGGCGCAGGTCGATTTCTTGCCTGCCCTTGATCGCCTTGAAGTTTTCGATAATGAGTCGGGTAATCATGGCGTTGCAAGTACGGTAGCAATGTTTAGAAGGAGGCGAACGTCCATTCCAAAGGCTTCGGAAGGGTTAGGCCGTCCCACCAATCGGCAACTGTCGGAAGGGTGATTCGACAACAGCAAATCATTGATTCCCAAAGCCGGCTCGAATCTTACCACACTTCTCGATCAAAGGTTGACCGCTCCAACGCCCTCGGCCGGTCGCCAGACAACTCGGGCAATCCCGCCCATCCGTGACCCAATTACCCAGCCCACCGCCTCAGCAATAATTAGATAGGTGTCACGCGCAGTTGTGACATTTGAGACATTTTCCCCCGCGATGTGCCTGCCATCACTGGCAACTCGCAACTGCCTCGGTCCATGCAACACAATGCAACGAAATGCAACGTCCAGAGCGATATCACCCAGCGGCTTCACTCCCCCGGCGGTTCCCACCCCACCACCGCGATCTTAAAATGATCCGCCAACTCCAACACCTTCGGCTTTTCCAGAATGATCGTCTTGCCCGCCTCCAGGACGATGCACCCGGCTCGCGCGGCCGCGAGCTTCTCGATGGTGGTGACGCCGATCGTCGGAACATCCACGCGCATGTCCTGGTGGGTGTTCGAGACTTTGATGAGGGTCCAGCCGCCGACTTTACAGAGTTTGCCGGCACGCTCGATCATGGCGTTGGTGCCTTCAACGGCTTCGACCGCGATCACATCGCGGTCGATCACGCCGATGCTTTGGCCGATATCCATCCGGCTGATCGACCGGCAGATCTCATAGCCAAAGCGGATATCTTCCCATTGCCGCTCGCTGGGCTGGCGTTTGGTCATGACGCCGGGCATGGCGAGGTGCTCGGTGGTGTATTGAGTGGAGTCGATCAAGGTAATACCCGCCGCGGCCAGTTCATCCATCACGGCACTGAGAATCGACTGCGGGCGCTTGTCCCGACGAATAACGCGGAGAATGACGCCAAGCGCCCTTCGATCGGGAATATACCTGAAATACCGCCACCGGTCGTATAAACCCGATTTGGCAACCCGCCCCACCATGATCGCTTCAGTACACCCGGCCGAGCGCAAATGACGGACCCATTGGCCCATTCGGGCGATGCTGACCCAATGAAACGAATCGCACTCGCGTTCCAGGTCGGGCCAAGCGTGGCCGGCAAACGCCGAGCAGACGACCTTCCGCCCCGCCGCCCGCGCGCCGCGCGCAACCAGGATGGGAAAGACCCCTTCGCCGGCAATAAGACCCAGTGGAACCACATCGCGATTGTATCGGCCCGATACCCGCCACGGATAGACAGAGGCGTCGCACTGTGGCGGGCTATTTTTGTGGCACGGGCATCTTGCCCGTGGTGCGTGTATTCACGCACGTCGGCGGTATTCCGCCAACCCGCCAATCGCCTGGGCGACCCGCTACTCCTGTAGAAATACCCTCATCTACTTCGCTGGCGCGATTGCTGGATCGCCCTGAGGCCGATGGCCGCGGTGTACCGCAGCCCACGGGCTGTCTTCGACCCTGAGGCTCAGACCCGAAGGGGAAGCACCGTGTCACGAAAATGCTCGTTGCCTTAAATCGCGCCGACCACCAAAATAAAAACAGACCCTCCCGGAATGCCGGAAGGGTCTGTCGGGATCTATCAGAATCACCGAAGCGAGGCGCTTAGTTGGCCGTCGCGGGCTTCGCAGCTTCGATGCTCTTGACCTTGATCTCGGTGTCGGTGGCTTCACCGGTGATGGTCACGTGGGTATTTGCATCGGGCTTGGCGAGGTAGGCCATGGCCAGTTCCTTGCCGTGCTTGTCGAGCTTGAGTTCCTTCTTGCCGCTGAGAACCACGAAGCCAGCATCCTTGCCACACTTCATGCAGCAGGCGGCGGTGTGCTTAGCCGCGGCTTGCTCGGGATTTTCCTTGCTGGTGAACTTGGCCGCGCAAGTCTCGTCGATCAGAACGCCGCTGACCTTCTTTTCATCAGCCGCGCTGGAGAAATTGACGAAAGAACCGACTGCCAAAACCGCCGCAAGACCGAATGCCAGTTTACGCATAGCGAACCTCCTCAGAAATGGGTTGAAAGAGTTGTTTCGAAATCCGACTCGCCAGGACGAGAATATAACCGGGAGGGCCAGATCGCAAAAGGTGCAATACCTGCATCTATTTGGGATTACCGTTCAATGGGTTTTTCGTTGCGTCAGCAGGAACGTCAGCATGAATCCACAGAGCAGCATGACTCCCAGGGCCGCTCCCAGCGGAAGATTGCCGGCCGAAAGGAACTGCTGTTCAATAGCGTCGCCAATCAGCCACACCCGCCCGCCGCCCATCATGCCGGTTACAGCGAACATGGCGACCGAGGGCACAAAAACCAGCGTAATGCCCGCCGCGATGCCCGGCCAAGTCAGCGGAAGGATCACTCTCCATGCCGTCTTCGGCGGGCCGGCGCCCAGATCCGCCGCGGCTTCGAGCAGAGATTCATCCAGTTTCTCAACACTGCCGTAAATGGGAAGGATCATGAATGGCAAATACGTGTAAACCAACCCGATGATCACTGCTGCGGGGGTGTAAAGAAGGTTGAGGCGTCCGGGAAGCAGATGTGGAAACACATTCCGCAGCGCGTCGAGCGATGCGCTGAGGACGCCGTGCTCTCGGAGGATGATAATCCACGCATACGCTCGAATCAGGAAGCTGGTGAGGAAGGGGATCATCACCGCGATCAGCAACGCGTTGCGCCAGCCCGCGCTGGATCGGCCAATAAAGTAAGCCACCGGATACCCCACCACCGCGCAAAGGAGAGTAGTCGCCCCGGCATAAATCAGCGAACGGAGAAAGATCAGCAGATAAAACCGGGTTAGCGCTTCGCGATAGTTTTCGAAGGTGAATCCCATTGTCCACGCGCCGAAATCGGTCCATTTCGAGACGCTGCACGCCAGCAGGATGGCGGTCGGCGCAACAACGAACAGCAGCAACCACGCCAGCAACGGCGACAGAAATACCCACGCACCGACCCCAGGTCGGCATGTCGATGCATCCAAATCACCATGCGCGATGTCATTCGTGGCATGGGCTTCCCCTTCGGGTCTGCCTTCGGCTCTGAGGCTCAGGCTCGAAGAGAGCCTCAGGGTCGAAGACAGCCCATGATCGAGGGGGATGACTCCTGGCGACGGGTACGATTTGGGAAAACCAAGTTTCGACATTCAGACAACCTTCTGATTCGCCGGCAGAAAATGCTCCGTCAAGGAAAGTTGGTTTTCCCACATCTCACCCGTCGCCGGACCCGCGGCTCCCTCGACCACGGCTTAAAAAGCCGTGCCACGAAAAAGCAATGGCGCGGAATCGCGCACGGTCAACAAGCCGGCTCAAGCTGCTCACCCTCCACTTCTAAGTTCTGTCATCATGGTGCTGACCTTCTGCGAAGCTGGACCGATGTCGCGAAATACTTCCAGGTGCTGGGCCTCGGGATAACTGGCCGGGTTGGCGAGTTGATCCTTGCTCAAGAGCTTGCGCGCCTCGGCGTTTGGATTCGTATAGGGGAACTTATCCGAGATCATTTTGCTGACCTCCGGTCGAAGGATGTAGTTGATAAACGCCAATGCCGCGGACGTGTGCTCGGCCGAAACGGGAATGCAAAGGCTGTCAATGAATTGATGCGCCCCCTCGGCGGGCAGCACATATTTGAATTTGTGATTCTGCTCATAAAGCTTGGCCGCGTCCCCGCTGAAAACGACCCCCAGATCGCAATCGCCGCTCAGAAGCGGGGACTTGGGATTATCCGAATCAAAAACCTTCACCAGCGGAAGCCAGGCCTGAACCAGCGGCCGGGCCTTGGCAAGATTCGCCGGCGTCACGTCATTGATCGGCAGCCCCAGTGCGTTGAACGCCCACGACACGATCTCCCGGCTGTCGCTCACCGCGACGATTCGGCCCTTGTAGTTCGGCTGAAAGACGTCCTTAAAGCCGTTGATCGGCTCTTTGACCACGTCGGTATTGACGACAATCCCAACCGTTCCCGTCATGTATGGGACGGAATATTTCTGGCCGGGATCATATGACGGGTTGGCAAACGCCGGATCAAGGTTCTTAAGGTTTGGAACTTGCCCCAGATCCAGCGGCTGAAGCATATTTCGCTTGATCAGGTTCTCCACCGCGTATTCCGAAGGCTGGATCAGGTCGTACCGGGTGGAGCCCTGCGTCAGCTTGGTGATCATCGCCTCGTTCGAGTCATAAGTTTCGTAATTGACCTTGATGCCGGTTTCTTTGGTGAAACCATCGATCACCTCCTGTGGTATATATTCCGACCACGCGAAGAGGTTCAGCGTCTTGGCATCAGGTACGTGCTTGCAACTGGTCAGCATGGCCAAGCCAAGCAGAATGAGGCCCAAAAGGATTCGTCGCGGGTAGCGCATGGGATCTATTTGAGCGAAGCGTTTGCAGAGGACAAGCGCCGCACCGCCGCCGCGGCCAGCGCCAGAACAACCGTCGCCACGATCAAGAGTGTCGACAGCGCGTTGACGGTGGGGTTCAAGCCCGGCAGCGTGACTGATGCGGCGCTATAAGTGAAATACGTCACAACAAATTCGTCGATCGACAGCGTGAACGCCATCAACCCCCCCGCCACAATCGAAGGCACAAGATAAGGAAGAATCACTCGCGTAAAAGCCTGCACGGGCGTCGCGCCCAGATCCATCGCGGCCTCTTCCAAAGACGGATCCAGCCCTTCAAGCCGGGCCCCGACCGCGATCATCACGAACGGAAAACAGAACGTCACGTGCGCGATGATGACGGTTGTAAACCCCAGCGCGATATGCATGACGCCAAACAGCAGGAGCAAGCTGACTCCCATGATGATTTCAGGGACGATCATCGGGAAGAAGATCAGACCTCGTACAAGCCAAGCCGCGGGAAATCGATACCGATAGAGCAGCCACCCGGCGATCGTCCCCAGCACACACGACACGGCAGTCGTCGCAAATGCGATGACCAGGCTGTTTTGCAGCGCCGTCATCAACGGCTCGTTCTGCCAAAGCTCCGCATACCACCGAAGCGTAAAGCCTTCCCACAACACGTTAAGTGACGATGTATTGAACGAAAAAATGACGATGAGAACGACCGGAACATAAACAAACAGCAGGACCGTCCCCGTCCAGACCGCCAACAGGCGTCGGGAAGTTGATGCACGGCGGAAAGTTTGGGCAGATGTCACGTCGGCCAAATCGTTTAACCGGATTTCCACCACGGGGGGCACGGCCTTCGGCTCTGAGGCTCAGGCTCGAAGAGAGAACACGGAGAAATGCCGGATTTAACCACGGATAACGCGGATGGCACGGATAAGCAGAAAGATGAGAATGAGAAGACCTATTTGCTCTTTCATCCGTGTTATCCGTGGTTCAATTCCCTTTCTTCTCCGTGTCCTCCGTGCCTCCATAGTGAGCCATGCATTGTCTAAATGACCGTGCGCGATTCCGCGCTTCGTGACATGGGGCTTCCAGCCCATGAT
>DAIRGS010000362.1:0-7089 GCA_036794395.1 Tepidisphaeraceae bacterium | reverse complement strand
CTCAAGGAAAGTTGGTTTTCCCACATCTCACCCGTCGCCCGACTCGAAGCGTCCCCGTCCACGGCCTGGAAGGCCGTGCCACTTAAAAGCAATTGCGCGGAATCGCGCACGGTTATTTAGTAAGGTGGCAGCTTTGTGCGCTTGGCGGCTCAATGCACTGGCTATTTCTGCTCAGCATCGTCTAACTTGGCGAGAGGAATGACTTCGAAGCCTTTGTGCTTTTCCGAAGCATCCGATTGCCGCGATCTCTGAAGCGCCACGATTGATTTCAATCGCTCGCACTCATCCCGCGAGATGAGCCCGGCCTCGACCATGGAATTGAGTTCGGCGACATCAAACGTGGGTTCGGCCGGCGGTTCCTTCCGGCGGATCGTGAAACGCCGAATCGTGCGCATAACGAACATGAACGCGATCAATCCGCCGATGATAATCGCGATGATTTTCAGAATGTCGGGCATGCGAGCGACTCCGCCTTGATCACTCTGCGCGATACAGGTACTTGAGAATCGTACGCATATCCACGTTCGGCGGCGGCAACAATTCCGAGTCGGCCATCATCCGGAAAGCGTGAATCATCTGTGCAGGGCGCAAGCCCATGAGCGTGGCGTATTTCGCAACCGATTCATGCACATTTCCAGTGTCTCGCTCAACGTCCTCCAACACACTTGGCGCGATGGCGTAGACCGCGTTGAGCGCATCCTCCTCGAGCTTCGGCTGGCGATCTTCATCCGTCGGAAAAGGCAACTTGCGGGCTGAGAGTATCGGCAAGATATTCCCCAGCGTATACAACGGACCGCACAACGGACCCAACAACCAAAACAGTCCCAGCGACATGTTGGTTGCCGCCGCCTTCCAAAACAATATTTTCAGGCACGGTCGGCAGAAGTAGCCGCTCCTGCTATTGAAAGTTACCCCGTGACCATGCCCAATTGACGAAGTCATCTGTGTGCCAAGTGATGCGACTTCTCTCTTACATCGATCGCAATATGTACTGTGGCGCATCGGACCCATATGAACACAGTGTAGGACTGCCGATTAAGAATAGAGGGGAATTTGGAGACGCATTCTCTCGCTTCGCCAAGCCAGGACACACCGGGGCGGAAAACACCTGGAGCAGTCAACCTGCGGAATCAACTTCCTCCGCCAAATCCGGTCGAATCGTCACGAGAATTAAACCCGCGATCACTAGACCGACGCCCGCAACCTGAAAGATCCGGCTGAGATCAATGTGGGCATCGAGCAACGCGCCGCCAATGTAGACCATCACGCCCCCCGCGGCGGTGCTGATGAGATTGAGCAAACCGTATCCCGTGGCGCTGAGATGGGCGGGAAGAATCTGGCGAACCAGCGGCATCTGGTTGGCATCGATCGAACCGCGGCCCAGGCCAAAGACAATCAGGCCGGCGATGGTAAATGCGAAGAGATTTGAGCTTGCCGCGGCGAAAAGGCACGGGCCGGCAAGGAAAAAACCGATTGCCGGAGTGAGGGCGCGGGCGCGGCGTGAAGAGCGGCTCCATCGGTCGGCCACCACGCCGGCGGCCAGTACGCCAAAGAACGACGCCACCTGGATATACGCGGTTGCTGAAAGACCGGCCTTTCCGAGGCTGAGGTGAAAGCGGTCTTTCAGAAACGTCGGCATCCATCCGTACACCGCCCAGTTGACCACCCCGACCAGGAAGTTGACCGCGAGCAACGCCGCGAACGCGGGCGTGGAGAGTGCACTCCCAATCACATCGACCAGGCGCGGCGCGGACGATTCGGATTGAGCGCCTGACAAAAACGAGGGTGCATCCCGGAGGCAGGCCAGAAGAACGAAGCTGTAAGCGATGCCGAACCCACCGAACAAACGAAATCCATATCGCCAGCCTAGATGCTCGGCCAGAACCGCGCCGATCCCGCCCAGGGCGGCGCCCGCGTAAATGCCGATCATGTGAATGCCGGTTGCGAGCGAGCGGGTAGGCCCGCGATGGTAATCGGCGATGAGTGCAAGGCCGGCGGGAATGTAGCACGCCTCGCTGATGCCCATCAGCGCGCGAGCGATCAGCATCTGGTGGAAGGAATTGGCCAGGCCGGTGAGGAAAGTGGCCGCGGACCAGAAGAAAATGCTGGCGATGATCACTTGACGGCGCCCGAGCCGATCGGCCAGAAACCCGCCCAAGGGGCTGGCCGCGGCATACACCCACAGAAACACGCTCGTCAGCAATCCAAAGTGCGCATCGGACATGGGAATGTCCGCGCGAATGGGATCGCGCATTGTCGTCAGGATCAGACGATCCAAATAATTCAAAAGCGCGACAACAAACAGCAGCCCAACCACAAGCCACGCATATCCGGTCGGCCGGGAGGACATTTCTGCGGGGCGGTAATCGAGCACAGGTCAGTCTCGTAAATGGACGCTCATTGTCGGGCAAAGAATTTGTTAACCACAGAGGGCACAGAGACCACAGAGGAAATCACGGAGAAGAATTCTTGACCGCAGATTGCGCAGATGCTCGCAGATAAACGTACTCTTCAGAAGTCCCGCATCGGACGAACCGCTGATTGTCATCCTGGAGCGAAGCGAAGGATCTGGTAATCGAGAGGGTTCACCCAAACCAGATCCTTCGCTTCGCTCCAGGATGACAAGGTCGAGGATCTCGGCTACGCGATATGAATACAGGTCTTTGTCCTTTATCTGCAAGCATCTGCGCTATCTGCGGTTAAATACTCCTCTCTGTGTTTTTCTCTGTGCTCTCGGTGTCCTCTGTGGTTAATTCTTCTTCTGCATTCGCATTTCTTCGTGTCTTCGTGCCTTCGTGTTAGAGAATTCGAATTAGCCCTTAACCATCGCCCAATCGAAGAACCCGATCTGCTCCAGCGATTGGCGAACGGACGCGGTTTCTTTGGAATTCAGCGGAGGAACCGGCGAGCGCGTCGGGCCGCAGTCGATGCCGGCTAACGCCATGATTGTCTTCCCGGTACGAAGCCCGCCATGCTTGAGGAGGATCGAGACAATGTCGACCGAGCGGGCGGCGCACTGGCGGGCGGTTTCAAGATCGCCCTTCTCATATGCCGCGATCATTCTCGTGTAGTTAGCGGCGGCATAGTTGTATGTGCTGCCGACGGCGGATGTCGCGCCGACTGCAAGTGCGCCAAGCAACATTTCATCGAAGCCCCAGGCGATTTCGTATTTGCCGCCGGCACATTTACGGCAGACCTGATAGTCCATCAGGTCGCTGTGGGTGAATTTGATCCCCCGGAAATTGGGGATCTGCGGGGCGAACTGAAGCAACTCGGACATCACGAGATGCACGCCGGTCATCGAGGGGATGTGATAAAAGTAAAACGGCAGCGGATTTGCCGCGGCGGCGATCGGTTGAAGAAACTGAATGAGCTGATCGGGCCCGGCAGGCTTGAAGAAAAAGGGCGGAAGCGCCGCGAGGGCTTGGGCGCCGATCTGCTTCGCATGCGTCGCTAGCGCGATGCAATCGTTTTGGGAATTGTGCCCAACATGCACGATGACCTTGAGAGGCCCGCCGCGACAAACATCCACCCAGCCCTGCGCAACCTGCATCCGCTCGGCGGTGGTCATCGAAAGACCTTCGCCGGTGGTGCCGCAGATGAACGCGCCTTTCACGCCGTTATTGATGAGTGACGCGGCTTGTTTCTCGATGACCGAAAGATTCAGCAAGCCGCTGGGATCGAAAGGCGTGTAGGGAGCGGCAATCAGGCCGCCAAGTTCGAAAGGTGTCATAAGATTACCGTTGAAGAATTCTGGGATGGGCAAAGCATTGCGAAGAGCCGAGAATTTTCAAGAATGTGACGGGCGACTTTGAACAAGTGCATGGGTCCGAAGCCTGTGTCATATTGGAGCGGAGATGGCGCGCATTTGGATTTTGGTGTTGATTGTTGTGGGCGGGTTGGTGGCCGCGGCGCGCGGGGCGGACGACCCTTTGCAACGCACCGTCCTCTTTACGGCCGGAGATGGTATTTACAACAACTACCGAATCCCCTCGGTGATTCGCACGAAAAAGAACACGCTCCTCGCGTTCTGCGAAGGCCGACAGGCCGCCGGCGATGCAGGGGAAATCAACCTTCTCGTTCGCCGATCAACCGACGGCGGCGAAACGTTCAGCCCCCAGCAGGTCGTGTGGAAGGATGCCAAAAACACTTGCGGAAATCCCTGCCCGGTCTTGGATGAATCGACCGGAACCATCTGGCTGCTCATGACCCACAATCTGGGAGACGATCTCGAAAAACAGATTACCCTCGGCACGTCCAAAGAATCCCGGACGGTTTGGATTTCCCACAGTGAAGATGATGGGCTGACCTGGGCCAAGCCGCGGGACATCACATCGGATGTGAAGAAGCCGCAGTGGGCATGGTATGCAACCGGGCCCGGAATCGGCATTCAAATCAAGCACGGATCGCACGCGGGCCGGCTGGTGATCCCGTGCGATTATGTCGCGACCGGCGGCGGCGGGGACAATTCAAATTCCTTCGTGATCTACTCAGACGACCACGGCGCCCATTGGAAGATCGGCGGCGAACCACCTGTGCATGGATTCAACGAATCACAAGTGGTAGAGCTAGCCGATGGCGCGCTCATGCTGAACATGCGGAACATTGCCGATCCCGCCACCGGCAAGCCGCGAACGATTCGCGGGGTCACGATCAGCCACGACGGAGGCGAAACGTTTGAGCCGGCCCATCGGGATCCCGTGCTGGTCGAACCGCGCTGCCAGGCGAGTATCCTGCGCCTGACCTGGCCCGATGAAGGTAAGAGCCGCATCTTGTTTACCAACCCCGCCTCAACCACCCGACAACGGAAGTTGTTGACCACCCGCATGAGTTACGATGAGGGCAAGACCTGGCCGGTGGAGAAGTTGATCTTCGCCGAGTTTTCCGGATATAGCTGCATGGTCGCACTGCCGGATGGATCGGTCGGGCTGCTGTACGAGGCCGGGGACAAAAAGGGATACGAGCGCATCGAGTTTGTGAAGTTCACGACCGGATGGCTGACCGATGGAAGAAATTCGGAGCCAAAAAAATAGGACGACACTATACTTTTTGCACTCCGATAGTCAGGCTAACGTCGAAGGTGTCGGCGAGTGCGAAGAACCACGTAGAAAGTTAGCCATGCCCCATATGCTCCAGCTACGGACCCCATAAAAATCGCAAACGGCACAGGTGCGCTGAGATGCCGGATGGCGGCGAACGACACAAGCAGGCCGATCAACACTCCTGTCCCAAAGAAGATTATCGTGCCTATCCAGAATAAGGTGTGTTTCGGCCGCATGTGCGTCAAGTATGTTAATGCAAAAAAACAGACTCGTACTCTGCCGTCGTCACTAAAATAATTGCGAGGACTAGTCAGCGGCGTCTGTAGCGAGTTTCTCCGGAAAATGCGGGCTCATTGCCATGCCTTTGGGACGCGCCGCCAAATCGCCGTTGACGACAAATGGTGCGCCGCGCTCCTGCAGATGCGCCACCATGTGTGAGCGCCATGTGCGGAGAGTGTCGGCATGGGCCGGGTCGTTCGCTAAGTCGTGTAGTTCGGTTGGGTCGTGGGTGAGATCGAACAGTTGCTGACGGCCATTCTGTGCGTGGTAGATATACTTGACCTTCCCATCCGTCAGCGCGTTCCAATGGTTTTCCGGGGAGTAGCACACGTTATGTTCCATGTCGATGAAAGGCCGCCAGCGTTCGGCTTTGCCTTTCACCGGATCCAGCAGCGATCGCCCGTCGAATCGCTTCGGATCGAAGCTTGCGCCCGCCGCATCGAGAAACGTCGGAAGAATGTCGCGCAGCTCGACGGGTTGATCGAGTGATTGGCCGCGTTGGGCGTTAAGAAAATTGGCGGGCCAGCGGATGAGCATGGGAATTCCAGCCGATGCTTCGTAGGCGTAGCTTTTGCGCCAGAGGTGATGATCGCCGGTCATGTCGCCATGATCGCTGAAGAAAACAATGAGCGTGTTTTCCAACTGCCCGCGCTTTTCCAACACATCCAAAATGCGGCCAACCTGCTCATCGACGAACGAAATGTTTCCGTAATAGCCCTGCCGAGAGCGACGGACCTGATCGGCGCCGAGATCACCGCGCCACGTATCCGGCGGCAGCTTCTGCCCACGATGCGCGTTAGGCTCGGCCCAAGCGCCCACCGCCGCCTTCGGCAGGTCAGCGTCTTTGTACATGTCGAAGAAGCGTTGCGGCGGATCGTACGGACTGTGCGGCCGGGCAAACGATACCTTCAAAAAGAACGGCTCCGCGCGCTTGTAGGTCTGGAGAAAATCGACGGCGGTATCTCCCGTCCACTTCGTCGGATGAAGGCGCTCGGGAATCGCGTAAGGCCTGGCGTCGTAGTCATTCCAGCCAAGGCCCGTGGCATCAGGGTTGACATCAGGGGCTTGCTCATGGAACCACTTGCGATAGTCGCTGATAAATCCAGGCGATTCGACCCGCCCCGATTCGTCCAGAATCGTCTGATGAAAACCATGCAAATTGCGCTGCGGCGTCCAGTGCATCTTGCCGATTCCGGTCGTGTGATATCCCGCTTCGGCAAGGAGTCGCGGCATTTCGTTCGGATATTTCTCAGCCGCCTTCGAATACCCCAGCAACCCGTGATGCCACGGCGAAAGCCCCGTCAGCAACCCCGCCCGCGCAGCAATGCAAGACGGCACAGACGTGTAAGCATGCCGAAATACCGCGCCTTCATGCCCAATTCGATCCATGTGCGGCGTACGAATCACCTTGTTACCGGCAACGCCAAGACAATCCGCCCGATGCTGATCGTCCATGAGCATCAGGATGTTCGGCCTGGCCCCGCCGGCCGCGCTGGAAATCCGGCCATGAGCCGCTAACGCAAGGCCGCTCAGCCCCGCCTGAATCACCCGGCGACGGGAAATCGATTTGGAAGATTGGCGTCCCATGTTTCGGCCTCCGCATTGATCGATGAGATTGATCTTGAACGGGAATGCCGGGCGTGTCAAAGCATCGGGTTCGACTGAGCACAGACAGGCATGACAAACACAGAAGAAATCACAGAGGAAGCGGATGGAAGAGATTTAACGTCGAGTAGAGAAGAGGCGCAGTCATGTTTAGACCAATGAC
>DAIRGS010000361.1:0-7100 GCA_036794395.1 Tepidisphaeraceae bacterium | reverse complement strand
GACACACTGGAAGTCATTGGTCTAAACATGACTGCGCCTCTTCTCTACTCGACGAATCTGTGGTTAGATTTCTTCGCCTGTCTCACATGGAGGGCGAGCCGCGGTTTGACTTGAATTCGATGCGTAAGTTGAAGAACAGGAACTGCGGATTTCGCGGATGACGCGGATGGGTGGACGCGTCTTGTTTATCCGTGGTGGCACATCGCGCGAAGGGTATTACGTGCCGCGGGTGTTTCCGAACAGTTCGATGTGGAGCCGGGGGCAGTAGCGGAAGCCTGTGCTTTTGCAGATGTCGGTTAGCCACCCGCTGCGCTCGTTCAGGGTTGCGGCGTTTGTTCCCTCGGGCATGAGCAAGACATCCGAGGGTTCCCATCGATGCAACTGGCCGAGCAACTGCTCGATCTCATTGAGGTCCGGCGCCTGAGAAACGACAAACTTGAGCTGGAAGTCTTTTGCAGTATCGATGAATTTCTGAATGACCGGCACATTTAGCCGGAGCCGCTCGTGAGCGCGGGCAAACCGGCCGCCTTCCCGCTCAAGCGGGGTTGAATTGGAAAGCTTGGGGGAGATCGACGCCAGATCGATCGGCATCACCGCAAAGACCGTCCCCGCGGTTTCAACTGTGATGTGCCGGCCTTCGGCTGCCAGGCCCTCGGCCAGGTTCACGATATCGGGCATGATCATGGGCTCGCCGCCAGTCAGCACAACGTGGCGCGCCTCAAATGCGAGCACCTGCTGAAGGATCTGTTCCACGGGAATGTCATTGCCTTCGGGATTCCAGCTCGCGTAGGGCGTGTCGCACCAGGTACATCGCAGGTTACATCCACTGGCGCGAACGAACACCGATGGCACGCCGGCAAGCTTGCCCTCCCCCTGCACGGAATAAAACAGCTCGGCCAACTTCATTAGGCGATGCTCGACATTTATCGATACTCGATCGCGAAGTACACCACGTCGCGGAGGGGATGCCCGGCCTTGTCGCGCGTGGGCTCGAAAGTCCAGTGATACACCGCATCGCGCGTGCGCTCGTCGATGGCGACACTGCCGGATCGTTTGAATAGCTCGACCTGAGTGACTTCGCCGGCCGGGTCGATGTGGACTTCGACAACGACGACGGCATTGGCCATGCCCATCGCGTCCATCTCTCCGGCGATACCAATTTGCGGGCGGACGGTTTTCACTTTGCGACCGCGCTGCGCGTCAAGCCGGCCGTTTCGGAATACGACCGTTCCGCTGATTCGCGCGAATGGATCGGAGTCCGAATCGCTCGGCGGCAGCGGAAGCCCCGCCGAACTGGGCACGCCAGGTCGCGCTTCCTGCCCTGGAGCCGGCATCGCAACGGCGACCTGAACGCGCTGCGGCTGCGGTTTGGTATCGGCACTGGCCGGGGGCGTTTCAATCACTTCGGGCTTCGTATCAAGTTCTTTTTCGCTGACCTGAACCTGCGGTTTAGGCTCGGCTTCCGCCACCTGCTTCAGCACCGAAGCCGGTGGGGCGGGTACAGCGGTGGGGGGCCGGGTTTTATCCAGTGGAACGGCCGGAGCAGTCGGAGCGCTCAGGGCAGTTGGCATTCCGCCGCCGGTCGGGCCCGAAGCGCCGCTGGCCGCGTTGGCTTGCTTGCCCGATCCCACTGGTTCCCGGCTCAGCAGCGCCTGATCCTCATCAGCCTCCCGCGCCTGCATCGGCTCATCGCCCGGCGAGCGATTGCTGCCAATTGCTTTCCCATCGGCCTCGCCGAAATCCAGCATGTCGGGATCGACCTTCACGACCAATTCGCGCGACCGCTTTTCCGCCGAGCGCCCAATAGGCTGAATCAGGAACGATCCGTAATGAACGTACAAATCCATCCCGATTGCATGGACGCACAGCGAGCAGACAAGAGCGATCGGGAAAATGGTTCGGTTACGTCCCATAAAGTCGTTAAACGCTTGTCATCCTGGAGCGCAGCGAAGGATCTGCTTGGTACCAGGGTTCTTCACGGCAGATCCTTCGCTGCGCTCCAGGATGACAACAGGCCGGCCCCGTCTCCTTTAACGCGGTCGCTTCAGCGACCCTTTGTTTCATATCGTCCTAAATACTGCATCGTCCCGGCAACGTCGTTTGCCACAAAGTACGCGTCGCGTGCCTCGGCTCTGATAAAATGCTGCTCAATTCCATGCTCGATCATCGCCAGCAGCGGATCGAAATATCCCGCCACGTTCAGCAACACGATCGGCTTTGAATGATAGCCCAGCATTCGCCCCACGATGATCTCAAATACTTCTTCCAGCGTTCCCAGGCCGCCGGGCAAGGTGACGAATGCGTCAGCCCGCTGTTCGAGCAGGGCCTTGCGCTCGCGCATGCCGGCCGTGACGACCAGCTCATCGCAGTGTTCATCGGCAATCCCCTCATCGACCAGAAGCTGGGGCGTGATGCCAATGACTTTTCCGCCGGCTTCACGGGCTGCATCGGCCAATGCGCCCATGCAGCCGATGCGATTGCCGCCATATACGAGTTGCCAGCCTTGTTGGGCGATTGCAGCACCGAGTTCAGCCGCCATACTCGTGTAAATGTGATCGACGTGAGTGCTGGAGGAACAATAAACAGTGATGGCGCGGATCGGTTGCATAAAAGGGCTTTGACTGGCGATTCGCATCCATCCCGGCTTCCTCGAGCTCAATTGCCAGGGAACAATTCCCCAACGCGCGGAACGGTCGATGCTGCCGTGGGAAGATAACCCTTGTTCCGAAAATACTCGATCGCCTCTTCAGAGCTTTGAAAAACCTTCGTCGCCGTCTCGGTGATGAAGGGTGATGGCATCGAAGCACACAGCCAAACCACATACACCTCTTTCCCCCCTTCAAACGCATGATGCAGTTCCCTTTCAACCCCGCTCGAAAGGGCCGGCTTCCCTCCAGGCAATTCCGGCACCACGCTCACAATCAGATCCGATTGATCAATCATCTTGAAATCGCGCGCATAGATCTGCCCCATGATATCCGAGCTGATCTGTGCAACGTCCGCCGTCTTCAGCGTGAGCGGCCCTCCCGGCCCTGCCACCTGAATCGTCGTGCCGCCTTCCTGCATGGCGGCCAGGGCCATCGTATGGAGTCCCAACTCATCCACATCCGCCGGATCGAAGCAAGTGAAGTGCTCGGCCATCGTGCGCTTAAATCGCTCAATCTGCGCCAGTGTGTCGGGCAGATCCATGACGTGGCTCATCGGAAACGACAGATACGCCTTCTTGCGCTTTGGCTCGAGCATGAGCCGGAGCATCGTCTGCGTCGTCAGCTCCCGCCGGCCCCGGCTCACCATGAAAAAGTGCCCGTAACCGCGTAATACATTGGCCAGGATCTCGGTGGCCAGCAGCTCTTCTTCTCGCCAGACCATGATGTCTTTAAGGGAGTGATCGATGTCATGGTCCCGGAGCAGTCGCTGATGGACGGCCTCAACATTGTCCAGAAGCGTTAAATACAGATCCGCCTTGAACGCCTTGATCTGGTCGAAGTCAAACGCCGCAAACAGCCCATGTTTCCAGCGGAAGGTGGCATGGGTATTAACGATCACATGCTCATGTCGCTCGCACGTCCGCAGGATCTCCTTGAACACGGCCCGTCGGAGCGCATTAAGCCGTGTGATTGGCAAATTGAGAATCCGCCCGGCAGGCACATCCGGCGCCTCGGCATACATCATGTGCCCGACGTGGCAAACCTGAAGGTCCACCCCGCGTCGGGCCGCCTCGGACTTCACGCGCTCGAGGTACGGCCCCTTATCAACACCCACCTGTCCGGTCACAACTGCTCTCACGGGTCCACATCCTTCGCAAGACCGCCCATTTTACGCCCATTACCCGGCTCAAACGCCCCATAAGAGAATTATGGAAATCGGCGGGTTTTTCTCAATCAATCGCGCGGCGCGCGAGGTAGAATGCGGTTTCAGGAAAGGCACATCTATTGCTGTGTAGAGATGTAGAATTGAACGGGACCAAATGATCGCCGAAATACTCGGGAGTTTGCCCAATGATTAAGCTGGAAGTCGGGAATGTGCTCTTAAAGCCGTCACATCGCAAGCAACTCATGTCCTGGCTTCGCCGGGCCATGAAGATGGGTGAACGGATCGGACAATTCACACTTACCATCACCATGCATCGCAGTGGCCGGCAGTGTGAAGTGCGGGCTCGGGTGCATGACACGGCTGGCGACTTTGTTTGCCGCTCGCGCCAACATGATTGGCGCGACGCCATGCGTGACCTCGTCCGTAGCCTCGTCAATCATCTGCACGCCCAACAACTCGGCAGGGCGGCTGTCGCTTAAAATCGACAGATCCTACGACAGCGCCGATTCAAGTCGTTCGATCCGCATTTCCCCGTGCGGTCGGATTTCCTGTCTTGTCTCTTTTGCACTCGACTTCGAATCCGAATTCGACAGCATGTCCGCGGGAATCACGCGCTCGAGCTCAAGCACCCGATCGAATTCGCTGTTGATCTGTGACTGAACCGCCCGCAGGTCTTCCAGATTTTTTCGCCGCTGCTCAAACATCGCGGCAATCTGATCGTCGAGCTTTCGAAGTGTTGCGATATGCCCGTGTGCCTTCTGAAAAAGCGCTACAAATCGCGTCGAGTCACGTGAACCGCCATTGTTGTTATTGCCCGTCATACGAAAGATCCCTTGGTAATCGGCTTGCAGATCCGCAAGAGCGGGGTCGCCGACTCCATTCAGCTCATTCGCGTGGCGCGGTGGGTCTAAGCGGAAATGATAGGTGCTAAGACTCGCATCGATTATTCGTCAACTTCTTGAGGTATGCAACTCAAAAGTACCCGTTATCCGATTCTTCATTGATGTTCCGACAGCCGATAACCTTTCCGCGCATATCTCTGTCATTAGTCGCGTTATTCCAACGATTTAGCGCCGGGCGGGTGGGGCGGCTCTGTCAATCTGGGAGAGTTTTTCCGCGGGTGACGCATTTTAAGAACCGGTCGTTAGAATCGCGCCGTATGCCCGAGCACGTAACTATTCTGGGGGATGGCGCGATGGCGACCGTCTGCTCGATTCTCCTGACCGAAGGCGGGCACCGCGTGACCATGTGGGGGGCTTTTGAGGAGTCGATCGAGCAGCTTCTTCAGGATCGCGAACAGCGCCGCCTTCTGCCGGGCGTGCGCGTGCCGCAGAAAGTTCGCCTGACGGCCAACGATTCCGAATGCTTCAACGACGCGACGCTGATTCTTTCGGCCGTTCCGACGCAGTATATGCGTTCGGTCTGGACCCGCCTGCGTGACCATGTGCCTGAGGATATTGCAGTGGTATCCGTCGCCAAGGGAATCGAAAACCAAACGCTGCTTCGACCGACACAGGTGATCGAAGATGTGATGAAAACAAAGTGGCATGGATCAAAAGCGGGAGCGGGAACGATGCCCCTTGTCGCCCTGTCCGGCCCCAACATTGCCGCGGAATTGGCGCGTTATCTTCCGGCTACCGCGGTCGCAGCGTCGAGTGATCCCGCTGTGGGTAGCCGAGTTCAATCCGCCTTTTCCACGCAATGGTTCCGCGTCTACACCAACAACGACGTGGTGGGTGTTGAACTGGCGGGCGCGATGAAGAACGTCATTGCCATCGCCGCCGGCATCATTGATGGCCTTGGCGCCGGCAACAATGCCAAGGCCGCGCTGGTCACGCGAGGGCTGGTTGAAATCTCGCGATTAGGCGTCGCCATGGGCGCCCAGCCCGAAACGTTTAAGGGTCTTGCCGGGATCGGCGATCTCATCACCACCTGCGTGAGCCCTGAAGGCCGCAATCGAACCGTCGGCGAACGAATCGGAAAAGGCCAGACGCTTGACGAAGTGCTCAAGACAATGGACAGCGTCGCCGAGGGCGTGCCCACCACGCGATCCGTTCACGAGCTTGCCGCGCGATACAAAGTGGAAATGCCCATTACCGAAGCAGTGCATGCCGTTCTATTTGATAGTAAGGATGTCCTTCAGGCGCTTACGGAATTGATGACGCGCGATCCGAAGCCTGAAGCCTGAAATCCGTGTGTGAATCAGAACTCGCGCGCTGTTTCGCGCATATAATCGCTGGTTAATGCATTACACTGGCAAACTCTTTTATCCGCCCAACGCCAGGCTGGAGCTCGATTTGAGCAATCTCTCTCCAATTCAGGGCCGTGCTGCTTATCAGCTGTATGGCCAGTTCAAGCGAGAGATGGACAACGACGAATTCGACGCCACCGTCGATGCCGGCGAGGGCGTCGAGCCCATCATGATCCGCTTTGGCAGAGTGGGGCAGACTGCCGGATATGCCGCCTTCGCCCGCGGCAACGAAGAAACCGCCGAACGGCTTGAAGCCGTCGTTGCTTTTCTGAGCCGCCTCGATCCCGATGATGATGACAAGGTGATCGAGCAACTGCGCGCCAACCCATTTCTGGAAATGATTGACGAAGCCGATTGGGAATCGGCCCGCGAGGACGAAATCCCGCTGGCCGCCGCCTTTTTCACCGGCGACGAATCCCTCAACGATCCGCTCATCCACGGCCTCATGAGCCTGGCCGGCGCGGCCTTCTTTGATCGCCTCGGGCTATTGGACTAGCCCGGATTATTCACCGCGGAGGCGCAGAGGACGCAGAGAATTCAGAAGCAGCAAGAGCTTACATGCAAAATCGCAAAGGAGTTTGTCGCGCACGTTGCGCAGCTCACATATCCCATTTCTCTGGTGTTCTCTCTGCGATCTCCGCGGCTCCGCGGTGAATCTGAATTTTCCGGGCTAATACACCTCTCCGTTCCGCCGAATCCTTGCGTCCGATAACCCATACCCCCTTCCTTAGTGCTGGTTCCCCGTGTTTATCGCGACCTCTGAATTTGCCGGCTTCAGCTTGATTCAAGCGCAGATGAATTCGATATCACTTCTGACAGCCATCGACCATGCGACTTGTAGTATCCAAGGCAGGCCGAAGGAATAACGCACCCTAAGGAGAGAAACACATGCGGCGCACTTCACGGATATCGCGAGGCTTCACGTTGATCGAAATTTTGATCGTCGTGATCATCCTCGGTATTTTGGCTGCGATCGTCATCCCGCAGTTCAGCAATGCCAGCACCTCGGCCAAGACCAGCGCGGTCACCAGCACCG
>DAIRGS010000360.1:0-7192 GCA_036794395.1 Tepidisphaeraceae bacterium | reverse complement strand
TTCGGCTCTGAGGCTCAGGCTCGAAGAGAGCCTCAGGGTCGAAGACAGGCCGTGGACGGGGACGCTTCGGGTCGGGCGACGGGTGAGATGTGGGAAGGCCAACTCGCCGGAACCGGGCATTTTCTCCCGGCAAATTCAGAAGGTTGTCCACCAGTCGAAAGTTGGTTTTCCCAAATCGCACCCGTCGCTGGTGGTCAACCCCCTCGATCATGGCTTGGAAAGCCATGTCACGAAAAGGCGCGGAATCGCGCACGGTCATTTATTAGAGCGTAAAGCTGATCGTCGCCGCTCACGGCGGAATAGTAATCATCAGCCACTCACTGGGTAGGGCGAACTCCAACCGGCGGCCGGCCCTGTTTTCGCTTTGCGCGGCGGATCGCTGCGTCGTGCCGTTTTCGCTCGGCAGAAGGGGTTTTTGCAAATCGCGGAGAGTAGTCGGTCGCGTCGAACTTGCATGCTTTGGCTTCAAGGTCGGCTGAAGTAGTTGCCGTCAGTTGATTCTTACGATTGCTCATTTCCGTCTCGTTCACGTTTTTCGTTTCTCTCGATCATTGAGAGGTCGAGCATGAATGAGATAGATCGTCTGCTCGCGATCGCGGCATCGTTCACGCGGCGATCGGAGAAATCTTAAGCTTCTTGAGCTTAAGACGGGCTTTCCACAGGTCATACTGCATCTGCTGATTCAGCCAAGATTCCGGGGAGGTCTTGAATGCGATTGACAGTCGAATCGCCATCTCCGGGCTGATGCCCGATTTCGCATTCAGCAACTCGGAAAGGGCCTTGCGCGTTACACCCAGAGCCTTTGCCGCCGCTGTTACCGACAGGCCGAGCGGATCCAGGCACAACTCGCGAATGACTTGGCCGGGGTGAGGGGGGTTATGCATGTGTATGCTCATTGTCTGTCTTCAGTGGTAATCAAGATAATCCACGTCCGCGGCGTCTTGAGCTTCGAAGCGAAAGATTACTCGCCAGTTTCCACTCACGTTTACCGCAAAAAATCCCTTCAGTTTCCCTTTCAGGGAATGAAGATTCAGGCCCGGCAGAGCCATATCCTGGGGCGACTGAGCAGCCGATAGCCGAGCGAGGATTAATCGGAGCCGGTTGGCATGATCGGCGCGAATACCCGAAGTCTTACCCAAGCCAAAAAACTTTTCCAGTCCCTTGTGCCTGAATGATTTTATCATCGATCCCCATCATTGTAACCTGACACGTTGCACGGGTCAATCGACATTATTGTGCTTTTTGATGGTACCCATCGTTCAAGCGTTCGCGGCTGTGCCATGCCGTCACGTCGATGGTCCTTCTCCAAAAAGATCTTTGCTTTTCGGGGAAGCACAGCGACTGGAGCGGTGCCCCGTTGGTTTTACTTCGACACTTTTCCGCGGTGCTTCTTTTAGTTAGATTCTGGCGATGTCAAACGCGCGGCGCATCTCTGACGGCACTTCGCCAACGAAGCGCTCGACCCGGAATCAACGGCGAGCTGCCATTCGTCGGATCCAGTCGCTGTCTAAAACCGTCAGCCTCGGCGGGCTCAAAATTCGTGATTTGGTCAAAAGTGGCCGGCGGTGATTGTCATCACTCACGCGATCCCTCGCTCTGAAGTACAACATCTATACATTTGCCGGGGTATTAGATTCGGTCTCTCAATTCCGGAGTTCCTCAATGTTTAGCCCATTTCGCGCGCTGGCGATCGTTACCCTTTGGACTTGCGTTTTCGGCCTTAAGGTTCTCGCCGCCGATGCCCCGCAACGCCCTGGGCTGGCGGAAAACACCGACGTATCTTCGCGGAAGAAGATCGTGTTTCTTTCCGGCAAGCCCAGTCATGGCTACGCCCAGCACGAGCAATATGCCGGGGATATGTTGCTGGCGAAGGCTTTGAACGAAAATGTGCCCGGGGTTTATTGCGAAGTGTACAAGCACACCTGGCCGAGCGACGCCAAAGCTTTTGAAGGAGCGGCGGCGATCGTGATCTTCTGCGATGGGGGAGATGGGCACATGGCGATTGCCCACCTGAAGGAGCTGGAGCCGCTCATGGACAAGGGCGTGGGGATGGGCCAGATCCATTACGCGGTGGAAGTGCCCAAAGGCCCGGCGGGCGATGCCTGGCTCAAATGGATCGGCGGGTATTTTGAAACCAACTGGTCGGTGAATCCTGAATGGACGGCGCACTACACACAGATTCCGCCGCATGAAGTCACGCACGGCGTGCATCCTTTCACAACGCACGATGAGTGGTACTACCACATGCGGTTTCGGCCGGGGATGGCGGGCGTGACACCGATCCTCGCGACCGTGCCGCCGGACTCAACGCGAACGCACAAGGACGATGCCCACGGTGGCAACCCGGCGGTTCGAGCCGACGCGGGAAAGAACGTCGCGGAGACGACCATGTGGGTGGCCACACGCGACCATGACGGCCGCGGCTTTGGGCTCACCGGCGCCCACTACCACTTCAACTGGGCACAGAACGATTTCCGCAAGCTGACGCTGAATTCGATCCTCTGGATTGCGCACGTGGAAGTGCCGGCCGATGGCGTGCAATCCAAAACGCCCACGGTTGACGACCTGCTGGACAATCTCGATCCGAAGAAAGCACCGGCGAATTCTTCGAAAGAGAAGATTCAGAAGCAGATTGAGGATCTGAACCGCGTCAACGGAATTGATGCAAAATAGACTAAATGACCGTGCGCGATTCAGCGCCATTGCTTTTAAGTGGCACGGCCTTCCAGGCCGTGGTCGGGGACGCTTCGGGGCATGCGCCGGGTCAGATGTGGGAAAACCAACTCTACTTGACGGAGCATTTTCTCTCACGCGCGAGAAGGTTGTTCTTGCGTCGAAACTTGGTTTTCCCAAATCGAACCCGTCGCTGGTGGTCAACTCCCACGATCATGGGCTGGAAGCCCCATGCCACGAAAACGCGGAATCGCGCTCGGTCATTTAGTCCTACAACGCGGGTCACACGAGATTGACCGAGAGCGGGAAAAACAACCGCTTGAAAACACAAGGGTTTACGTTCAACCCGCGTTGTAGGATTAGCTCTATTGCTTCGCGACGTCGCTTATCGGTTTCTGCCACGGCACCGATCCGGCTCGCTGAATTTGCGATTGGAGCAAGCGGGTCATTTGGTTTCGAACGATCGGTTGAGTCGCGATCAAATCATGTTCTTCACGGCGATCGTCCTTGAGGTTGTAAAGTTCCAGGGGTGAGAACGGGGTTGTTTGTAACAGCTTCCAGTCGCCGCGACGCAGCGCGTGGCTGGTCAGTCCGAAAAACTGTGCACCGCCTTCCCTGCGGACGAAATAAAGCGCGCGGTTCGCGGGGAACGATGGGGCGTTGCCGGTCAAAATGCTGAGGATGCTGCTGCCGTCCACTTCGGGGGGACGCGTCGCTCCCGCGACGTCGCAGGCGGTCGCGAACAGGTCCATATGGAGCGAAACCGCATCGCTGTGCGAATTTGGCGTGATGTGTCCGGGCCAGACGGCCGCCATGGGGACGCGCAGGCCGCCTTCGTACATCGTGCCTTTGGTTCCGCGGTAGCCGCCGACGTTTGAGCCTTGTCCAACCAATCCACCGTTATCGCTCGTGAAGATGATCAGTGTGTTTTCTTCGAGGCCGGCGTCTTTCAGGGCGGCCAGGACTTTTCCAATTCCATCATCGAGGTGTTCAATCAGCGCGACGTAGCCCGCGCGCTTCTGGTCGATGCCCGCCTCGCGCTTCTTGACTCGATCAAGCCACTCGGCCGGCGGTTGCGTGGGCACATGCGGCGCGTTGTATGCCAGGTAAAGGAAAAATGGCTTCCCCTTTTTGGCCGGGGCTTCGCGTTCGTGGAGGTATTCGATGGCCCACTGGGTGAACAGGTCGGTGGCGTGGCCTTTGGGATCGATTTCCTGATCGTTGAGGCGCATGTAGTTGTGGCCCTGGCGAAGGTGAGTGAGGTAGTTGTCCATCATGTCGCCGAGGAATCCGTGGAAGACATCGAAGCCGCGCCTGTTGGGGGTGTTCTCGGGTTCCAGGCCGAGGTTCCATTTGCCGACGATTGCGGTGTGATATCCGGCTTTGTGCAGCAGGGAGGGCAGCAGCACGGCTTCATGGGAGAGGTATCCCCAGTTGTCTTTGAGGTCGGTGCGGGTGAGGCCGGGCATGCCGACCCGATCGGGATAGCGGCCGGTCATGATGGCGGCTCGGGAAGGGGAGCAGACGGGGGAGTTGGCGTAGAAGTTGTTGAAACGCATGCCGCGGGCGATCAGGGCGTCCATGTTTGGCGTACGCATGTCCTTTGCGCCGTACGCGGTGAGATCCGCGTAGCCCTGATCGTCGGTGAGGATGAGCAGGATGTTGGGGCGCTGCTCAGCCGCTCTGCACTGGCTTTGAAAGGCGATTGCGACAACCAGAAGGGCGATTGGCCGGCAAAGCGATTGGAGCGAAGCACGTAATCGATTCATGAGCCTCCAGCGGGGTAGATAACGTCGACTTTATCCGACGCACAACCTCCTGGCACGGCTTGGCGCATTTGGTTCAAGACGGGATTTGTATAGAACCGATGAACCGATCCAGAGGCTTGCCGGTTTGCAGGGTCCTCATCGACGGAAATCACTTATGTCTTGTTGGGTCGTTCCATCCGTTGCTGCCGAGTTCTGGGGCGTCACTGTTGACGTCGTGTGGGAGCGCATCAACTGCGATCTGGTTCCGCACAAGACCGAGCGTGGTTTTGTGTTTATCGATGTCGATCCGTGGCGGCCGGAGTCGACGGGCGGGTATCTGCACGAGCCACCGCCCACCTTCGTGGCCGCGGGCGGATCGGATGAGTTCGCTTCGGGTGCGTCGGCTACAATGCTGTGCGAGCCGTTTCTGAATGCCGAGGAAGACGCTTTTCTATCAGCCGATGTGTTGTCCAACGACGAAGAATCATTCCTGGGCCAGGGCGAGGCCGAGGAGGATCAGCTCGACGACGAGGATATGGAAGAATCCGAAGCGCTCCCGGCGTTGGACGACGACGAGTCGGCGACGTTTGGCCGGTTGAGCTGGCAGGATGTCCGGCAATCCGTCGGTCGTACCCGCCGGCCGCCGCCGCGAGCCGCTTAAGTCAGGTTTGAAGAAGTCAGCACAGAGGCCACAGAGAACACAGAGAACACAGAGTAAGAATTCGAACTTTAGATAACGCTTGTGACCGCAGATGAGATTTCAGGTCTTATCTGCACTGCGAACCGTCCAATTCTTCGCAGCCTGCGCAAATTTTCTCTAACACAAATTTTCTAACCTGCCACTTTTGCACTGCCGTTCGTTAGTCAAGCGCGCCTCCGTGTCTCTCTTCGAGCCTGAGCCTCAGCCCGCGACGAGCTCGGTCGAGTCGAGCCGAAGGCCGTGCCGTGGTTGCATCTCTTTTTGGTTTCGGCGCTGTCGCGCTTTGGCCATTGGCTTTATCTGCGGTCAATTATTTGCTGATGGATCGAGGATATGTGGGGGTCGGATCGCGCGGTCTGGCTTTTTGTTCCGGCACTCTTCCCGACAAATAAAAAAGCCGGGAGCAAGATATCTCGCGATGATCCATCATCGCAGGACATCCCGCTCCCGGCGGCCATTGACGGATTGAAGTTTTACTTGTTGAGAATTGGCCGGTTTTCCAGCGAAGCCGCGTCTTTGTTCAGGTCGGGTCGGCGGGTGTTGCGGGACGGGGTGACGGCAGGGGCCCTGGTCGGGGCGGACTGGCGGGCGATCCCGGTACTGGTGCGGACCTGGGTCGGGAGGATCAATACCTCAACCCGGCGGTTCTGGGCCTTGCCGGCGGTGGTGCCGTTGTCAGCAATTGGGTGCTGATCGGCGTAGCCCATCACGCCGAAGCGGGCGGCGTTAACGCCGTCCTTCTGAAGGACCTCGGAGACCGAAATCGCACGGTGGGCCGAGAGATACCAGTTATCCTTGTGGCCGGCCTTAATGGTGGCATCGTGCAGGACGCGGGTGTTATCCGTGTGCCCGGCAACTTGCAGCTCGTACCCATGGGCGGCGGGCGAATTGAGGATCTGCGAGAAGCGATTGAGCGCGTCGGTGGCACGCGGCGTCACTTCTGCGCTGCCGCTGGCAAAGGTGATGTCGCTCTTGAACTTCACGATACCGCGGGCGCTATCGAAGTCGACCAGGTCAGAGTTCTGCCGGGCGAATTCGTTGAGGGCGTCGGTTACGGCAGGGGGCAGCGCGATCGCGGTGCCCATCTTGCTGAGGGCTTCCTCGTACTGGCGGTTGAGCGCATCGTATTGCGACTGAAGGTTGCTGAGCTGCTGCGTGATATTGGCGACCAGCGCCTGCGAATTGCTGCCGCCCGCCATCACCGCGGCGAGCTGGGTCTTATACGCATCGCGCTCGGCCTGGAGCGACTGGATCTGGCCATCAGTCGTGCCGAGCCGCTCCGCGAGCTGATCGCGGTCCAGCTTCATGGCGTTGTATTTTTCCTGGGAAACGCAGCCGACGAGCGTCGAGCTGAGTACGATCAGACCAAACCATTGGGACATCCGTGCCATGGCGAGCCTCCGTGCATGGAAGAATTGTACAGAACCAGCTCCGCCATCACGCGTCACGCGTGCTTGTTAAGCGTCGCCAGCGGGCGCTAAATTATACGACAAATCGAGAACCATCCCCGATTCACGCGACCCGCGCTTGCCCAAGCACAGGCCATTCACCGGCCAGTTTTGCGCTATTTTTTCCAAAATGCAAGTCTCTCCCCCGAAAAATTCATCAAATCGGTAAAAATTGCGCGACTTAAGCGGGCTCATGTTTCACCGCTGAGATGCAGCGAACGCTGAGAAATCCAAAAAACATATTTGCCACAGATGAACACAGATGAACACAGATAAATGCAAGATGGCAAAACATCTGCATTTCTTTGATTCCCATCTGTGTTCATCTGTGTCCATCTGTGGCAAATATGATTTTGCCCCGACTGCTCACGATCGGTCGCGGACGTCGAGGAGCCAATGGTCATGCTGAGCCGTCAGGCGTTTGACGATTTCGGGTTGGGTGTCGGCGAGGTTTTTCATTTCGGATATGTCGTTGCCCAAGTCGCTGAGAAACAGTTTGTCTTTTGCGGTGATCGGGGCCTTGTTGCTGGTGTCTTTTGGGTTCCCAATCAATTTCCAGTTGCCCTCCCGTGCGGCCCATTGGTTGCCCAGTTGCCAGCAGAAAGTCGGGTGCTGGGTGGGGG
>DAIRGS010000359.1:0-7202 GCA_036794395.1 Tepidisphaeraceae bacterium | reverse complement strand
ACCCCCCTCCCTACCCTCCCCCGGCGTACCGGGAGAGGGAAAAAAGGGGCCCGCCGAATCTGTCAAATACCTGCGGCAACGGAGTTCGGCGTAGACGCTAACAAGATCAACGGAACGCGTCGGCGCTTCCGGCAACGGGCAATGGGCAACGGGATGGAGGCAGCGATGAAGGGCTTGATTCGGCGATCAATCTGCGTAACCGCAGGTACGGTTTTCATGCTGGGCGGATGGGCATCCGCGCAGTCGGCCGCCGCGCCGACATCCCCTTTGGGAAAAGACCCGGTGGAATTCCTGGAGCCTAAACCTTTGGTTCCGGGCGCGAAGGTCGTTACGCTTTGGCCCAAGGGCTCCCCCGCCTTGCGGCCGCTGGCCGGGTACGACAAGCCCGAAGTCTTCAACATGACCAAGGGCAAGCCCGACCGCGTGCAGTCGGTGGTGAATATTCATAACCCGTCAATCGAAGTTCATTTGGCCCCACCCGACAAGGCCAACGGGATGGCGATCATCGTGTCCGCCGGCGGCGGCAATCAAACCTGCAACGTCGGCACCGAAGGCACCGATATCGCCACCTGGCTGAATGGCCTGGTCATTCATGCCTTCATCGAACGCTACCGGCTCCGCCCCTACGGCTCGGCCACCAATGCCCTGGCCGATACCCAGCAATGTTTCCGGGTCATTCGAGCCCACGCAAAGGAATGGGGAGTGGATCCCAAGCGCGTAGGCATCATGGGTTTCTCGGCCGGGGGAGAGCAGGCAGCATGGGTGGCATTGCGGTTTGATGAAGGAAACCCGCAAGCAACCGACCCGATCGAGCGCGAGAGCTGTCGCCCTGATTTTACCGTTCTGGTGTATGCAGGCTGGGCACGAATGGATCTGTCGAAAGTGCCAAAGAACGCTCCACCGGCCTTCCTGGCATGCGCGGGCGTTGGCGATGCGTTTCATGCGCGACAAACCGTGCAGTTTTATGACGCGTATTTTGAAGCCAAGATCCCGGCCGATTTGCACATTTATGCCAACGGCGTGCACGCCGGCGGCATTTCCCCACGCAAGGGAATTCCATTTGGAACATGGCATCTGCGGTTTGTCGATTGGGTAACGGACCTGGGAATGATGAAAGCTGCGAGTTGAGGATCTCTAACCGCTACGGTCGTCAAGCTACAACGGCTCAGCAAACTTCCCAAAGATCCTCAGGAGCGTAACGCCGATTTCTCGGGTGATGTTTTGTGCCGCAAGACTCTGCGCGTACTGCATTGGGGAACAGCCAAGCGGGCCGGCGCGAACGTGGGGAGACGCTCCGCGTTCACACAGCGCCTTGACTGCGCGAATCGGCACATCCGTATGAACATTGTCGGTAACGCACAGTACTGCAAACTCCACTGCGTGTGACAATGGAGTCCAGGCATCGGTTCCGCAATAGAGATGAACAGATGCTCCGTGGTCCAAAAGGCGGAACATCGCTCGTTCAGATGTATTCTCGATCGCTCCGTAAAGGGCCGGAAACCCATACCGGCCGATTCCATCGATCGGAATGCCCGCCTCGACTAGAGCGTCGATTCGAGCTATATCATCGCTCCAAGCGGCATCGTAGAGCTCATCGGCGTTGAGTCCGTTAGAATCAGCGTTCACATCCACGCTTTCCATGAATCCTTAAGTTGGGCGAGCCTTCCAACTTGGGGGGCAACGATCGACTTACATGTGCGAGCCCGTCGCTACACTACCGGCTTCATGAAATCGAGCAGCATGCTGCGCGTGGGATTGAAGCCGGGGAAGATTCGCGCCTTGAGGGGATCAACCTTGTAGAGCTTGTTAAGGGACTCGGCAAAAACCGTTCGGAAATCGGTATGCACAGGTTGGAAACGTTCGCTGTCGAGATCCTGTAGCCCGGTCCATTGGCCGTAGATCTGGCCGCCTTTGAGCATGTTGCCGACGGCCAGCATAAATGAGCCGCGGCCGTGGTCGGTGCCTTCGGAGCCGTTTTCATGGACAGTCCGGCCAAATTCGGTCATGACCAGGAGCATGGTGCGATCCATCCGGGGGCCGAGGTCTTTGGTGAAGGCGGTGATGCAGTCGGTGAGGTGGCCAAGCATCTGGCTCATTTTGCCGTTGGTGTTGCCCTGGCCTGAGTGGTGATCCCAGCCGCCATAGTCGGCCTGGGCGACTTCCAGGCCGACATCGGCCTTTATGACGCGTGCGATGGTGCGGAGTTGTTCGCCCAGTTCGCCGCCGGGGTATTGGGCGTGGTTGGGGGTGCGTTCAACTTTTTCCAGCGCCTTGATGCGTTCAACGGCATTAGCACCCGAGGCGGCGATCACGTCGCGCGTCATGTCTGAAGTCAGGCCGCGTTTTTCGACGTTGGGCTTGGCATCGTCGAGGCTCATGCCCTTCTGTTCGCCCGCGCCGGTGCGGGCATCCATGCCAACCAGGTTCTTGGAAGAGTAGAGGTCTTCGAAGAGGTCGAGCTTTTCAGTGTGATTGTCGCCGGCCAATACGGGATAGCTGCCGCGCAGGGCGCGGGGAACGAGCGTGCGGGCAGACAGGCCGCGGAGCGGGGCATCGAAGGGTTTTTTGGTTGCTTCGAGGTATCGGTTGAGCCAGCCGGTGGTGACTGCATTCGAACCGAAGCTGGCCCGCTCCATGTAATCCTGTGCGCTGAAGTGGCTGCGCGTCGGATCCGGCGAGCCGACGTTAAGAATTGGAATGCACGTCCCGGCTTCCATCATCGGGAGCAGGTCTTTCATGTGCCGGTTGATGCCCCAGTAATCGGACTTGCCGATCGGGAGCACGCCCTTCTCTCCGCCGCGTGATTTGGCATTGCCGACCGCGTTGGCATGGAGGGCGAGCGACTTGCGGTATTCGTAGTAGAGCGGATCGCCGAAGGGGACGAAGACGTGCAGGGAGTCTGCCCCGCCGCGGAGGAAGATGGTCACGAGGGTGGGCTTTTGAACGTCGGCTTTGGAACTGACGGGATTACCGTCGTCTTTGCCGTAGACGAACTGGTCGAGGCCAAGAAAGCCGGTGGCGCCGGCCATAACGACGAGGCCGGAGGATTTAAGAAAGTCGCGACGTGAAGTCATAGGTACCTTTCAAAATTCGAATGACGAAATTCGAATGACGAATCAAATCCGAATGACGAATGATCGAATGACGAAACGAAGAGGGTCATTCGGTACTCCGACGGATTTTTCCAAAGATCAGATTCAGTTCCTTCGCCTCTTGATATAGTTTTCGCGCATCAGCTGACATTTCAGGAACTGCGGTGGCGATCATCCGAAGCCAATGTTTAGTTTCCTTCGATTCTTTTCGGCAGATACCAATCTTGTGGCGGAAATCCTTTTTCGATTCTGCGTCGTTCGCCTCGCCATAGTTCGCGCCGATACTCGTTCCGGAGGCGACCAATTGTTCAATCAGGCATCGTGTCACCGGGCTGACGGGAATACGTTTGGCAAAGCCGATTATTGCCTCGCCGTACCGCGCGGTGCGCTCTTCCAGATCAAAACCATCGCGAATCGCAGGAACGGTCCCTTCTGGTTTCGTCATTCGATCATTCGTCATTGGAATTTGATTCGTCATTCGAATTTCGTCATTCGTCATTCGACTTATCTTTGCTGAAACGACGGCGACCCAAGAAGAACACTGGTCATTCGCTGAACATCCTTCTGGCTCGCTGCATCTTTCAGCGCAACCAGTTCTCGATCTCCCGCGTCGCCGGCGATCAGATTTTCGATCATGCGTTGTTCGATTTCTTCGGGCTTTTCGGCTTTGAATTCTTCGAAGAATGATGCGGGGATTTTGGCGCCGGGAACCGAGCCGCGGACGAGGTCCCAGGAGAACTGCCAGCGGGCGGTGAGGACGCCGGAATCCATCCAGCGCTCGGCGGTATCAAAGTAGCCGGTGGGGTCGGCGCAGTTGTAAAGGGGTTCGCCCATTTTGGCCACGGTCTGAGCGAGGCGATCGGAATCTTCAAGCTTCGCGCCAGTGGCGCGGGTCGAGCTGACGGCAAACTGGAATGGTGTCTTGAACTTGGCGCGGTAATTCTCGCGGCTCATGAACTCGCGGCTGTTGATGATGGCCGCGTAAATCTTTGGCAAATCGCCCTGGGTCTGACGAAACACCTGGGCGATGCGGCGCGTGAGGGCCGGTGGCGGGTTGTCATTGACCAGATACCGGCAAAGCTTTTCGGAGATGAACTGGGCGGTGTTGGGGTGAATGGCGAGGCTGGCCAAAGCGCTGACCCCACCCTGATAGCCTTCTGGAATCTTGTTGCCCAGCCACAGCTTGGGGCCGGGCTGATGCCATTCGGGGCGGAAGATAAAGTTAAAGCCGTCGTCGTAGTTCCACCCGGTAAGGACTTTGCTCAATTCCTGGACATCGAGATTGCCGTATCCCTTGTCCACCCCAAGCGTATGAAGCTCCATCACTTCGCGGGCATAATTTTCGTTCCAGGCATCCTTGCGGCTTAGTTTGTTATCCAGGTATTCGAGCATTGCCGGGTGGTGGGCCGAGGCGATGAGCATGTCGCCGAAGTGGCCGAACACGTGCTGGCGGATGACGACATTTTCGTAATCGGCGTCCGTCCAGGAGCGGCTCTTTTCGTTGGTATCGGGTTGATCGACGCAGAAATGATTGCGCCAGAAATCACACATCAGCTCGAAGAACTGGCGATTGCTGATGGTCGCGCGGGTAATGACGTATTCAGGCAGTTCGCGACGAAGCTGCCGGATGTTTTGCCCATCGCCATCGTATTCCTTTTGGAGCTGCGACATCGACATTTTCGCCCATGGGAATTTCTGGGCAATAATGCGATCGCATGAGGCATCGTCGATCTTCGCGGGGTCCATCTGGAGCTTGAGCCAAGCCTGCCAGCCACCGGTTTTAAGGACATCATCCACTTCGCCCGGGCGGGGGCCGAAACCCAGGCGGTTGAGAACCTGAATGGCTTTTTCGCGATCCGTGAGATCGGGGCCGTGCAGTGTTTGCTGTTTGGGGGCTTTGGGGTCTCGGATGCCGGCAAGGGATTCGAGAATCCTCTTGTGGAGCTGGTCGTCCGGACTCAGCGGCTTGATCGTCATCCGCACCGTGGGAAATCGCGATAACGGGGCCGGCAATGACGATCGCGCCGACTGCGATTAGAAGGGCTAAGCGTTTTAAGGGCCCGGCACTAAAAGACATGAGGTGCTCCCGCCGTTTGTCCCGTGGATTTATGAATGTAAGGATAAATCATTCTAGCCGGTAACGTTCACCCCGCAATCGTAAAAGGGGCAAGTCGCCTCGCTCCGAGGGTTATAACGCCGGAGTTAGTCTTTTAGTGCCGTGCGTCGCAAGGCATCGTTGCGAAGGATGGGGTCAAGCTCGGCCAGGAAGGGACCGGGCCCGCCCTTCATGTACTTGGAATCGACCAGCTTCTGGCCCAGGGGATTAACAATAACAATCGTCGGGTATCCCCGGATGTTGAAGAGGTCGGCAAGCATTCGGTCGGTTGCCGTGGCGGGCTGGGTGCTGGCGACGGGAAAATCAACTTTCAGCAATACCAGGTTTTTCTTGGCGTACGCCTTAAATTCGGTGCTTTGGAAGATTTCACGGTCCATCCGGGCCGACCATTCGCCGCCATCCATGCTGGTGAAGGCAACGAACAGACAACGGTCCTGCTGGGATGCGATCGTACGGGCGGTTTCGTAATCCGTGAGCCATCCGCCGCTGTAATCGATATGGGGAAGCTGGGCCTGGATCCTGGCGATCAAGGCTTCAACATGATTGGGATCGTAGGTAAAGAACCGCGCCTTGCCGAGATTAAACGCGGCGTCGTAAACGACTAACTGAAACGGCACCGGCGCGATCTTCTCTTTTGCCGCGAAGTTGCGGAACGCGACGGCGGCGCGAGAAGTATCCGCATCTTCCGGCCAGACGAACGAGACGAACGTGATGTTGTTGTTGACGAATTTGACGAATTGCTGGTCGTGCAACAGATCGTCCCGCAACTGAGCCCCGTGCGGGTTGGGCCCATGCGTAACGAGCATGAGAAACAATCCATACTTGCTCTTGGCTTTAGCCATCGCCGCCGGGAAATCCGGCTGAGCCGAGAGGGGAACATCTGGGGGACGGTCCTTCAACACCTGGTCGAGAAATTCCAAACAAGCCTTGGGCTGCCCCGGCGATTCCTCCTTGCGCCGACGAAGCTCATCATAACCCGCGCGCGAAAACCGCTGCGCCGACGGATCGAGAAAAACGATCGTTGGCGTCTTGGAAATGCTGTAGCGGACTTTGAGCTGATCGTTCTGCTGGATCAGCGTCGTGGTGAGGCGCTTTTCGCGCGGAAAATCCACCCGGAGCAGAATCACGTGAGCCGCGGACCACGAGCGAAAGGCGTCGGTCTCGAATACATCTTCATCCAGCTTCTGGCACCACGGGTCCCAATCGCTGCCGCTGAAATAGGTCAGGACGATGCGGTTTTGCTTGCGCGCATCCGCCATGGCGCGATCGAAGTTGATCAACCATTCAGTCGGCTTTGGTTTCCGTTGCGCATGGGCTGGTTGCGAAACAGCGAAAAGTGAGATGAGAAACAAAAAGGTAAAGCGGAGCGCGGAATCGTGGGAAGAGCGGCGGAAATAATGGCCGGATAATATGCGTCCCATATTGCTGGTTCCGAACGTGCGAGGTCAAAATCATACGCCGGACGTGGCCGGCGACAAAATCGCTTAAGGCGGGGGAAGGGCCTGCCGATGAGTTTGTAAGGGCCTCGCCGGGCCCCGAGGTGGTCGCACGACCATGACAGACTTCAATCCATTAGCTGGGGCCATCCTTGGAAGCGCTCAGGCGCAGCAGGCGATGGGCACCGAGAAGCAGCGGCAGGTTCGCCGGGCTCAGGTGGCGAGCAAGAACGCCGCGTCCTCCGGCGACCGCTTCGAACATGAAGTCGAAAGCGTCGAGGAGCTTCATCCCGTTCAGGACGGGGAGCAGCAGGGACAGCGTAAGGACGACTCGCGTAAACGCCGGCAGGATCAGGACGAGCCCGAGCCGCACATTGATGTAAAAGCCTGAGCAATCGGCGGGGGTACATCCAAAGCCATAAATGACCGTGCGCGATTCCACGCCTTTCGTGGCATGGGGCTTCCAGCCCATGATCGAGGGGGATGACCGCCAGCGACGGGTGCGATTTGGGAACACCAATTTCCGACAGTTGGACAACCTTCTGAATTTGCCGCCAG
>DAIRGS010000358.1:0-7213 GCA_036794395.1 Tepidisphaeraceae bacterium | reverse complement strand
GGCGGGTGGGGAGCCTCCTGGAGGTGGGGACGGGGTTCCATCCGGAGTTGACAGGCCGGGAGAACATTTACCTGAACGGCTCGATCCTGGGCATGCACCGGCAGGAGATCCGCCGGCAGTTTGACGCAATCGTGGATTTTGCCGAGGTCGAGAAGTTCCTGGACACGCCGGTCAAGCATTATTCATCGGGCATGTACGTTCGCCTGGCGTTCGCGGTCGCGGCCCACCTCAACCCGGAAATCCTCATCGTCGACGAGGTCCTGGCGGTGGGCGATGCGCAGTTCCAGAACAAGTGCCTCGGCAAAATGGGCGAGGTCGCGCGCTCCGGGCGCACCGTGCTGCTGGTGAGCCATAACATGGCGGCGGTGACGAACCTTTGCACTCGGGCCGTGCTCCTTGATAAGGGAACGCTGCATTACCAGGGCAGTCCCGAAAACGCGGTCCAGCAATACATGCGGCTTGGAAAGGTGCGAAAGGAAGACGCAGAATCATTGTCGCGCTGCAGGCCATCGTGGGCCAAGCCATTGATCCAATCGGTTCGCACGATCGACGCGGAGGGGAACGAGTGCGGCCAGTTTCTGCTGGGGTCTGACATCGGAATCGAGATGGCTTTTGACGTCGGGAAATATCCGGCTCTGGCGGCGCCCGTGATGGGCGTCGTAATAAGCCATCCGACGCTGGGCGTGATAGGGGGCGTCAACACGCGCATGACAGGCTTTTCGCCCGATGAAGGACCGTATTCGCGCGGGGTCATGCGGTGCCGGCTCGAGCAGACGCCGCTTTTGCAGGGGACGTATTCAGTGGACGTGTGGCTCGGCGACGGAACGGGCGATCTGGATACGGTGGCGGGGCTCGCGCAATTCGAGATCGAAGCCGCGGACGTTTACGGGACCGGCGCTTCGCCGTTCAGGCATCTGGGCACGGTCTTTCTCCGGGCCCGCTGGGAAATGGACCCATCGGCGGTGGAGCAATCCGATTCAGCCGTGAGCATCGACGCGCCAGCCGGGGTTCGCGGCGTTCATCGAATGACGGGCCTGCCGGGAATTGGTTTAGGAACATGAGGATGAACTGGCACCGTGTCCGCCTTTCAAATTGGGGCCCAATGATACGTCGTCGGGTCATCAAGTTGTTTTATATCGTTCAATCGGCGGTGAAGGCGTGCTGGCTGAATTGCCGCCCGGGAGTGAGTGTCGGCGCAAATTGCAGAATTCACCGCACCGTGCTGTTGGATTTGAGCGAGGGGGGTTCAGTTATTTTGGGCCGCAACGTGCAGTTGTGTGCCGGCGTGATCCTGGCGCCGCAGGGCGGACGGATTGAGATCGAGGATGGAACCTTCATTGGACCGTACTGCGTGTTGTATGGGCATGGAGGGCTTACGGTTGGTAAATGCAGCATGATTGCCGCACATTCGGTCGTCATCCCGGCAAACCACGTGTTTTCGCGAATTGACGTGCCGATTCGGATGCAGGCGGAGACGCGTCTGGGCATCGAGATCGGCGACGACGTCTGGATCGGGTGTGGCGTTCGCATTCTCGACGGCCTGCGCATCGGAAATGGCAGCGTGATCGGCGCGGGCGCGGTCGTCACGCGCGACGTCCCGGAAGGATCGGTTGCGGTCGGGGTCCCGGCCCGGATCGTGCGGAAGCGGGATGGGCAGGCGGCGTGCGGACCGGAATCGGAGTGAGCGGTGGCAGGTGAGCCCAGGATTTCCGTCGCGATGCCGGTGTTCAACGGCGGTCGATATCTCGCGCAGGCGGTGGAGAGCATTGTTTCGCAGACGTTTGAGAATTTTGAGTTCATCATCATTGATGATGGGTCAACCGACGACTCGCGGCAGATCCTGGAGAAGTACGCGTCGGCGGACCCTCGCATCAGGCTCTTCAGCCGGGCGAACACCGGCTACACCATCGCCCTGAATGAGGCTCTGGGCCGCGCCCGCGGCACGTACCTGGCCCGGATGGACGCCGACGACGTCTCGCTGCCGCGGCGATTCGAGAAGCAGGCGGCGTTCATGGATGCGCACCCGCAGCACGTTGCGGTGGGTTGCCGCGTGCTGTTGATCGATCCCGACGGGGAGGCGCTGGGGGAGGTTCATCCGTTCGAATCACACGAGCGCATCGACGCGATGCACATGGGGGCCGGTTGTGGCGCGGTCATTACCCATCCGTCGGCGATGTTTCGGGTTTCCACGCTCCGGGAACTGGGAGGGTACCGCCAGGACTTCGAACCGGCCGAAGACCTCGACCTGTTTCTGCGCCTCGCGGAGGTGGGCCGGCTGGCGAAGCTGCCGGACGTATTGTTGAAGTATCGCGTGCATCTGGCGAGCGTTGGCCACAGTCGCCGCGTGACGCAGCTGTTGACGATGAGGCGGGTGGTCGCCGACGCCCGGGCGCGGCGCGGGCTGCCGGCGCCTGCCGGGGCGCCCGACCCGGAGCCCGTCGAACCGCCGGTCAGCGATCACTACCTCGGATGGGCCTCGGCGGCGGTCAAGTACGGCAACCGCAAGACCGCACGAAAGCACCTTCGCGCGGCCCTCAGGTTATCGCCGCTTTCGATTCGTGGATGGTATCTGGCGTTGCGTTCATTGCTACCGCGCCGCGGTGAGGCGGCGAACCGGAAATGACGATCACCCCCGCTTCCACCTGAGCTGTCGCGATGCACCTGCAAGGTTGCAAATCGAATGGGGGCGGACAGGTCGGTCGCGAATCGGGGCTAAAATCACGTTTCAGATCGGAAGAGGGCAAGCGCTGCGAGATAGCACCGCCACGCGGTCCAATAACGGGCGCCGGTAAAGGTTACGCTCGCCCGGTGGGCCACAACTTCGCGGAGCGACTTATGGTCGGCGGCGGATTGGGTGGTACGTCGAATTGACCGCGTTCGACGATCGCTTCGCCGATCGCATCAACAAGCTGGCGCGTGTACGTGTGGCTGTGTGAGGAAAACACCACTGATTCGACATCGTTGGCGGCCATCAGGATGCGGTAAGTCGGACGCCGGGCGATCGCACAGCCCACACCTATCCCCAGCAGCGCAGTTCCCAAGATGAGGAATGCGATATCCAGCCGGTCCATTTGACGATTCAGACCCACGACGCCGAGTCCGACACCGACCAGTGCGGTAGCGACGGCGTACACGCGACGTGGGCAAAACTTTTGCACGCGCGCGAACCGCACCTCGGCCATGGTATGGGTCACCCCGTCGAAAACAGCATGGCCGCGGGTAATCTGCACATGCTCGTCGGCGAAGAAACATCGTTCGGCAAGCGAGCCATCGGCTGCGGGTTTTGTGGCCGCCGCGTGGTCTAGATCGCGATGGCAGCCGAAGCAGACAATGCTTTCATCCCACACGAATGGTTGCTCAAGCATTCCAATGGTGCGGCCGCAGGCAGCGCAGATTTCGCCGGGCGCAGCGGGTGCCGGAGGGTTAGCAACCATGGGAGCGTGCATAGCAAATCTCGAACAATGTAGACGCAATCATATCTTCAGAAGAGATTCCGTCCCAAAGAATACGGGCCTCTCGACATGAATATCTGGCGTTGAGGCCGAAACGCGTTGTAAGTCGGCAATTTGTACCGAAAACACCGAGTTTGTCGACTATTTAATTCCCATACAACATGGATCTATACCATCCAAGAGTACGCGTCGACGTCAAGGCAAAATGCGCATCTGATTAGGAAAGTTTGAAGTTGAGGCCGGTATGGGGATTGCTTCACCGCGCGTAATGGAGACCAATCCCGGTGCAACCCTGATTCCTACGTGCAAAACCGAGGATAAAGCGCATGCGACTGGCGTTTCGGGGTTTCTAAAGCGGTTGGGGCCGGGCTTAATCACGGGGGCATCCGACGACGACCCTAGCGGCATAGGTACTTACTCACAGATCGGCGCTAAGTATGGCTACAGCATGTTGTGGACCATGCCATTCCTACTGCCACTAATGGCGGCTATTCAGGAGGTGAGTGCTCGAATTGGACGAATTACGGGCCGAGGTATTGCGGGGAACATCAGGCGTTACTACTCGCCCTGGCTGCTATATCCGATCGTTTTTCTGCTGGTGGTCGCCAACACGATCAACCTTGGCGCGGATATTGGTGCGGTGGGCGATGCGACATCGATGTTGATCGGCGGCCCCGCTCTAATTTACGCGGCGCTATTCGCGACGGCATGCGTACTTCTCCAGATATTTGCCTCGTATAGCCGGTGTTGCAGCGTGTTGAAGTGGCTGTGCCTGGTGCTGTTTGCGTATGTAGGCGCGGTGTTCCTCGTCCATGCTCCGTGGAGAGAGGTACTGCATGGAACGTTCGTCCCCTCGGTTCATTTCGACTCTGATTACATCGCATCCCTTATTGCGGTGCTGGGGACAACAATCAGTCCGTACCTGTTCTTCTGGCAAGCCTCGCAAGAGACAGAGGAGATCCGTGCAAAGCCCCAGGAAGAAGCATTGAAAGATGCTCCTGAGCAGGCCCGCGAGCAACTGAAACGCATTCGGATTGACACGTACGTGGGCATGGCATTTTCAAATCTTGTCGCGTTTTTCATCATCGTGGCGGCTGCCGCAACGCTGCATGCGAAAGGTGTGACAAACATCGAAACGTCGTCGCAGGCCGCTGAAGCGTTGCGTCCGATTGCGGGCAGGCTGGCGTTTGTGGTCTTTGCCATCGGAATTATCGGGACGGGCATTCTTGCCGTTCCTGTGCTGGCGGGGTCGGCGGCATATGCGGTGGGCGAGGCCCTGAAATGGCCGACGGGATTAGATCGAAAGCCGCTGGAGGCCAAAGGCTTTTATGCGGTGCTCAGCATCGCGACGATTCTGGGGCTCTCGATTAATTTTCCCGTTGTGCAAAAGTTCACGCATCTCACGCCGATCAAGGCCCTGTTCTGGTCGGCGGTGATTAACGGTGTGGTGGCAGCGCCCATCATGGTTGTGATGATGCTGATGTGCCATAACAAAAAGCTCCTGGGCCAGTTCACGCGTGTTTCGAAGACGTTGCGGGCATTTGGCTGGGTTGCCACGGCGGTGATGGCCGCGGCGACAGTGGGGTTATTCCTGACGTGGAAGAGTTGATAGCGATATTGGCCCGGCCCGCGCTAACCGATACGATCACGGGGGAATTCATGCGCGAGGTGCCTGCTGTCTGAATCTGCTGAGATGCCCCCTGTCCGTCGGATCTTTTTACTTTGCCCGGAGTGGGATGTTCCTGCCGGCGGGGTGAGGAAGATTTACCGTCACGCTGATGTTCTGAGCGCGCATGGGTTCAATGCGTACGTCAGCCATCACACGCGAGGCTTTCGCTGCAAGTGGTTTGAAAACACGACGCCGATTGTTTATCCGCCGGAATGTTTTCCGCGGACTTTTGACATCATGTGCATGCCTGAGATTTACAGTTGGGATCTGTGTCGTCAGGCGCCTGGAGTTCCCAAGATCATTTTTAATCAAAACGCCTATCAAACGTTTGACTGCTCGAGCGATGAGGCGATGGACGATCCGGCACCCTACATGCGTCCTGAGGTGCTGGGCACGATCGTGGTTTCCGAGGACAGCCGGAAATATCTTCAGTACGCCTTTCCGGGCCATCTGCTGTTTCGAATTCGCTATTCGATCGATCCTGAATTGTTTGTTTATGAGCCGAAAAAGAAGCGGCAGATTGCGTTTATGCCGCGGAAGCTGGCGGCGGATGCGGTTCAGGTGTTGAGCATTTTGGAAGCGCGCGGCGTCACGAAGGACGTCGAGATCGTGAAGATTGAAAAGAAGACCGAAGCCGAGACCGCGGCGATTTTGCGCGAATCGCAAATCTTCCTGAGCTTTGCGATGGAGGAGGGGTGGTCGCTTCCGCCGATGGAGGCGATGGCGTGTGGGTGCATCGTGATCGGCTACGATGGCCGGGGCGGGCGCGAGTATTTTACGAAGCAGAATGGCTTTCCCATTGCGGCTGATGACATCGTGGGTTTTGCATCGACGGTTGAATCGGTGTTGAAGGAAACCGAGCGTGATCCGCTGGCGTTCAGGGAGATGACGCACCGGGCCTCTGAGTTTGTGCGGACTGAATATTCCCCGGCCAATGAGGAGGCCGATATCGTGCGAACGTGGCAACAGATTCTTCAGCTTCCGTCGCTGCCGCCGGTGGTGATTTAGTTTATTTTCATGTCTTCGAACGTTCGAATCCTCGTTCCCGCCATCGATTGGACGCGCCCCGCTGGGGGCGTCCGGAAGCTTTACCGGCACGTGGATGTGCTGAACGCGAATGGCATCGAGGCGCTGGTCATGCACCAGCAGCCGGGCTTTCGGTGTACCTGGTTTGAGAACAACACGAGGGTGTCGTCATTCGAGGAAGTCTGGCCGCCCCGGCAATCCGACATCATCCTGGTCCCCGAGATCCTGGCGTGGCAGTTCGTGGGCCTTTCGCCCAGCACTCCCAAAATCATATTCAATCAAAACGCGTATCAAACGTTCGCATGGCGGACGGATCAGTACAACGTCAATCCGTACCTGGAGCCGGACTTCCGCGCGACGATTGTGGTTTCGCACGACAGCCAGACATACCTCCGGCATGCGTTCGGGCATCAACCGGTGTTTCGAATCCGGTATTCGATTGACCCGCGCGTCTTCTATTTTGAGCCGGTGAAGAAGCGGCAGATTGCCTACATGCCGCGTAAGAAGGAGAAGGATGCGGCCCAGGTTCTGGCGATCCTGAAGTATCGCAACGCGCTGGCGGGTTATGAGGTGATCAAAATCGAAGATAAGACCGAGGCGCAAACCGCTCAAATTCTGCGGGAATCGGCGATTTTTCTGAGCTTCAGCACGCAAGAGGGCTGGGGGTTGCCGCCCATGGAGGCCATGGCATGCGGGTGCCTGACCATTGGCTACGATGGCCGGGGCGGGGCGGAGTATATGAAAGAGCCGTTTGCGACTCCTATTCCGCCAGAAGATGTTCCTCGCTTTGCCGCGGCCACAGAGCATGCCATGCGCGCGATCCAAAGCCATCCAGCGGAAGTTTTGGAGCGGACGCGGCGCGCTTCGCAGTTTATTCACGATAGCTATTCGCCGGAGATTGAAGCGCGCGATATCCTGGCGACGTGGAAGCAGATCGAAAGCGTGTTAAACACGCCACGGACTAAATGACTAAAATGACCGTGCGCATTTCTGCGCCTTCTCGTGGCATGCGGCTTCCCCTTCGGGTCTGAGCCTCAGGGTCGAAGACAGCCCATGATCGAGGGAG
>DAIRGS010000357.1:0-7232 GCA_036794395.1 Tepidisphaeraceae bacterium | reverse complement strand
GAATACACGAATACACAGCCGTCACATCCCGCCCTTACACGAGCTCCGGCAGCCGTTTTTCATTCAGCAATCCACCCCACACCGAGTCGTAGTCATATCCCACCCCCGCCAGCGCCCCGGGCAATGAGCGCCCCGACAATTGATACCGAAACCCCCTCCGCTGCACGTAAAGCGAGAACACGCCCCCCAGCATCGACTCCCCTTTGCGGATCCACAATCCGTGTTTTCCCTGAACCTTGCGGATCTCCGCCTGCCCAACATCGTGCAGCAGCGTAGCGGTCTTCGCGGTCGAATGATACCGAAACGCACCTAAAAACCGATTCACCCGCGCAAAACGCCCGCCGTTCATGTAGCGCAAAAATAAATCGTAATCCAGTGCAAACCGAAACTGCGGGTCAATATTCCCGCATTTCTCAAACAATCGCCGCCGCCAGAAACACGTCTCTTGCGGAATCAAATCCCATCGCTTCATTAAATAATTCGAATGCCTTGGCAGGATCCAATACGAAATCGCCTTGTTGTGTTCATCCACCGTGCAGCGATGGCTGTAGATCGCATCCACCTTCGGGTTATGCCTGAAAAAATCGGCGACATATTGAAGCGCCCCCGGTGCCAGCATGTCGTCGCTGTTCAGATACGCCATGATCTCGCCGGTCGATCGCTCAAATCCGCGCGCCACCGCATCCGATTGCCCATTGTCCTTCTCACTCAAGTAATGCGCAAACCGCTCCCGGTACGGCTCCAGCACCTCTTGCGTTCCGTCCGTCGATCCCCCGTCCATCACAATGTATTCAAGATTCGAATACCGCTGAAGCAAAACACTTCGCACCGTCCAGCCGATGTACGGCGCCTGGTTATAAGAGGGCGTCACAATTGAAATTCGCGGCTGTGTCATGAAAAGCGTGCTCTGAATTCCGAACATGGCGTGGTCGCTTCAGCGACCATGTTATTCCCAGTACAAGGGACATGGTCGCTGAAGCGACCACGCCATTCACCGCTTCCTGAACACCGTCACCAGATAATCCCCGCGCCCGCGCCAATCCCACAACCACTTAGACCAGAACGTCAAGCTCAACGCTTCATTCACCACTTCATCCGAAAAGTTCACCGTGTGCGGAACTGCCGCCCCAACCCCCATCTTATTGAGCTGCACGCTCATGCACGTCCAGTACGGATGCGAATACGACCGCGTCCGCACCAGCTCCATATCCGCCAGTTTCGCCATCATCTTCAAAGACTTCGGCGAGAACAAAAACCGGTGGTAAGGGGGATGCCAGTGGCTCCAGGTTGGCCCGAATAAATCAATCTGCTTCGAGTTCAGGTTTGGCGTGCTCAGCACCATCCGCCCGCCCGGCTTGAGCAATCCCCGCAGCCGTCGCACCACCGTCAGCGGATCGCCCAGGTGCTCGATCGTCTGCCCCAGGTGAATCACGTCAAACGACATATCCTGCGGCACCACAAACGTCGCATCTTCCGCGAATCCCTGCCACACCTGGTGCCCCTCGCGCCGCGCCAATTCCGCGGCCTTCGAGTTGGGCTCCAGCCCGTACGTCTTCCAATCCGTCACCTTCGTGATCGCATTTAGCAGTTTGCCGTCAAAACACCCCACATCCAGAAACTTGATCTGCCCGCCCTCGCGCGACAAGCCCGGCACATTCCCGATTAACTGCTCGCACGTCTGATCATCCCACCGCACGCCCCTGCACGCCACTCGCGGCAGCACCTGCTTGGCGATCCACCGATCGAAGTATCCCCCGCCCCGGTAGTTGATGTAGGGAGATACAAACCCCTCCCGCGCCGGGATCATCTTCGCATCCGGATTCGAATAATGCCGCTCGTACAAATCGTTCAACTGCTCCTTGGAAAGCGGCGGATACGTCACCGCCATGTCGCTCTCCGAGCAGTAATACATCTGATTGATCAGCTCATCCCCAAACCGCGTATCCCGGCTGCTGAACAATAGCCGATCCGGCGGCACACCCGTCAACGGACACCTCGGCTGATCCGCCAAAAATGCCGGCGCCGCCCGCCCCGGACTCGGCCTTCCTCCATTCACACACCCCGAAGCCGGCAACGAGAAAAACAGCCGCCGATTAGTCAGCTTACGCCAGAATAAATTCTGCACCCGGTGCCACGCGTTGCACGCCTTCATCGGCAGCGATCCACCCTGCCCCAGCTTCTTGTACCACTCCCCGCGAACGTGCTGCACCTCCGCGTTGTACGCCGCCATGTCCGCGCTGAGCTGCCCCGGCACCACCCGAAACGTGCTCTGATGCGCCTCGCCCCGCCGAAACCGCACCTTTCCCATCAACCGCACCCAGAGATCCCAATCCCCCGCGCGCCGCATCGCGCGGTTCAAACCGCCCGCCGACTGGTAAACACTTCGCTTGAAAAACACGCCATCCTGAAACAGGATGTGCCCCTTGAGAATGGCCAGCCGATCCAACCTTGGCGGCTGCGCCGCGTTTGGAAACCGCCAGCCGTCAAACAGTACCGTATCCTCGTGATACACCGCCGCCGTTCGCGGATGATCCCGGAAGTACTCACCCACCCGCATCAACCCGCCCGCCTCATACAGATCATCGCAGTTCAAATACCCCAGCACTTGGCCGGTCGCCAATTGCCAGCCTTTGGCGATCGCATCGTACATCCCATTATCTTTCTCCGAGATCATGTGGCTGATGCGATCCTTGTATTCGTTGACGATTCCCATCGTCCCATCCGTCGAGCCCCCATCCACGACGATGTACTGAAGCTGCGGATAGTTCTGCGACAGCACCGACTCGATCGCCTCGCGGATATGCGCTTCCCCATTAAACACCGGCGTCACCACTGTCAGTGATGGCAGCGGCCGGTGCGTCCTCCTCCGCCCGTGCGGCCAACCCACAATAGCCCGCTGCGCGATTCCCGATACCCACCGATACGCCTTCACGGGAAGCGGCGCTTTCGCCCGCAACTCCTCGTAACGGAACTTGTAATCTGCCGCGTTGCGCGTCAGGTCCGCGATCTCAATCTGCTTCTTTCGATTTTCCGCCTCGATTTCCTGCTCGCGCGCATCTGATCGTGTCGTCGCTTCCGCCAATGAAGCATTCGCCCGCTCCAGGTCGGCCGCGGTATCTTTCGACAATTCCATGAACGTCTTGATATCGCTCCCAAGCTGCTGTTCCCGCGTCCGTGATTGCGTCAGCTCTCCCGTGAGCTTTTCAATCGCCGCTTTTCGCTCCGCCAGCTCCGCGTCAATGCGCTGCGTCCACGGCATCGGCACATCCACCCGCGCCGCCGCCTGCACATCCGCCAATCGATCGGCGTAAATCTGCAGCACCCGCCCGCGCCGCTCCGCTGTCACGTGTGGACCCGAGTCATTCACCCCCATCGCCTTCAACTCATTCACCGCCGCCCCGTACCCCAACTGCCGCATCGTCTCCACGCCGATGAAATCCAGCAGCACCTGCAATTCATCTTTGTTAAACGCGCTCTTCCAAGCCCCAATCGACTGCGCGTGCGGCTTGCCCGTCTCGGTAATCTTCTTGTCCCCCGCAAAGCTCTTGGCAAAGCTCGAATTCGCCAGATCAAACTGCGTTTGGTCCGCCGCCGGCTCCAACCCCAGAAACCGCATCACCCTCGCCGTGCAGTTCTCCGCGTCCGTCACCAACTGCTCATACTGAATCGCCAGCACCCGCGGATCACTGAAATCCACCTCCCGGCAAAGCCGATCCAGCCCCACGACAATGTCAAAGCTCCAGGCGGGATATTCATTGTTTCCCTTCAACACCTCCGCCAGGTTGATCTTCCACGACCCCTTATAAGAAGCCGCCACGTCCAGCGGATTCCGCTGAAGCCAGATCCATTTCGCTTCGCGAAACGTCTGTCTTACGAATGGAAGTATGTGGTAATACCGCGGCGTCTTATCGACGAAAACGCTCTTCCCCGCCGCCCCATCCAGTCGTCGATTGTAAACCGTCGTCGCAAACGCCCGCGCCGCCGCGACGTTTGCCTCAGCATCGGAAAACTCCGAAACCGCCTGCCCGATCAATCGCGAATCGGCAGGGTGGCGGATGCACGTCTTCCCCACGGATTCCAGCGCCAGCATGATCCAAGGCTCAGGCGGGCACATCACCTGCGGATGCTTATCCAGAATCACCGAAAGCAGGGTCGTCCCCGATCGAGGCAACCCAAGAATAAACGCGAGATTGTGTCCGTCTTGATCGATCATGCGGTACAGCGGACGCCGGCCAATTGCGGCATTCCGGTCAGTTGGCACAGCGCGCCCGTCGCCGCGGCGCCGGTGATCGCGAAACGATACGCATCCACCTCGCGCGCCAGAAAATTCAGCGGGTCGTCATACGTCGAACATCCGCACGATACAAAATAATCGCCCGCCGCCAACCCAGCCATCACCGGCCACCGCACGATCTCAATATCCCCCGCCCCATAATCTGCCGTGCGAACTCCCGTTATCTTCGTGTTCACGCCAATCAACACATCCCCGCGCGCCGTCGCCACCCGCGTCCCAAAAACCGGTTGCATTGCCGGCGCGGTAAACCGGATCGCGTAACAGATCTTGAACGGTTTTCCCGCCCGCACCAGTTGCGTCACCGTCCCATCTTCCTGCTCCAGCCACAACCCCAGGACCTCCGCGCCGTTTGAAGGATACAACACCGCTGCTTCCCCATGGTACAACCGCCCCGATTGAGGAATTCCGCTTTCATCCAATGCCCAGGGACGCGGTCCCTGGGCTTCCTTTGAGACTTCCACATCCGCGCCAAGCATGAATCTCTGGTATCGCTCGACCACTTCGGGAGGATCGCCCTCCAACTCCACATGCCCGTTCTTCAACCAGATCGCCCGCGTGCACAGCTTATTCACCGCATGGAGATCATGCGTCACGAAAACCACCGCCTGCTTCCCACTCCCGATCATCTCTTCCATGTGCCGGTAGCACTTCCGTTGAAACGAGATGTCACCCACCGACAGCGCCTCATCGACGATCAGCACATCCGGTTCCAGAAACGCGAACAGTGAAAACGCCAGCCGAGCCTGCATCCCTGATGAATACAGCTTGATCCGCCGATCCATAAATTCCCCGAGCCCCGCGAACGTCTCGATATCCCCCATCCGCCTACTGACATAATCGTCCCCAATCCCCAGCAACTGCGCCGCCAGATGAATGTTTTGCCGCCCGGTCAATTCCGGATTAAACCCCGTCCCCAGTTCCAGAATCGCCATCACCTTCCCATCCACCCGGCAACTCCCCCCGGTCGGCGTCAGCGTCCCCGCCAATATCTTCAAAAACGTGCTCTTCCCCGACCCATTCGCCCCCACGATCCCCAGGCACTCGCCCCGGCTCAACGTCACGTTGAGATCCCGCAGCGCCCAGAAATCCTGATGCCGCGACTTCCTCCCGCCCGTCAACCACTCCACCAGCCGCCCGCTGGGCTTGGGATAAATCTTAAACCGCTTGCTCAGGCCCTCGGCCCAAACCAAAGGCTTGCCCACGCCGCTCATAACACGTCCCTGATCTCGCCGCGCAAGCGATTCAACAGAATCGACCCCACCCCAATCGTGCCCACCGCCCACGCCAGCATCGCCCAATACGTCCACACTTCCGGCGACCTGTCCCACAAAAACAAGTCATGAATGGCCAGCATCGCCGGTGTCGCGGGCGTGAATTCAAGGACACGCGTCAATTGCGGAACCTGTTTCGGCAAATAAACGATCGGAGTCAGCCAGAACACGACCTGCAACACGATCCCCAGAAGCTGGGCGATGTCCGTAAAGAACACATTCAGTGTCGCAACGATCAAACCAAATCCAAAGCCGATCGCCTGCAATAAGACAATGGGTACCGGCAACAGCAGCCAGTGCCATGTTGGCCGCAGTCCTAACGCAATCGCGATCAGCATGAACATCGCCAGGCTGATCACTAGCGTAATCGATGCTGCTGCTGCCGTCTCAGCCACAAACACCTGTTCCGGCACCGGAAGCTTTTTCAAATATGCAGCGTTTCCCGAAAGGGAATACGCCCCGCGCGTGATGCAATCACTGAACGCAATCCACGGAAAAAACCCCACACAAATATAGATAGTGAATCCGAACTTCCCCGGCACTTCCTGCAACTCCCGCCCCATGATCGACCCAAAGATCAGCGCATAAACCCCAATCATCGCCAGCGGATGCAACACATTCCAAACCACCCCCATCCCCGTCCCCGCATACCGATGCCGCAAGTCCGCCAGCGCGTGCTGCCAGATAAAAGTCCGATATCGATAGAGGCTTGTAAACACGATAGTAACGTTTGCCGCAGGTCGGCGGGATGATATCCTCCCCCCGGTGCATGTAAATACCCCCTCTCCCGCGCGCCCCTCTTGCCCCCTCTCCCACCGGGCCTGCACTGAGCTTGCCGAACGTGAGAGGGACGGGGTGAGGGCGAATGCCGAGTGCCTCTCCTCCCCCCATCCCCAATCTCAAATCTCAAATTTGAAATCTCAAATCCTCCTCCTCCTCCTCCTCCTCACCACCCCCACCTTCGCCCAGCACGCCCCCCAACCCCAACTCGCCTCATTCCAATCCGCCAAGCTCGGCCTCTTCATCCACTTCGGCCCCTGGTCCCAAACCGAATCCGGCCTTATCTGGCCCCTCGCCACCACGGACAACGCTCAACAACGCCAGCAATGGTTCAACCTCAACAAATCCTTCAACCCCAAAAACTTCAACCCCGACGAATGGTCCAGCATCGCCAAAGAATCCGGCGCAAAATACGTCGTTTTCACCACCAAGCATCACGACGGCTTCTGCAACTTCGACACCGCCTACACCGACTACCGCATCACCGCCCCCGACTGCCCCTACAGCCAATCCCCACACCCCGATCTCACCGCCGAGCTGGTCAAATCCCTCCGCGCCCAAAACCTGATGGTCGGCCTCTACTACTCCCACATCGACTGGCACCACCCTGACGGCGACTGGCATCGCAAAACCACCATCGACGAAACCTACGTCAAATCCCACCCCGACCGCTGGCGCAACTTCGCGACCTACGAATCCAACCAAGTTAAAGAACTCCTCACCCACTACGGCCCCATCGATCTCCTCTGGTTCGACGTCTGGTGGCCCAAAGACGCCGCCCCCGATGCCCGCCAACTGATGCAGCAAGTCCGCCAGCTCCAGCCCAACATCCTCCTCAACGATCGCGGCACCCAGGATTTCGCCGACTTCGTCACCCCCGAGCAAGC
>DAIRGS010000356.1:0-7256 GCA_036794395.1 Tepidisphaeraceae bacterium | reverse complement strand
GAGCGCCGCAATCCCCACCTCGCCAAACCGCGTCGATACCGATTCACCGTTCACCCAAATGCCGAATCTTGAAAATTCCAAAAGGCCCCGTTTCGCCGCGACGTGACAATTGAAACGTCTTGAACGATCCGCCATGCTTTCAAGTGCACCAGTTTAGCCACGAAACCTTCACCGCGGCCGCAGCCGCTCAGGGAACTCCAATGTCCGTCCTGCCGCTTCCTTCGCAAAGCATCATCGTCACCACAACCTTCATGATCGAAGGCTACCGCATCCGCCAGTACCTCGGCGTCGTGCGCGGAATTATCGTTCGGTCACCCACCATCAGCCAGGGAATCCTCGGCGGACTCAAAGCCATCATCGGCGGCCATATCGGCGCCTACACCCAGATGTGCGAGCAAACCCGCCAGCAGGCCTACGACCTCCTGATCGATCACGCCCGATCACTGGGAGCCAACGCAATCGTCGGCCTCCACTACGACGCCTCCGAAATCGGCGGCGGCCGTGGCTCCAGCGCCACCGAAGTCCTCTGCTACGGCACCGCAGTCATCATCGAACCCGAAACCGCCTGACCCATCTCAACTCAGGCAACGCCAACTCCCCCAACCTCACCCCACGCCGGGCAAAACCTGTACCCGGCGCCGGCCCGGATCGTCAACGCGCTGCCCTAGTGGGACCAATCGGTTAAAATCGCGGTATGTGCCGCCATATCTTTTCCATCGCCTCAATCCTATCGCTGCTGATTTGCGCTGATGCCCAATCTATCGCGAATATGAGGCCGCCGACGCAGCCATCTGAGGCGGTCCCGACCACCAAACCGTCCCACACGACAACTCCACGCGTTCGAGTTGGCGTAAAGCCAGTGCGTGACGCCACTGGAAAATGGTCCTGCTGGATGGAAATCCTCAACATCTCACAAGACCCAGTGGAAGTCCCGCGTGCGCCGGTTTCCGTGTATCTCACGTTGATGAAGCCGAAGCCGCCGGAGGGTGTTTTGGGCGGCGGCGGGGTCGTTCTGCACCAGCGCGTGCGGGGAACGTTTACATTGGAGCCAAACACCGGGTTCGCCGCCAAACTCGACGTGGACTGCTCAACTCCTGGTGAATACCACATCTCCGTGCGGATGGGGAATGACGACTTTGACGTGAGAGACGCGACCGTGCGCATTCCGGCGAATTGACCTCACCGGCAACACCAGCGGCGAAGGCTGTTAAGGTGACATCCACCTTTTACCCGGCGAGGAGGCTGTTAAGGTGGAGGCTGTTAAGGTGACATCCACCTTTTCCACGGCGAGCCCATCACCAACCCATAGCCGTTTTCGGTCACCCAGCCGGTCGCTCTCGCCCCCACATTGAAGTTCCCCTCTCGCCCTTCGCTTCCGAGGGCGAACGACAATCACCCATCCCCCAGGCCAAGCCGCGTCCATCGCGCAGCAGCAACGGCCATGACGGGCAAGCATACAACTTCCCTCATTCGCGCCGCTTCTCCCGCCCGTGGCAAGGACGTTGATCCCGCAGCAGGACGCGGCGCAGCGGTCGATTACACGACACTCGATCACCAACACCGCCCCCCAAACCGTCCCGCATCGCACAAGCGATTCCCAATTGTCTTATTTTCAATCCCCAAGGCTGTTTCGACACCGCCGTGAAGAGCGGCCCCTTTACTCCGGGGAAAGCTTTCATGCCCGCAGCTCTCAGCGCCAGCATATCTCCCCAAATCTTCCTCTTTCCAACTCGACTGCAAAATCCAACCTTACCTCCCAAACGAATCACACCCTTCGCACTTTATCCCAAATCTTCACCTTCCTTCTTGACGTATCCCCCGGCAATCTCGACTGCCGTCACCCGCTCGAGGGTAAACTGAGTCGTTTGTGAGACGGGAGTACTCGTGATTCTGTGGCGATGGGTCCCCGTCCTCGATTGCGCGGGCGTAAGCGCTGGGCAAAAGCGCGATCCTGATAACGCTGTTGTCGGTGAGATTTGCAGGGTTTGACAGCACTGGGGTCGATAAGTAGAGTCGCTCTGCGGTTTGAAGCCCGCAATTGTAGTCATTCCCGCCCGCTTTGGTTCCACCCGCTTTCCCGCCAAAATTCTCGCCGCTCGGACTGGCAAACCATTGGTCCAGCATGTGGTTGAGCAGGCGCGCAAGTGCAGTCTGGTACGGGATGTAATTGTTGCGACGGACGATCAACGGATCGTCGATGCGCTGCGTCCGTTTGAGACGCGCTGCGTGATGACCAGCGCCAGCCACCAGAGCGGGACGGATCGGGTGGCCGAGGTGGCGCGGGGATTAAATGAATCGATCATTGTGAATGTGCAGGGAGATGAGCCGGAAATTGAGCCGGACACGATTGATGCGCTGATCGATCGGCTTGCAACGTCTTCAGATGACATGGCGACGGCGGCAACCCGATTTGCCGATGCGGCCGATCCAAAGGATCCGAATCTGGTGAAGGTGGTGTTGAGTCTGGAGGGGCGGGCGCTGTATTTTTCGCGATCTGTGATTCCATTTCATCGCGATTCGACGTCGGCGCCTTTGTTGCCGTATTATCTCCATCTGGGGATTTACGCGTACCGTCGTGATTTTTTGTTGCAGTTCAGCTCCTTGCCGCCCACTCCGCTGGAACAGGTGGAGAAGCTGGAGCAATTGCGTGCGCTGGAACATGGCAAGTCGATATATGTTTTGATCGTCCGGCACGCGACGCACGGAATTGACACGCCGGAGCAGTATGAGGACTTTGTCGGACGATATTTGCGGCGGGAAGTTAAGAAAGATTAACCACAGAGGGCACAGAGAACACAGAGGAAGGCACAGAGAAATCCAAGAGGATTGATTTCAGGGTAATTGGATTACAGGAATGAGCTGATTTTTTTGCGTGAGTATTTCTTCTCTGTGTTCTCTGTGACCTCTGTGCCCTCTGTGGTTAATGAATTCGTTCGTTGGTTAATCGCTTCGCCTCGGGTAGTGCGCTATTGAAGGGATCTGAAATGAGTAATGAAGACTTGCTGGCAAAGATTGGGCAATCGACCGAAGAGACGGAGTTTTACACGCCGATGCCGGAGGGGTACCGGCCTGGCCATCACAAGTATGTGATCGTCGTGGGCACGGTCATGAGTGGGCTGGGCAAGGGGATTTTCTCTTCGTCGCTGGCGAAGCTGCTTCAGGATAAGGGGCTGAAGGTGGCGCCGATCAAGATGGAGGGGTATTACAACATCGATTCGGGGACGCTGAATCCGTACCGCCATGGCGAGGTGTTCGTGCTGGATGACGGCATGGAAACCGACATGGATCTGGGCACCTACGAACGGCTGCTTGATCAGGACCTGTCGGCGGCGAACTTCACGACCAATGGCCAGATCATGTCGGCGGTGCTCAAGAAGGAGCGGGAGGGGAGCTATCTGGGAAGGGATGTGCAGGCGATTCCGCATGTGACCGGTGAGATCAAGCTCCGGCTGCGCGAGCTGGCAGTGAAGAGCAATGCGGATGTGGTGTTTGTCGAGGTGGGTGGGACGGTGGGCGACTATGAGAACGCGCATTACCTCGAGGCGTGTCGACAACTGGCTTATGAGGAGGGCGAAGGTTCGGTGGTATTTGTCGCGCTGACTTACATTCTCGAGCCTAATGCGCTGGGAGAGCAGAAATCGAAAGCCGCGCAATTGGGGATCAAGCGGCTGATGGAAGTGGGGATCATGCCGCACATTATTGCGTGCAGGGCATCCAGTCCGGTGAAAGAGAAGGTTCGCGAGAAGATTTCGATGTACACCAATGTGCCCATGCGGCGAGTGGTGTCGATGCACGATGTCGAAAGCATTTACCTGATCCCCGAGACGCTGCGGGAGGCCGGGATGGATCGGGAAGTGCTCACGCTGTTGGATATGCACGATCGGGTGAACCAGCGGAATGAGGATCAGGCGCGAATGAAATGGCGCTGGTTCGTGGATCGGATCGGCAAGGCGAATAAGGAAGTGACGATCGCGGTCACCGGGAAATACACCTCGTTGCGGGATGCGTATGCCAGCATCATCAAGGCATCCGAGCATTGCGGCGTGCAGTTGGGGGTGAACGTTCAATTGCGGTGGCTGGATACAACGGCGATTGATCGTTCAAACGTCGAGAGACGGCTGGAAGATTGCCAAGGCATCATTGTGCCGGGCGGGTTTGGGGTGCGCGGAACTGAGGGAAAGATCGAGTGTATTCGGTATGCCCGCGAGGCCGGGGTTCCTTTCCTGGGACTGTGTCTGGGCTTCCAGATGGCGGTGATCGAATACGCGAGAAACGTGTGCAATATCCCCGGTGCGGGAAGCAGCGAATTCGAGCCCAACTGCCAGAATCCGGTAATCGCGGTGTTGCCTGAGCAGAAGAAGATTGAAGGCCTTGGCGGGAATATGCGGCTGGGCGGGAAGGAAGTGGAACTGAAGGCCGGGTCGTATGTGTCGCGGCTGTTTGATAACGCGACGCGCATCCGGCTGCGTTTCCGGCATCGGTATGAAGTGGATCCAAAGTACATTTCCACGATCGAGCAGCACGGCATGATTTTCAGCGGCAAGCACCCGACGCAGCCGATCATGCAGTTGCTTGAACTGCCCCAAAGTGTTCATCCGTATTTTGTGGGCACGCAGGCGCACCCGGAGCTGACAAGCCGGCCATTGCGGCCGCAGCCGTTGTTCCTTGGGTTTATCAAGGCGGCGACGGAGTACACGCGCAAGAGCCCCAAACGCGAGCGCGTGGAGTTGGTGTAAAGGTTCGAGATTTGATGTGAGTTTACTGTCGAATGTGAAGTGGGTCCGAAATGCTTCGTTGCGCAGTAGCCCCGGAGTCTCGATCTAAGGTTAACGCGATTACGCTACATGCGCGGCCTTTGACGTTTTGGGGTAATGCCCTTACCTTGCCCGGCATGCAAGAGTCTCTTCGTAGCCAGCTTGTGCCCGGCGCTCGGGTTCGAGTGACACAGCAGATTGCCGCTCGCGATCATACGTGGACCAGCGAGGTGCGCGGGACGGTGGTGTCTTATGATCAGCAACAGACCGGCAGCTGGTATGCCCACTCCAAAGGCGACAAGCTCTGGCTCGACCGATTGAAGATCCGTAAGGAAGACGGCGAGCTCACCACACTTATTTTGGACGCGTTTAGTCATATTGATACGGAATGAAGAGGGGGCTGGGTGCTGAGTGTAAAGTAGGATGCGAATTGGGCGTTTTGATTGCGCAATCAGCATTCAGAATTCAATAATGAATTTCCCATGGACGCCGCAGTTTTTGGATTGATCGTCGCGGATCTGATTTCTGAGCCGATGGACCTGCGTCATCCGCCGGCGCCCGGGGGGTTGGTGATTACCAACTCGATCACGTTGACGACAGGGGGGAATGTATGCAACTCGGGCATCGCGATGGCGAAGCTTGGGTTGAAGGTGGCCGCGACGGGATTGGTGGGGCGCGACATTCTTGGGTCGGCGGCAGTCGAAGCGATGGTGCAGGCCAGGCTGGATACTTCGGGGGTGTTTGAGAATACGGGGGCGCAAACCAGCAGCTCGATTGTGGCAGTTGAGCCGGGCGGCGAGCGGGTCTTCTTTCACGTGCCGGGAGTGACGGCGCTGTTGGACGCCCAGGCGTTCCGAAGGTGCTTTCCGATTTTCCAAAAGTGCAGTTGTGTATTGATCGGCTATTTCGGCCTGCTGCCCAGGCTTACTCCGGATCTGCCAAAGGTGTTGGCAGAGCTGAAAGAACTCGCGCCCCAAACCAAGATTGCCTTGGACACGGTGAATCCAACGGGATCGTGGGAAGCCCTCGAACCGATCTTGCCGTTCCTGGATGTTTTTGCGCCGAGTCGAACGGAGGCGGCGGCGTTGACGGGGGAAACGGATCCTGTCCGCATGGTGGCGCGATTTCGGCGGTACATGAAGCGGGGGCTGATCGGCATCAAGCTTGATGCGCAGGGATGCTACTTGGATGACGGAAGCCGGGCGGTTACGGCACCGGCGTATCCGATTCGCGCGGTGGATACCACGGGCGCGGGCGACACCTGGTTCGGCGGCTTGATCACAGGATTACTCCGCGGAATGCCTCTGGAGAAAATGGCTCGATTTGCCAATCGTGCCGCGGCCGATTGCTGCACGGCACTGGGGGCAAGCACGGGGGTGCAATCATTCGAGCAAACGTTGGCCCGGCTTTAAAAATGCGACATCCCAATCCAAAGTGGATACGCGCGCTGGACGTCAATGGGTATGCGATCATTTCCGACGTAATCAATCAGGCAGACGTTCAACGGCTGATTGGTTGCGTTCGCGCTTTGAGCGATGGCCATGGAGTACGCGCGCGAAACGCCAGGACGTACGCAATTCGGAATCTGCTTTCGGTTGCCGCTGAGGTCCGGGAGTTAGCGTCATCAGAATTGCTTGGCAGGTTGGTTGAGCCCGCGCTTGGGGCCGGGGCTCGCGTGGTGCGGGGTTTGTTTTTCGATAAGACAGCTGGAGCGAACTGGAAGGTGCCGTGGCATCAGGATGTGTCGATTGCCGTGCGCGAGCAGGTGGAAGTGCCTGGGTTTGGGCCGTGGTTGCGAAAGGCGGGTGTTGTGCATGTGCAGCCTCCGGCGAGCGTTCTGGAGAAGATGTTGACGATCCGGCTGCACCTGGATGACTGCGGGATGGAGAATGGGCCGTTACAGGTTTTGCCGGGATCTCATGGCGGCGGATTTATTTCGTCGGAAGGCGTGAAGACTTGGCGGCAAAACGTGAAGTCAGTGAGTTGCATGGTTCAAGCCGGGGGAGTTGTACTGATGCGACCATTGCTGCTCCATGCTTCGTCGGTGGCCAGCGTGCCGGGGCATCGGCGGGTGATTCATCTGGAGTATGCGTCGCGAAGCGCTTTGCCGGCATGTGTAGAATGGCATGAGCGAATTGATGATGAGGAGCTGCGATGCAACCCCCGATGATCGGAAGCTGGACGGTGCGCGTGGAAGCCGTCAATCCATTTACGATTCACGGCGATCAGTATTTTGAGCTGCACGCCGTGCGAACGAACGACACGGAAGGGAATGTGATGTCCCTGCGCGTGCCGCAACACGCGCTAAGCGCGCCACCGGCGGTGGGTCAGGTTTTGTTGGTGAAGTTTTTAATGGGGCAGATTACAGAGGCGAAGACGGTGTGATAGGCAATGCCGAAATGTTTTAGACCCTGCTCGGGTGCGTGACAGTTTCGGCGGCCGCCCTTTCTTCCCTCTCCCGGTACGCCGGGGGAGGGTAGGGAGGGGGGTGTTTGCGATCCA
>DAIRGS010000355.1:0-7276 GCA_036794395.1 Tepidisphaeraceae bacterium | reverse complement strand
TGACCTTGCCGAGGAAGCGCTCGTAGACGCTGCCGAGGATGTCGGCGGAGACCATGGTGAACTCATAGGGGCTCTGCGGATAATAGAGGGCCTTGATGATTCCCTTGAGCGTTTTGTCATCGACGTTCAGGCCAGGCGTGAGGGTGTCGGGGGCTTCGTCGCGGTCTTTTTCTTTGGCGAAATGGAACAAGCCGGAGTTGTAGCGCTCATCGGCGCGGCGAAAGAGGGTGACGAGGCGCGGGTAGATGGTGTCGCCGTTGACAAGCGCCTGGAGCTGGCCGACGGTTTCGGTGCCGCGGTCCTCGGCGATGCGGAGGAAGATGATGCGGTCGATGATCCGCTGGACGGCGAAGTTGAGCGCGGGTTCGTCCAACGACTCGTTGTTGCGGGCGAGGCTGTTGGCGATGCTCTTTCGCCATTCCTCAATCTCAGCCAGAAACGCATCGTCAAAAAGCTGCGCCCCCCTGCCCTTTTTGGATTCGCAGTAGCGGTCGAACTCGCCCTTGAGGACGGCATCTTTGGAAAAGGTGCCGGTGATGAAGTCCCAGCGATCGGGGTAGTCGGTGTAGCGGATGTACTCGCGCCGGGCGACGGAGGCCTTTTCCATCTGCTTGGGCTGAATGCGGGTGTCGTAGATGGCGAACTCTTCAAAGTCGGTCAACAGGCTGCACGCGAGCTTGGCGGACCACGCGTAGCGCCGAAGCTGGTAGGCGGGCTCCCAGTTATTGCGGATATCGACGGCGGGTTTCTTGGCTTCGAGAAAGAACTTGCGGGCGCCGCCGATCCGGAAAGAGTAATCGGGGGCTTTGGTTTGGCCGGCGACCCTGACGGTGTCTTCGTGGACGACCTCGCGGTACTGCTCGGCGAAGCCCTGGCGATTGTCTATGTCCCATCCCAGTTCGCTCATCATGGGGTTGATGAAGTCGATGCGGATGCGCGCTTCGTTGTAATCGGGCGAGCGGATGTGATCGGATTGCTGGTTGAACCGGTCAATGAGCCGCTTGACCGCGTCCGGACATGATCCCATTGGGGCAAGGCTATCGCGGTGGCGCGAGCGCGACAAGACGGCCCAGAAGGCGGGGAGATTTTTGATTTCAGAATTCAACAAAGGGATTTGTATCTGCGGCCATCGGCGTTATCTGCGGCTGGGAAGGGTTTCGTCTCCCACGGCCTTCGCTTTGCTCAGTGAGACTGGGGGGTGATTTCAGATTTGAGATTTCGGATTTCAAAAAATGGGGCTTTATCTGCGGTCATCTGCGTCATCTGCGGTTACCAACATGTTGCTGAGTGCCGAATTGGAATGGGCGGAGCGCTCCTTTTAGTCGCGGCGAAACGGATTTTTCGGAATTCGCTCGGCGGGACGAGTACATCGCGCGCTCGCGGACTCGGTACGGACACGAATGTCGGCCCCACACAAGGCAGAAAAGGACGAGGGGATACGCGATTTTTTGTTAGCATTTTGTTCGGTTCCGTGATAGAACGTTGGGATGAGCGAAAACTATGGGCCGAAGATGACGGGGTTGCAGTATGAGGCGTTGTGCCGGCACGCGATCTCGCGGATATATGGGGTGCCGGTCGATCAGATTCACGGGGGGCATTTGGCGGGGATGTCGAACCGGCGGCAGAAGCTTCGGCATCAGATTGACTTAGAGCCTCTAAAAGCATGTTTAAGAACGCGGCAGAGTTGGGCGTCGTAGGAGAGGGATGGAACGGAAGCCATACCCATCGGATTTGAGCAACGCGCAGTGGGAGCTGATCGAGAATCACTGGAGTGGGGGGAGACTGCTGATGGAGATCCACAAGCAGTTCGGCATCCGCCATCGAGGGGCAGGAAAGCGCGGGCGATTGCCACGCCGACAACGCCGAGGCGATGGTCAAGCTGGACAGGATCTGCAGCCAGTGGGACAGGCTCTGTCAGGTGATTGGTGTGCGGGCGGATGGGAAGAACCACCTGGGGAACGCAGCGGGCATTGACCTGTCGAAGGCGCTTCGAGAGAGGGTCTGCGAGGTTGATGTGGCGATGGGGCGGCTGCGAAGGCTCGTACTGGGGCGGACACAAGCCACCGAAAACCCGTGAGGTCATTGATTGGGCACGGTGACGTGTTGCCGCTTGCGGTCTGCCCCTCAGATCTAAAAAGCGCTTTTGAAGGCTGCCAAACAAATTAATCCCCCGGCAATCACTGGCGGCGGCCTGAAACGCAACGAGGTTGGCTTCCTGGACGACGTCAATTTGCCTGCAAACGCGTCACAAGGGATGGGACAGTGAGATCTCGCCGCGTCTTCCTGATGGCAGGCTTCAGACCCGCGGCGAGCGGTTTGGCCTGATCCGTCAACGCCAGGGCTTCCTCAGCCGCAAGGCCAGCAAGGACTACCAGTCCACCGGTGCCAGCATCAATATCGTCGCGGAGCTCGACCAGTCGCTCCTGGCCAAGCCCGATGAGCTTCAACGGCAGATCGACGGTCTGTACCAGCAGGCGGAGGAGGCCATCAACCGAAACGCCGCCGCGTCCCCGCCGACGCCGCCGACGCCCGCCTCTCACCTCAACGGGCGGGCCACGGGGGCCACATATTCGAGCGGAATTCGCCGACGGCGCCGCACCACTCTTTCGATCCGTGATCCCGTGCCGCCGGGCAGCAATGCTCGAGGGGATCCCGCTAAAAGGGCCGGCTGCCGAACACGCCGAACATCCACAGCAGCAATACGATCAACAGGATCGTACCCAGCGATATGCCGTGCGTGCGATAGGCCGGCTGGTAGAACCCGCCGCCGAAGCTACCCAGGGTGAGCAGAATAAGGATGATGAAAAGGATGAGCATCCGTACAGTCTCGCATGGCTTTGTCCATCAGGTAATGGATGAAATGATCATTCGCTCCCCCTCCAGCATTCAGGATCTGGCGGGTGGTCTGGTCTAATCTAAGCCTTTTCGCGAGGATCGTTCCCACCCTGCGGCAGTCGATCGGCAATTCCGAGAACATTGAAAATGCGAATGCAGGAGAGAGGACCTCCAGGGCCGGTCCTCTCTCCGGCACCCTCTCTCTCTGGCCCTTAATCCGTTGAGTGGTGCTGTCGGAAACAATAAGGATGGCGCCGGGAACATGGGGTGGAGGGTAGGCCCGCTGGTGTTGAAAGGCCCCGGCGCGCCGGGACCAGAGGCAGCGGGCCTACGGCACGACTGGCTCGACTCCGCTACCTCCTGCATCTGGTAGCGGCGTGCAAGTTGGAGACTCTACAACCGAAAGCGGCGCGCGAACGACTGGCGCGGCGTCGCCATCACGTCCCGTAAATCCGCGATGCTGTCTCGTGCGATCCGGGGCATTTCATTTGTGTTGCGGCGTTGAGGGAAGAGGCGTAAGACTACCGCGATTCGAACGGCTCATGGCCTTGCGCGAGCGGAAGGGGCGTGTGCATGCGCGATTGGATGGGACGGTTCGGCGTGCGCGGTGCCCGCTGGCAGGGGCTGCTGGTCGAGACGTTTGCCGGTTGGTGGGAGGACCGGGCGCCCCGCCTGGGGGCGGCACTGGCCTATTACACGGTGCTGTCGCTTGCGCCACTGCTGGTGCTCGTTACGCCGGTCGCGTCGGCCATGCTGGGCAACACCGGCAAAGCGCGCAGCGAGATCCGCCAGCAGTTTGCCCAGCTCCTCGGCGACCAAGGCGCCAAGGCCGTAGATGACGTATTGTCGGCAGCCGGCACTCGGTACGGCACTCCCAGCCCGGCCGCCCGCGCCATCAGTTGGATCGTGCTGTTGTTCGGCGCGTCCGGCGTCTTCGCCGAGCTGCAGGAGGCTTTGGACACGATCTGGGAAGTGGTTCCACGACCGGGGTCGGCAGCGTGGCTGGCCATCCTCCGCAAGCGGTTCCTTTCCTTTGCCATGGTTCTGGGCATCTGTTTCCTCCTGCTCGTGTCGCTGGTGGTCAGTGCGGTCCTGTCGAGCCTGCGACATTACGCGGACCAGGAAGTGCAAGGGCTGGCGACCACCTGGAGGGTGCTGAGTGCGATTGCTTCCGTTGGCGTGAGCGCGCTCTTTTTTGCAATGATTTACAAGATTCTCCCGGACGTGACGATCCGCTGGCGTGACGTCTGGATCGGCGCGTTGATCACCGCCGGGCTTTTCACGCTGGGGCGTTTTCTGATCGGGGAGTACCTGGGCAAGAGCAGCATCGGCGACCGCTACGGTGCCACCGGGTCGCTTGTTGTAGTCCTGGTTTGGGTCTACTTCTCCGCCCAGATCCTCTACCTGGGTGCGGAATTCACCAAGGCGTATTCGCGGATGACGCGGGCGCCCGTGGAGCCCGAGCCGATTGCCATACCCATCACCGAGGAAGCCCGGGCCCGCCAAGGCATTCCCCATAAGGAGGTCGTTGCGGCGGTCGAGGAAGTCATTGAACAAAGAGAGCAGAAGGCCACTGAAAAGAAGCGGCCGGGATGAACTCGGCAGGCGGGCGCGCCAGACCGCCAAGCCTGTTTTGTGCGTACCTCAGACCTCATCAGCCTGGTCTTCCGCATCCTGCCCGATTTACGGTGCGGAACCGAGAGGGCGACGCTGGATCTGCGAAGTGGGGCCGACGGGATGTGGTGGGTGGCGCAGCTGTACGGGGCGGCGAACGCACCGGGTTCCCGCGGGACCCGACGATTCGTGGCCGTGTGGCTGTTTTTACCGCAATGCGACCAGGCGGCCAGCAGCCAGGAGCTTCTGCGGTCCTGTCTTGCGGAGCTGGCGGCGGCAGGACTCGTTCCAGCAGCATGAAACCCTGCTCAAATGCGCGATCAACCGGCATTGGGCGATTCAGCGGTTCGCCAGCCCCGTCGCGAGTTCCTCGACACATTGCTCCGAGGTCTTCAAGCTCGGTCAAACGTTGCTGCCTCTAGAACCGACCTCACGGGTATGATCCAGTCATCGCCCGGTATCGAAAACCGCAAAAGTACCCGGAATTTCAGGCGTTTTAGCGTTCCCTTGCCCGCTGTCAATCCATGACTGATAATGCCCGTTGCTGACGTAAAAAGCCGGAAGTGGTGAGGGTAAACCGGAAGAGGCATGTCGGGTCGACTTATCCAGAAGCTCGATGCAATGAGACGCCGGTGGAACGTTCAGACGGACGAGACCGGCGATTTCTTGAAGTTGAAAACCCGTCTACAGAACGCGCTCTCCGAGAATAGTTTTATGTGGGATCACTTCCTGAGCGGTAAGCCAATCATGAAGGCGTTCCGGCGCATCGTCGGCGGTGACGACAAATGTAACCTTCCCGACGCCCTCAGATCAGTTAAAGATTATCCGCAACTGGCCATCACCATCGAGACGGCCTTCATTGCAACTGATGGCACGATACAAGAGACGGCTGGTCAAGTCGGCATCAATGAACGAGTCGTTCACGAACAGCGGGCATCGCTGCTAAGGGAATTTCAGCTTGCATACGATTTAACCCCCACTGTCGGTATCCGGATTGTCGATGCCGCGGGCGAAATCACCGTCTATCCAGCCGGTGCCAAGCTTTTGGACGATCGCATTATCAATGACGTGCTGGTGTGGCTGGAGCCGTGGCCCGAAGTCGAGTCTCAGTTCCGCGCGGCGCTCACAATTTATATGGCCGGCAACAAGGCTCTTTACCGCGAGCTTCTGGACGATTTGCGCAAGAGCATCGAGGAGGCGGCCGGGAAGGTTGTCGGCGGAAGTCGGAGTCTGGAAAACAATCGCACCGACTTGCTGCGATGGGTGACGGAGAGGGGGATGAATAGCGAAATCGCGAGGATGTTTCATACGCTCGTCTCGCACTTTGCGGAATACCAAAACGAGAACGTGAAGCACGGAGATATTTGGTCGCACGGCGAAGTCGAGTTCATGATCTATCTGACCGGCACGTTTTTGCGACTGCTGATTCAGCTTCAACAGGTGGCGCCCTGAGCGACGATCCTCTATCCATCGGCAAGGTATCGGAGTTCGGGAAGAGCATCACCGAAGCCATCCGAGAGTTTACGCGCCCGTGGAACACCCGCCGGCAAACGAAGGCTGAATGCGAGCGCATTGGCGAGATTGCGAGGGCTATGGCGGACGCGAAGTTACGCACCACCGAGACGAACATTGAAGTTGCCGAATTGCTCCAAGATGCCAAGCACCGGCTAATCGCAACGGAAGTGCGGCGACAGGTGAACATCAACTCCGTTGCCGCCAGATCGCTCGAATACCAACCCGCAGAGGGCGACGATATCCAGTGCCGGCCGCCGACCATCGATTGGATGGCGTGGTTCATGGACGGTTGCCAAGACGTCTCGGATGAGGCGATGCAAAAATGGTGGGCAAAGATGCTCGCGGGCGAAGTGAAGGCGTCGGGATCTTTTTCGCGTCGCGCTATGAGCGTGTTGCGGGATATGGATTCGGTGGACGGAAAGGGCTTCGAAAAAATGGCGGCATTCGCCTGGAGCAGATCCGTTGGCGTCTCCGTCATTCCGATTCCAGAAGCAGGCCACTTCCCGTTAAACCCATCTGAAGTATTCCGACTCGAAGCCTGCGATATCGTTAAGGGGAAGTACACCCCAACGTACGAGGCGGGGGAAACAATCCGTGCCGGCAACGAGACTTACCGTTTTACCGAAACGATGCGATTCACATCGTGGCTTCTTACCCCAGCCGGCTCAGAGTTGCTTCGTCTTGCTCCCGGACGCGATGAAGAATACTTTCGCAAGGTCTACGGGTGGCTCAACGGGTCCAATACGTTGGCACCCTTACCATGACGTCCCGCCCCCGCCCCATCACCCATAATCACCTGATCCGAGGGCTGGCCACCGCCATGCCGGCCATTTAGCTTTTTCAGTTCGGCAAGCTGCTGGCGGGAGAGGGATTCGAGGGCACCGGTGTTGCCGAATCCGAAAACGACGGTTTGAAGGTGCCGTTGGCGCTTTGGCGACTTATCGCGTCTTTCATTGCCTCAGCGGCGTGATCGGGGTTGTGGGACACCTTTGGATCGCCTACGCCACCGTATACCTGCTCCCCCGTTCCCCAACGAGCGGCGTCCGCTTGAGCTTCTTGTCCCTCACCAGCTTGCCCAACGTGTTGTCGGCAGTGAAGGGGCGCCCCTTGGCTTTCCAGGAGGCGTTGATCTCGCGGGAGATGGGTTTCTTCTTTTGCTTCACGAAGCTCAGGACGAACTGCTCGGCTGTCATCGCGAAGGTCTTGCGTCCACGCTTGCGAGCGGGCTTGTCGGCAGGGGGCGTCTGCTGGAACGCGGGCGGGCGTCCGGGCTTTCGAAGGGCACTTCCGTTCGAAGTTCCACCGAGCAAGG
>DAIRGS010000354.1:0-7277 GCA_036794395.1 Tepidisphaeraceae bacterium | reverse complement strand
GGTCAGAGCTGTACTCAGCGCCGCCCCGGCTCCTCCCAGCGCTGCAATTCACCTCGCAGGCCACCTCCCAATTGCACCACATGGATTAACCCTCGGCTTTTCCCATAAATACGAACAGTTTCTTGATTCCCCCCGGCACTTCGAGGAAACTCCGCGCCCCGTTTTCCACTCGGCATATTGGGAAACGCTTCGTCAAAAAGTTGATCGATCAATACGAGGACCCGACCCATGGCCAGCGACTACGCCCCGGATAAAAAACTGAAGTTCACATTCGGCCTCTGGACGGTGGGCAATCCGGGCCGGGACCCTTTTGGCGAACCGACGCGGGAGAGGATCAGCCCGCCGCAGATCGCGGATCTGCTGGGCGAGGTCGGGGCGTATGGCGTCAACTTCCATGACAACGACCTGGTCCCGATCGACGCCACGGCTTCCGAGCGCGATCAGATCGTCAGCGACTTCAAGAAGGCTCTGAAATCGAACGGGCTGGTCGTGCCGATGGCGACCACCAACTTGTTTGGCGATCCGGCGTTCAAAGACGGGGCGTTCACCAGCAACAACGCTTCTATCCGCGCTTACGCGATACAAAAGACTATGCGGGCGATGGATCTTGGCGCGGAGTTTGGTGCGAAGATCTATGTATTCTGGGGCGGGCGCGAAGGCGTTGAGAGCGATGCGACCAAGAACCCGGTCGATGCCATTAAGCGATTCCGCGAGGCGATCGACTTCCTCTGCGAATACTCGATCGAGCAGGGGTATGGGTATCGGTTCGCGTTCGAAGCAAAGCCTAATGAGCCGCGGGGGCATATCTATTTTGCGGTGACTGGGTCGTATCTGGCGTTTATTCCAACTCTTGCGCATCCGGAGATGTGCGGCGTCAATCCGGAAGTGGCCCACGAGCACATGGCCGGCCTGAACTTCGTCCACCAGGTGGCGGCGGCGCTCGAACAGGGCAAGCTGTTCCACATCGATCTGAACGATCAGGAATTTGGCCGGTACGACCAGGATTTCCGGTTCGGCTCCGTCAACCTCAAGCACGCGTTCTTCCTGGTGAAACTGCTCGAAGATTACAAGTACAACGGCCCCCGCCATTTCGACGCCCACGCCTTCCGCCAGAGCAACTACGACGACGTGAAAGAATTCGCCCGCGGCTGCATGCGGACGTACATGATCCTCAAGGAAAAAGCCGCCCGCTGGAACGCCGATAGCGACATTCAAGGCCTGCTCAAAGTGATCAACCAGCAGGATGCGCTGTCGAAGCTAACCAAGAAGTATTCATCGGCGAATGCGAAGAAGTTGCTGGCCGCTCCGCTTGATCGCAAGGCGCTGGCCGAAGCACCGTTGCCATATGAGAAGCTGGATCAGTTGACGATGGAAGTGTTGATGGGGGTGAGGTAAGCGCGTTACTCCACGGACCAATCTTCAGTTCGAAGTTCGGTAACGTTGCGAAAATCTGCAAGATTGCGTGTTATAAGTATCGCATTGGATGCGATTGCAATCGAAGCAATCTTAAGGTCCATAGCGCCAATTTTCAGTTTGCCAGCTTTTAGTCTTTGCTCTATAGCTGTGGCGGATTGATCATAGCTCAGCACGTTGATCCGACGAAACGTCTGGAGATGTTTCAAGAGTCGGGAATAGGTCTGAATCTCGTCGTTCATCGACTTCGCACGTGCGACCAGTGCCATCCAACCGCGCATCTGCTCTTCATAATTAATGATTGTTGTGGCTACCGAGTCGTCTACTGGCAATTCGGCGATGTGCCGCCGGATTCTTGGGGCCTCAGGAGAATCATCGTGGCCGAGAAGGCTAAGAATATCGGTATCAAGTATAAAAATCATCGTTTCGGCCGAGCTTTACGCTTACCGGGTCGGAGTGACTCTCGATATTCTCGGCCGAGCTTCATTGCCTCTTGAAAGTAGGAGTCGCCGGCAAATTTGCCATAGAGGTCGTCGACCCAGGCCCTTGAATTGGTTTCCGAACCAAACACTTGTGCGCGCTGCATTTGAGCGACCATTTGTTCGAGTGCAGCTACGCGTTTTTCGAGATCGGTAGGCATACGAGCAACTCCCTGCTTATTCGTCTTCAATTGTAGCACTAACTCGCCCCATCACCACTGCCGTCGTCAGCACGACCAGGACGCTGAGGGCGATGACCGTGCCGACGGCAGCGACACCTACCCAGGATTCCCCGGGTTTGAGGCGTTCAGCGATGACGCCGGCGCCCGGGCCTAAGACCCATCCCAAGCCAATCAATGCTTCGTGATATCCGCCGTGCTCGGTGCTGCCTTCGCTGAGGACCATGCCGAAGTAGAGGCTTGCCGAGTAGATCATGCCCAGCGCCGCACCCAGCACGGCTTGCCAGCCGATCATGCAGGCCAGATCGACGGCCGGGAGGCGGCCGTGTGTTGGGGGCAAGGTCATGCCGAAAAAGGCGACGAGCATTGCGACAGCCGCCCACAGGAGCATGCGGGGGCGGGTATGCCACCACGTTCCCAGGGCCAGCGTCGCAAACGCGGCCCATCGGGCGAAGAGCCAGACGCTTGCGACGGCGGTTTGGGTTGAGGTGCTGAGGCCCTTCATCACGCCGAGAAATGGCATGAGCGGCATCAATCCGTAAATCACTGTGTAGGTAGCCGGGAGCGCGGCGCGCGAGAGCCACAAAGCGAGCTTTCTTTTATGGAGCAGTTCAGGTTCGGGGGCAACATGAGCTTGAACTATTGGGGAGGAGGCGTCCTGGTGTTGGTGAAGGGTTCTGAGTTTTGTCGCGACCAGGAAAAGCGCGACGCCGTGCAGGATTGCCGGGAGCAGGAAAACGTTTTGCCCCCAATACTTGATAAGTGTGCCCTCAATGGCAATCGCCACCGCTCCAGCCGCAGGCCAAACGACGTTGTAAGCAGCGAGCCGTCGCGCCAGACCGATCGGTTCCCCGCTGGCCACCAGGCTTTCCAGGATGGGCCAACTGGTCCCAATGACAAATGTGTAGCACAGAATGACCCCGGCGACGGCGGTCGCGGATGCGTCCTGTCCTGCCGAGGCAAGCCTCCACGCCACGATGGACAGTGCGGTCAATAACGAATACGCGATAGCCAGGGCATTGCCCCGCCCCAGCCATTTTGTCAGTCGGCCCGCCGATAACGCGCCGGGTACGTAGGCGAGTCCCTGAGCCGCGGCCAAGGCAAAATTTTGCCGCATTCCCCATCCGAACCGGTCCTTCATATAGAAGGACGTCCCAATCGACAGGAGAGAACCCGCGACCGAGCACAACGCCTCAACGCTAAAAAGGGGCAAGTAGGCGGCAAATGCCCGGTGCCGGCGGGGGGCGATGTATTGAAGGGTCGGTTGGGTTGCTTCCATGCTGGGGGCGACCGGCTAGTGAAAGGTTGAGTTTAGTATCGCTATCGGGGAAGTCGAAGGACTCGAGTTGAGCACAGCGGGCAATCAGGCCAATTGATGCAATTCTCATCACTTACCCAACCTTTGGTCACTTCAGCCCAGAAACTGCGCAATCCTGCCTCGCATTTGGTCAAAACTGTGCTAGAGTTCGATGTGACCGGGCAACCTTCGTAAATAAAAACTTTGTTTTTTATACAGATAACGGCAATTCGTCCCGCTTTTGCGACGATAGCTGAAAGGTCGCCTCGTTGCGATCCTGAGTAGGGATGTTGACCCTATTGCAGGAACTGCGGCGGAGTCGCGGTTGCAAATGTTGTATGGGTGTAGGAGGCACGGATATGGTCGCAATTCAATCCATTACACTTCGGGCTGCCGAGCGGTTGTCGCATAGGGAGGCGACTCGCCTGGCGGATCTCGCTTCAGCGTATACGGCGCAGACGATCATTATTGACGTAAGCCATTGTATGGAAGCGACGACGCCAGCCTTGGCTCGGCTGGTGCTGCTGAGGCGGGAACTGTTGAAGCGTGGCAGCGATGTGCGCATCGCAGGCCTGTGCGGTCAACCCGCCAAGCTTCTGGAAGTGCATCGATTGGAAAATGTACTTCCACGCATTAATCACTTGGCTGGTGAGTGCATTCCAAAATCGTCTGATCCCGGGATTCGTCCGCATCGCCCGATTCGTCAACCATTCGAGTCGAATCATATTGCAGATAATGCAGGCGCACTCTGCCTGCAATAAGCGATTTTCTTTCCCACCCCAACCAGACTGTAGCGACCGAATACTCGTCAAGCCGCGGTCTGCGCCGTCCGATGAGAGACTACAGCCGGCAGAAGCGGTTTCTCCGGCAAATTTAAGCGGGATAACGCAATTTCACACTTGAAATTGCTTTCCTATCTTTACAGAATGTCGTCTCGACAACAGAAGTTTCCCAAGACGACGTTCCTGGCGGCCATCCGGAGTGGCGGAGAGAATATGTCCCCCTCAACGCTCTTAGTGCGCACTGTGTTTTTGGCGTCCATTCTGCTGGCTAGCTTGCCGGGTTCAGCCCAGAACTCGCCGCCTGTCAGCATTACGGTGACCAAGGCAACGCAATTTCAAACCATGGAAGGGTTTGGCACTGCGCTATTTTCGGAATCACCCGTTTGGGATCCACGTTATCTCAATGAATATACGCAGGATCTTGGCGCTTCGATTCTGCGTGTGCCGCTCAACCCGGACATCCTGCCGAGCCAGATCACGTTGAGTTCGGATTTGCAGTCGAATATCAATCTGCTGAACTTCAATGGCAACTACCCGCAGACGAATTGGGGCCAGTTCGCCCAGCAGGCGGTGGGGAACAAGATCGATCAGATGAAGATCATTGGATCGATCTGGAGCCCTCCGCCCTGGATGAAGACAACCAATAATCAGAACGGGGGTTACCTCATCCAAACCCCGGATAACCTGACCCAATTTGCCCGTTACGTCGCGGCGTATGTCAAGGGCTTTCAGCAGAGCTATGGCGTGCCGATGTATGGCGTAAGCATTCAAAATGAACTTCGATTCTGGCAGCCGTATCCGAGCACGGTTTACAGTCCGAGCGATTATGTCGCGGCTCTGAAGGCGGTCGGCGCTGAGTTCGCCCGCGACGGAATTACGACTAAGTTGATTGGGCCTGAGGACGTGGGCGTAGACGGTGGTGACATCACGGCTGCCCAGATGAGCTACATCAATGCCATCAAGGCCGATCCGGTGGCCAAGAGCTACCTCAGCACTTACATCATTCACGGCTACTCAGGCAACGGAGTGTCTCTGGGATCGAGCCAGGCCAATTGGGCGGACTACTGGAACAAGATCTCGGCCGACGGCAAGGAATCGTGGATGACTGAGACATCCGGCGAGCAGACCGCGTGGGTTTCGTTCGACTCGACGGGTCATCCCAATGGCGCATTATCGGTTGCCCTGAACATGCATCAGGCCCTCGCGTACGGCAACGTCAATGCATACGTCTACTGGCAGATGAACGACGGCAAGAACGAGACGCAGAATACGCTTGAGGGTGGGTTTGACACCACTTCGCTCAAATACAACGCCGCGAAGCACTTCATGAAGTTCATCCGTCCCGGCGCCGTTCGCGTGGCAGCCACCCCGGATACCGTCACCGGGATCAGCGTTGATTCATTTGTGGAGCCGGACAATTCGATGACGATCGAGTTGATCAATGCTTCGGCCAACGCGACGCAGACGACGATTGCTCTGCCGGGTGCTAACTATGCTTCGTTCATCGAATACCTGACGACCGCGACCCAGCCCTGGGCCGTGATCCCCGGGATCTTGGTCAGCAATGGATCGTTGAGCATCAATATCCCCGCCAACAGCGTCATCACGCTACAGAGCGACACGGTTGCCGCTCAGCTTCCGGAGCCGACGTCGGCGTTGCTGGTTGTGCCGGGGGTGGCGATGCTACTTCGCCGGAAACGTCAGGCGGCTTGAAACCGTTAGGTTGTCAAGAATTGTTCGGAAAAAGAAGAAGCCCCCGTTTCCTCCGCGAAACAGGGGCTTCTGAGTTAATGCGGCCGACAGGAATCGAACCTGCACGTCTTGTGGACACAAGAACCTGAATCTTGCGCGTCTGCCAATTCCGCCACGGCCGCGGGAATCGAGGGGGGCATCTTATTCACGGTGGCTATGCACTTCAAGGTCAGGGGAAAGCAGCCGCGTCGCATGGGTGCGTGCGACAGTGGAGCGAAGCGGGGAGAGTGTCGCAACGTGTAGTATTGCGACGCGGGGGTTGAGGGTATGTATTGCAACTTCATTCAATACAATTGTTTATGATTGGCCTGATGGCGGGTGGGCGTGAGACAGGCGTGCGAATTTCGTGCGACGGGTGTCGCATGTGTCGCATGGAGGTCGGTTTTCAGGCGGAAAACGGGGGGGCCGTGCGACACTTGCGACAGTGCATGGAAGCGATGACTCGAAGGTTGAGGCCGAGTTTTTCAGCCTGGGAGTCGAGGGCTGATTTTTGACGGGCTTGGTCGATCTGGATTTGAACGCGCAGCGGAAGGGGGGCAAGAGGGCGCTGGTCAAATTGGCGCATCAAAACCAGGACGAACGCAATCCTGATGACCCGCGGGTTTTCATCGGCCCAGTTCGAGGCTCCTACCGAGGGTATTTTTTCCCGTTCGGATGAGCTCGGTAGGAGCCTCGCAACTCTCCGGAAAGGGATCCCGGCGTAAGGAACGTGCGATTGCACCTGTACATCTCAGGCAATACTCGGGATGGTGCCGCTGTTCAGATGCTCGCGCCACATCATGCCAAACGCATCCTCCAACTTACGGGCGTAGGAAGCGCCATCAAGCAGCGCCGAAGCGCGGAGATGTTCGCGCAGGGGTCGCCCGGAGTCGAGACAAGCGAGGGACGTCGGTCGCCAGCGCACTGGCAACGTCGACGAATTGTTCCACCGATTCCGTCGCGAACTCGCCAAGGCCGGCGGCGGTGAGAATGCTCTTACCAGCCCGCGAAACCGACGTGCCCCCCGTCCGGGTCACCACGGGCACACCTCCCCTATCGCCCCGTCAAGATCACCGAGGCCATTCAAGGCAATACCGAGGTTTTTATGCGCCTCGGGATAGTGTGGATGAAGCGCGACCGCTTCGCGGAGCGATTGCACGGCTTCCAGATATCGACCGAGGCTACCCAGCACACCGCCCAGGCTATTGTGGAATTCCGCCGTTGAGGGGCTCAGCGCAACGGCCCGATGTAAGCCGGCAATTGCTTCCTCATGCCTACCCATTTGGTGGCGCAGAACGCCTAGCAGATGTTTGACTATCGCCGATTGAGGCTCCCGATGCAAAATTTTCTGGCGATAAATTCAGAAGGTTGTCCAACTGTCGAAACTTGGTTTTCC
>DAIRGS010000353.1:0-7316 GCA_036794395.1 Tepidisphaeraceae bacterium | reverse complement strand
GCACCAATAGCGCCTCCCCCTGCCGCGCCAGGTACGCGCCATCGGTCGTCACAAAGAGCGTGTTCAGGTGATGTGTCATTCCGAGCCCGGCCCCCCCGCCGCCGCCAATGCCGCCGTCAACGCCCCATCCAGGTACCGTTCCGCCCGCCCCGCCGGCATCCGCGGCAGGCACAGGTTTTTCAGCGAGCACCGCTCGCATTTCTTCTTCTCATACACCGCCGCCGGCGTCCGCCCCGATCTCAGCAGCTCGTGCAGCCGCCCGGCTGTCTCCCGCGTCAGCTCCCTCAACCCTTCATCAAACGCAACATCCGTCCTTCGCCGCGTCCGCCCATAAAACAACGCCCCCGCCTCCACTCGCGCCCCAAACATTTCTTCCAGACACAACCCCTGCGCACAAAGCTGCACGCGATCGGCATCATGCGCCTTGGGCTTGCCGCGCTTATATTCCACCGGAAACGCCGTGCTCCCAACTCCCCCTCCGCTCGCCCCGCTCACCTCGCCGAACTCCACCACATCCGCCTTCCCGATCAGCCCCAGCGAATAAGACCACAGCGGCAGCGCCCGCACCGTCCGCAACCCCTTCCGCATGTCCGGCTTCCCCCCATTCGCCCGCTCATGCAGATGCCGCCCTTCCACCGTAAACCGGTTCTCCGCCCACAACTGCTCCACATGAATCAGCGCGCACTGCCGAGCGCAATACAGCAAATGCTGCAACGCCGAAATCGGGAGAAGGTCTTCTTCGGAGAACATTCAAGGGCCAATGTCGGTTCTCAAACCCGCTCGATCAACGTCACACCAGATGGCAGATCTTTTAGCGCGGCGGCATCAACCTGTTTGTAATCCGTGAAAGCCCGAGCGGGTTTGATCACATCTGCCCGCTCAAATTTCACCCGGTCGAACAAGCGATGCGCCGGTGCATTGCCCAGGCTCGATTCGTGTTCGAAGACGAAGAGCTTTCGCGTTGCCATTTCGCCGCGGGCAGCGGATCGGTCGTGCTCGAACATGTTCTCGAGCGCCTTCCAAAGCAGTTCCAAGTCAGCCGACGAGAAACCGGTCTGAGCGGCGAGGTGAGCATTCACGAAACCGTGGCAGCGATAGAGGCCGTAGGGCACGATCTCCTTGCGGCCCATGGTGCGGTTGCCACCCTCCTGCTTTTTCGACTCTTCTTCGGTGGTCACAGCCATGCGAGTTATTGATTGTTCCAGCGAGATGATCTGGTCGATGCTGCGGGAGAACGCGATCTGCACAGGCCCGCGCACCTGCCCGGCGTTAACGCCGGTGCTCATGACCGCACCGAACATGCGAATATCGAAAAAGGTCTGGCACATCCAGTCGCGAGCCTTATCCTCAAAGCCGGCAACGCTCTTACCTTTTTCGATTCTGGCCCCATCTTTTTCCAGGGCCTTGTAAGCACGAGCGTGCTGATTATTGAGGATGGCCTTCTCTTTCACATAAATGTCGTAGCCGGCCTCTGGCGAGGAGCCGGTTGGGTTCTTGGCTAGTGTGATGTAATTGCGGATTTTCCGTTTAATGCAGACATCCGAGACAAGCCCATGGCCCGTCTCGGGATCGATTCGCGGCGAGTTGCCGGCGTCGGGATCGCCGTTGGGATTTCCGTTGACGACATCGAACAGAAGGACGAAGTCGTATCGCTTAGTGATTGGATTGCTCACGATTGTGCTCCTTCGGGGGCAGGCGCCTCATTGGCGGTAAGTTCGGCAGCGTCAGCCTTGTTGTACAGAGCGTAACGCTGATGGTGATAGCCGAGGACGAAAAGTCCTTGCCCAACAAGATCGAGATGGACCGGCACTGTATTAAGATTCTGCAATATCGCGTCGACTAGCTTTTCGAGATTTGTCACAGCTCCTGGCCGGGTGTCGCGCGCTTTCCGCGTATGCTTGTGGAACAAGTCCATCATCGTGGGAAATACGGCGGCAGGGGTTGCGCTGGCGGCACCATAAAACTTGTCTTTGACGCTCGCGTTTACGCCACGGCTGGCAAGCCGCTGCGTGTATTCCAGTACGGCCATTAGTCTGCCCAGCAGATAGCCGGGATGATGTTGGTTTTCATCCATCGAAGCCTCCAATTGAATTCCAAGCCTCGTATCGCGCGTAAGAACGGCCTTGATCAACGCTGCCCGCGCGTCGCGGCGAACGTGGTCGTTCCACTCGTTTGACGACGCTTCTGATCGTTCGCGCAGCAGCGCACGCTGTAGAATTGCAAGCGGGTAACGCACGCCCCGGAGTGCCGCATCGAGAAAACCCGTGGCGAGGACTGTGGGAATCTTCCGCTCCCGCCCCGGCGCCGCTAAAGAGTCCATCAGTTCGCTCAAATGCATCATGTTCCGTGGCGGACGTCCCTTAACAGGCGGTGTATTGCGCACACACGCGAGAGCTGAGTGATGGGAGAGAAGTTTAGTTTGCACCTGGGCTACGGTTGATTCCAGCCAGTTGCGCACTACCACGCGACCCGTCACACTGGTTAGCGTCAGCGCATAAAAGGCGGCTGGCTCGTTGAGCGGCTTGAGTACCCCCGTGCGCAGTGATCCGAGCAGATTGCCGACATCGCTTACTTCGTCAGGTGGATCGAGGAAATCCGGGATCGCGTCCAAAACGTCTTGGACCTCACGCGATTGTTTTGGCGACCAAAACACGATCGCCGTGTCATCTGCGAGTCGAATACGCCGCACCGGCAGAGCCTCACCCTGACCGTTCGTCGGTCGCGGATCAAGAAGGCGACTCAGCGCCGTCACGGCGGCCTCGGCCGCTTCCCGACTTACAGGCGCATTGTCTTCGCCTTGCCAGCCGTAGCTCTCCCAAGCCCGAGCGTTAAATGAAACCAGCGAGAGGCCACCACTGGCATCGCCAGGTACGTTCTTAACTTTACGAAACAGTTGGACTTCGGCGACGGGCTTCAACGTGATAAGACAGCGACGACCGGCTACTGCGGGAGTGTCAGAATTCGCGGGACTGCGCAATCCTTTCCAGTACGCGTGAATGGAAGGATGATCGTGCAGCGGCTGCGGATCACTGCCGACAGCAAACGTCAACAGTTCGCCAGGCAGAAAACCTGTTGGCAACAGCGCCGTCCGCGCCGCGGGCGACTGGTCCGCCAAATGCCGGCCGAACGCCGCCACCGCGATGGCAGCTGGGTCTTTTGTAGCATCCGCGCTTCGCTGAATATCGTCGTAGAATAGATTGAGCCGGTTGAGTAACTTTCCTTCCGGCCGCTTGGCAGCCGGATCGACGCCCAGAATGTACTCGGCCTTATCGACCGCGAACGCGGCCGCGTCCCCGGAAGTGCGCACGCCCTGCATGGGAACGAGCATCTTTCGCCCTACCCATTTCGCCTTTACCGGCTTGCCTTTCTTGTCGGTTTTTCCTTCATTAACGTTGTCGCGATTCTCTTCGATCGCAACGATTGTTCCGTCGTCCTTTAGCCGGACGATCCATGCCACCGGCTTGAATTCGAAGTCCGGATCGGCAATCAACTTTTCGTATTCAGCGAGTTGAACGAGCGCCTGAAGGATCATGACGCACCTCCGCCTGCGGCACTCGGCAGGTTGAGCGTGCCTTCGGGGTCCGCCGGCACTTCCAGAACACCATTGACCAATTGAGCAGCGAAGAAGATCGGTCGGGCGCTGCCACGGACTATGGTGCCGCCGTCACGCCACGCAAGATTCGCTTTCTCCTTGTCCTGAGCCGGTCGATAATCAATGTCCCACAGCATCAATCCCAACTCGCGCGATTCGCTGATCGGCGCAGGCGAGTCGTCGCGCACCGGTGAAACTTCGCCCGCGAATTCGCGGCAACCTAGATACGGTTGATGAAAATGCTGCCCTTTCTCAACTCGCCGACGGAACATCTCGACGAACTTGGCCTTATTGTCGTCGGGCCCCATTTTGTCGGTCATGTCGATGCGGGCTTCAATGACATAATCAACATCGCGCAGCGCTACCGTGTTTCGCTGTTGACGGCGGTCTTCGGCAAAGAAATCATCGTGCGGCCCGCCGTTGAGCACCGTCTCCCGCACTGGCGCAGCCGCAATGTTGCCGACTTCATTTCGACGGAAACTGATGAAAGCGATGGGGGCCAGCACCTTGATGCGCTCGATTCGCCAGCGAATTGCCGGCTTCCAAAGCACCGCCTCCAGAACACCCCGCGCGGCAGAGGGCGTCATGACTTGATAAGAAAACCGTTCGGCCTTGAGTTCAGGCCGCGTAAAGCACGCGACGGCTCCGCGAACCCGAAGCGACAAGGGCGGCAAAAGAACACTCATAAGGCTCCCCAAGAATTGAGTAATCGGCGCATTTTGTATTGGTTGTCACTAAAGCCCAAACTTGAAGCCGCTCGGCGACAGGTTAGACGACTGAATCTTCAGCCGGCCATATGCCATCAGCGTGCACATCGAGTCCAAACCGCTCGTGATATCTTCCTTCCCGACCTTCGTTCACTGCATCGAAGAATTCAGTGCCATTATTCCCCTCCACCGGCATGCAGACGCCCGCGTCTCGCAGTTGATCCAATGCGTAACGTCGAACTTGCACAGTAAACGTTTGTAGCGCCCGTCGGGTGTCTCGCGAGAGTGAGCGACGATACGCTGCGAGGCGGGCCCGCCCTTCGCCCCACGGCACCACGATTGGGTGCATCACGGCATCGATCATCTTGAATTTCTCCTCAACCGTGGCGAACGCTAATGCGCGGCGCAGACGGTCGAGTTCGTTATCGCGCGGATCGTTAGCGGCTTTGCCGTAGAGTTCGCGGAAGAAGCGGATGGAATCGTTCGGCTCAAACGGATCGATACTACCGAGGCCGAGCAACACTCTCATTGAATCAAATGCTTTGGTCGGCACACCCATCGGCGGTTCCGTCTCGGCAAGGAAGACAATCATGCGGCCGCCCGGTACACCGCCAGCGGCGGCGGTAAGTCGGCCTTCTCGATCGCAACGGCCCGCGCTTTGGGCGATCGAGTCGAGACCGCCGAGCGCACGATAGACGATTGGAAAATCTACATCGACGCCGGCCTCGATCAGTTGTGTTGAGATGAGCAGACAACGATCGCCCCGCGCCAGACGATCACGTACGTCGTTGATCACTCGCAGTCGATGGGCCGGGCACATCAAAGCAGAGAGATGGAGAGATTCGTCACCGATGGCCTCAGCCAAAACGCGGGCGTCGGCGCGGCGATGTACGATTGCCAGTGCCTGATGGTGGCCGCGTAGTTCAGTTGCCAAGTCAGCGTAAGGCGTGACGGATCGGAGTCTCCATTCGATCCGTACCCGCCGCGCGGAAGTGGCAAGAGCGGAAGGATCGGGCATGATCTCAAATACGTCGTTCAGCCCTGGAATGGGCGATCCCTCACGCTTCACCAGCGCTGGGGGCGTTGCGGTTGAAAGAATAACGCTGCATCCGTAGCCCTCGGTCAGTTGCTTCAGAAGGTCGACGATGGTTCGCAAATACTGTGGCGGAAGGGTTTGCACTTCGTCCAGCAGCACAACACTCCGGGCGATATTGTGGACCTTGCGGCAGCGGCTGCCATGGGCAGCGAGTAACGACTCAAAGAACTGCACGGTGGTCGTCACAACGACTGGAGATTTCCAGTTCTCAGCGGCGAGCTTGCGCAAGTCCTCACCACGGGCATCCTGCTCACCCAGGCGTTGCTCATCCAAGTTGGAATGGTGTTCTAGAACGTTATTGACGTCCGGCCGATCCGGGTCATTTAGCGCATCGCGGTACACGCGTGCCGATTGTTCGATGATGCTGGTGTATGGGATGACAACGATGACGCGCCGAAGGTTGTTGGATCGGGCGTGATTCAGGGCGAAGCTCATCGCGCTCAGCGTCTTACCGCCACCAGTGGGCACGGTCAGACTGAACCGGCCTGGCGCGTGTTGCGTCATGGCCCGGCAAGCCGAAAGAACCTGTCGCCGCAGCTCAACCACCGCCGCCGAGCCCTTTGGGGCCATTGCATCGATGTGGGCATCAAGGCGCGCGGCGAGCGTGGCGATGTCGTCGCACCGCATGTCATCCGTCGTGAGGGCGGCCTGAAATGTGCAATAGAAGCGAGCCGTCGCCAGTCGGTCGGCGTCGATCAACGCGCTATACAGAAAACGCGTGAAGAGCTCCACCCGCAAGGCGTCGGAAGCAACCGCCGCCACATATCGCGGGACTACCGGCACCGGAATCGTCGTCGGCTCGATGGGAAGTAAGGCGCGCACCACGCTGAAGTCCCGTTGACGGTTGCGGAGCAACTCCGAAAGCGTTCCACCGACAGGAACCCCGCTGGCTTCGTCGCCCTTGAGGTCTGCCAGCGCGCCATGATGGGCCGCAATGGCTGCGGCGATGGGAAGGAATCGTTTACTTTGCACGTAAGCATGAACGGCGCCGACCCACGCATGTGGTGGTCCCGACGGTGTTCCACCCCGGATGTAAACTTGGAACTCCGGCTGGATCTTGCCCAAGTCGTGCCATCGGCCAAGCAACTCCCCCCACTCCGCCGCCCCGAAAGCGGCAGCGAAGTCTCGGGCAAGCGCGGCGACGGCCGAAGCGTGGTCTGCGAGGGTTTCCCAATCCGCCGGCGGCCGGCCGGGAAGACTGTGGGCATAAATTGGCGGAGCCAGGCTCAAGGGCAACCTCCCCATCAACGTTCTGACGGCTGAAGGCAAACCCTAACAATATCCTATCATCCGTCAAGAAGAATCTTGCTGCGCGACAGACATCGGGTCGGGCGGGCATTTGCAGCCGGTCTGGGATTCCCAGTCATGGAGGATCCATTGGCAGAATCGATTCGGGTTGAAGACAAGGCCGGGCGGTTGGTGGCATTGCAGGCGTTAGCAACGTTCCGGGCCGTGCGGCCGACGGTGAAGACTCGCTTGCTTATCGATCCGTTCGTCAGCGGAGAATTCGTGGCTTCCTTGCACGCCCGCGTTGTTGAATACGTAACTGAGCGCCGGGAGTTCCGTCACCACCTGGCTCGCCGCACGGCCGATCGACGCCGGATCTGTTACATCCAGGATGAAATAGCGCATGCCCGGATTGGCATCACACACCCTCCTCATCGATTCGGCCCGCCGGCCTGCGATCAAGACCTGGTTGCCGAGGTTGTGAAACGTAGCGGCAAGCCTCCGGCCGATTCCAGAGCCACCGCCGGTGATGAGCATGCTGTTCGAGTGCATTTTCATAAACGTTTACGATATGCGGCGAGAGGAAAGTGGGCGAGCACCGAGCTGATGCATGTGCCCGGGAGGCCCACATGCGCACTCGCGTTCATCGCCGGGAATGCCTATTCTCGTGCCCGGTGAGGGACGCTATGAAAAG
>DAIRGS010000352.1:0-7329 GCA_036794395.1 Tepidisphaeraceae bacterium | reverse complement strand
CTTGACCGCCACCGAAGATTACCCCAAATCAAAGGCGTGACAAAGCACTAGCCTGTCTAGATCAGAAGGCAAAGGGTTGTTCTCTTAATTCGCTGCGTCAAGGGGCGTTGCTAAATAACCGTGCGCGATTCCGCGCCATTGCATTCACGTGGCACGGCTTTCTAAGCCGTGGTTGGGGGAGCCGCGGGTAAGGCGCCGGGTGAGATGTGGGAAAACCAACTTGCCTTGGCGGAGCATTTTCTTCCAGCAAATTCAGAGGGTTGTCCACCTGTCGAAACTTGGTTTTCCCACATCTGACCCGGCGTTGATGGTCATCCCCCTCGATCATGGCTTGTCTTCGACCCTGAGGCTCTCTTCGAGCCTGAGCCTCAGAGCCGAAGGCAGACCCGAAGGGGAAAGCCATGCCACGAAAGGCGCGGAATCGCGCACGGTCATTTAGCAACGACAAAAGCTGTTAACCCGTTCGCCTTGCCCTGGAAGACAAATCGATTCAATCGCTTTGTCTCGCACGAACATCACACTGCGGAAAAAGGGATCCAAGAGCTTCGTCTTCGACGCCCGAATATGATGATTCCCGCGGCCAAGCCGAGCGGACCCATTCCTGGCTCCGGCACCGGCGTCAAGAGCAGCACTTCATAGAGCTTTCCGGCATTCGCCAGCGCCACAATCTGGCCGGAGCTGTTGATGGCGTCGGCTTCATCAAGATGCCAGCCGGACTGGGGGTCGATCAAGGTGTTAAGGTCGGTCATTGTTCCGCCGGCGTAGCTGAACGCGCCGGTTCCTGTCCATCCCACCACTTGCCCCTGGTCATTAATGTCCTCGGCCTCGCTGTAATTGCCGCCGAGCGAACCCAGGTCAGTCATCGTGCCGTTCGCGTAAAGAAATGCGCGGTCGCTGGTGAACCCGCCCGGCGATGTTTGGGTCAACGTCCCGCCCACGATCTGATTCGATGCGTTAATGGCACGCGAAAAAGATTGAATATCGGGAGCGGGGCTTAAATCGTGGAGGGTTGAGTCGTAATAAAATGCCCGAACAAAACCAAAAGAGCTGGTGGGATTAACTGCGATCCAGCCGGCGATGTGGTCACTATTGTTAATTCCGATGGCTTCGCTCATGCCGCCGCCGATCGTTCCAAGATCGGTCATCGTGTTGCCATCGAACATCGCGGCATGGTCGCCGTTGATTCCGACAATATGGCCAAGATCATTGATGCCGGTCACGCGTCGCAAGGGTCCGTTCGCGTTACCTGCCGTGAGGTTTGTGAGATCCGTAAATACACCGTGGTCATAAAAACCCCCGTGAAAATCCCCGCCGGCGACACCAAAGTTCATCACGATCTGACCGGCGCTGTTGATGCCCTGCGCGTAGCTTGGCACATTGCCTGTCCCCAAGTCCGTGAACGCGCCGCTGGAAAATAGAAATGCGTGTAAGCCGTGCGCTGAGCCATAGGTTCCCACCAAATCGCCCGCGTAATTGATCGAGTATTTCTGCGGCTCATCGGCCGTTTGACGGCAAATCGGCGTGATTGCGTAGCCGACGTCGGCGCACGCGAGAGATGGGAAAACGGTCAGTGAAAGTGCGCAAAAATAAATTGCACTCTTCATTGTCCCTTACCTTTATTTACCAGCCGTCGGCCACGTATCCTTCGCAAAATCCTCCGGCCTAAACGGCGGATGATTCTTCCTGGCCCCATAATCCGACGGCTTGAATTCCCCAACAATATCCACATCGGCCTTAGCCGGCACATCCAGACCCACCGCCCAATAAGTAGCATTGACGATCAGGCGCCTCAGCCCTTCGTTCTGTAAATCCGATGAAGCGCCCATGGTTGTGCAGAACGATTTGCCTTCCTCGCCGCCCTCGAGTTTATAAGTCTTGGTCCACGCGATCGGCATCATCGGGTCATTCTTTTTTCCCGCGATCGGCTGATCGGTGGGCTTCATTCCGCTTAACACCGCGCCCAGTAACAACGGCTTCACCGACTCCTGCACCGGAAGCTTGGCTTCATATACATCGGTCGTAACCCAGATGTCGCTAACTCCACGAAGCAGGGGGGTGCTCTCCATGCCCGGCACGACCATCGCTCGGGTGCTCTGCTTCTTGTGACTCCCCCAGTGATTCACCCAGGTCTCGCCCAGTACTTGCTTGCCGAAGCCGCCTTGCCACCCTGGAACCTTGCTGGTCCAGGTCCACTTGGCGTACGTGCCTTTCTTGATCTCGAAGGCGTGGGTAGCCGTTCGCAGTCCGATGACCGGCTTGCCCTTCATCACATAATCCACCACGTGCTTCATCTGATCGTCCGGCAAATCGCGGAACCGCGTCAGTATGATCAGCAAATCGGCGTTATCCAGCGCCTCGAGTCCCGGCGTGTTGCTGTGCAAGTTCGGATCGATCTGCCCCGTCGTCGGTTCAATCGAAAACACGACCCGGCAATCAAACCCGTGATGCGTCGAAAGAATCTTTGCCAACTGTGGCAGCCCCTCTTCCGATCGATATTCCTCATCCCCCGCCATCAACACCACACGCTTGCCCTTTCCCGGTCCATCTTTCCCCTGAAACGAAATCCACTCATCCGCCGCTCGTGCCGTTGAAATAATCATGAGAAACGACACGCATAGACAAATACCGGCTGCAATCCGCGACATGTTTAGCCTCCGTCCAGGATGGGGAATCAATGCAGGTTGTATCTTACCACATTGAGTTTCGTTGACGCATCGCCATTGGTCAAAGTGTTTCAACGGCGGCATAATGCCAGGGTACTTTTGGCAGCGGCCCTTGTGGGCCGGTTCCGGCGCTGGATGGCACCAGCGCGCCAGGCCTCTCACCATAGTGGAGCAATCAATGGCTCGAATTCGGCTGTTAACCGCGCTTGCGTCGGCGGGCATTTCCTTAGGTATTGCCGCCAGCAGCGCATTTGGCGCTCAGGGCGCAACCCTCAAGCTCGAAAAGGGTGATCACATTTCCCTCGTCGGCAATACGCTCGGCGAGCGCATGCAGCACGATGGCTGGCTTGAAACTGTCCTTCAAAGCAGGTTCCCCGAGCAACAACTTACCTTCCGCGATCTGTGCGAAGCCGCGGATCAGGTCAACGAAAAACTGCGGCTCCGCGTGCAGGGCTTTGGCACGCCGGATGAATGGCTCTCCCACGAAAAGGCCGACGTCATTTTCGCCTTCTTCGGCTTCAATGAATCGTTCGCCGGGCAGGCGGGTTTGGACAACTACAAGTCCCAGCTCGAAACCTACGTCAAACACGTGCTCGGCCAACAATACAACGGTCACTCCGCCCCCCGCGTCGTGCTATTCTCCTCGATCGCGCAGGAAAAGCTCGCCGGCCCGGCATTCCCCGATAACGCCGCCAACAACGCGAACATCAAGCTCTACGCCGATGCCACCGCTGAAGTGGCCACCAAAAATAACGTCACTTACGTCGATCTCTACACGCCCACCCTCGCCGCGTATGGCAAGGGAACGCCGATGACCATCGATTGCATTCACCTGAATGACGACGGCGGCAAGGCAGTTGCCGGCACTATCGCCGACGACCTGTTCGGCAAGGCCGGTGGTGGACCGGCTAACATCGACAAGCTCCGCGATGCCGTCCTCGACAAGGATTTCTACTGGTACAACCGCTACCAGGTAAACGACGGCTACAACGTCTACGGCGGCCGGTCCTACGAAAAATACAACGGCGTCACCAATCGCGAAGTCCTTCAGCGCGAGATGCAAATCCTCGACGTCATGACCGCCAATCGCGATCAGCGCGTCTGGGCTCTGGCTCAAGGCAAAGACCTTCAAGTCAACGATTCCAACACGCCGCCCTTCATCGACGTCAAGACCAACCAGAAGGGCACCAACCCCGACGGCACCTTCGCCTTCCCCACGCCCGAAGAGGCGATGAAGCAGATGAAGCTGGCGCCGCACCTCAAGATCGAACTGGTCGCTTCCGAAATCCAATACCCCGATCTCGAAAACCCCGTCCAAATGACCTTCGATCCCAAAGGTCGTCTTTGGGTGGTCGTCATCCCGTCCTATCCCCACTGGAAGCCCAAGGACGAAATGAACGACAAGGTCCTCATCTACGACATCAAGGATGGCAAGGCCGTCAAACAAACCGTCTTTGCCGATCACCTGAACCTGCCCACCGGTGTCGCCGTGTATAACAACGGCGCCTACATCGCCACCTGCCCCGACCTCTGGTACATGAAAGACACCACCGGCGGCGATCATGCCAACTACAAGGAGCGCGTTGTCGAAGGCCTTGGCATTGCCGATACCCACCACCAGGCGAACAGCTTCGTTTACGATCCAGGTGGCGGCCTGTATATGCAGGAAGGCACGTTCCAGGCAACCCACGTCGAATCAGTCTGGGGACCCCAATACTGCTTCAACGGCGGCGTCTATCGCTATGAGCCGATGAGCCATAAGTTCGAAGTCTACGTCTCGCACGGCTTTGCCAATCCGCACGGCCACGTGTTCGACGCCTGGGGCCAGGACTTCATCACCGATGGCACCGGAAACGTAAACTATTACGGCACCGGCTTCTCCACTCACGTCGATTACCCCGATAAGAACAAGGGTTACCAGCCCTACTTCAAGCAGCACTACCGCCCCTGCCCCGGCACGTGCATTATTTCGAGTCGGGCTTTCCCCGAGAGCATGCAGGGCAATCTGCTCGACTTGGACGTTATTCAGCTTCAAGGCATTGGCCAGTACAAATTCGAAGACGCCGGATCGGGCTTCAAGGGTGTTGAAACCGAAACCCTGATCCGTTCGAAGGATCCGAACTTCCGCCCTGTCTCCGCCGCCATCGGGCCTGACGGCGCGATCTACTTCCTCGATTGGCAGAATCCGCTGATCGGTCACCTCCAGCATCACCTCCGCGATCCCAATCGCGGCCACACGCATGGCCGTATTTACCGCATCACCTACGAAGGCCGCTCGCTGCTCGAGCCGGCCAAGATCGCCGGCGCCCCCATCCCGGCCCTCCTCGATCTGCTCAAAGCGCCCGAGGATAGCACCCGCACTCAGGTCAAAGTCGAGCTCAGCGGCCGCGATCGGGCCGAGGTGATCGCGGCTCTGCCCAAGTACATCGATTCGCTCGATAAAAACAGCACCAAGTATCAGCACAACCTGATGGAGGGCCTGTGGACGTATCAGTGGATGAACGAAGTCAACGAGCCGCTCCTTAAGCAGATGCTTCGCTCGCCCGATTTCCACGCCCGCGCCGCGGCCACCCGCGTGCTCTGTGCGTGGCGCGATCAGGTCAAAGATCCGCTCGCGCTGCTCAAAGTTCAGGTCAACGACGACCAGCCGCGTGTCCGGCTCGAGGCCATTCGTGCGTGCAGTTTCTTCAAGTCCGCGCAGGCCGCCGATGTAGCCCTGGAATCGCTCAACAAGCCGTCGGATTACTATCTCAAGTACGCCCTGGACAGCACGATGCGGACGCTCGACAAGTACAACAAGAAATGATCCGTTTTTAGATTCGCACTTGTCCGCTATAACGCAGCCGCCCCGGGCCAGTCATTCCGATCGGCCCGGGGCTGCACTTTGCCTCGAAATCGTTTTTGGATGTGACAGCCTTATGAAAAAACCGTGGCACCCACTGGTATTGGCAAGCCTCCTCGTCGCGGTGCCGGCTGCACCCTTCTGCGCCGCCCAGCCTCAAGATGCCGCCCCGCAGGTCTTCCTTGATCGCAGCCCGCAGATCGTCGCTTATCAGCTCAAGCGGCTGACCAACGCTCAGCTTCTGGCCGTCGAGCGGAAGACCACCGATGCCAAGTACAAACCCGTTTACGAAGCGATCCTCACGCGCAAAGGCATCGACAAAAAATTCCGTGATGAATCGGTCAATGCCCTGGCCCAGCTTAACAAGTCCGATCCGGTCGTTGAACTGCTGAGCGCCATCGGCAAAGCAGACCCCGAAGACAAGTCCACCCCGCGCGAATTAATCGGCCTGCTGATGGCGCAGAAGCCCGCGGCTATCGCCAAACAGCGCGAGAAGATCCAGGCCATGGCGACCGAATCGCAGACAGACCTGGTCAAACAAGCCGCCTATGCGGCGCTAGCGGTCGCCGACCAAAAGCCCGATACGGTCTGGGATTTCGCATCGAAAAATGACCAGGGCCTGCCCGCGCTGTTGTCCGGTGTCGCTTTGATCAACGATGGCAAATTGCGCAGCACGTTTTATGACCGCGTTAATCCGCTCGTCCCCAAAGCCACCGATGATGCCACTCAAGTTGCCGCCATCGACGTCGTCGGGATGATGCCGGGCCACGAGGCCGACGTCTTCAAAGAACTCGCCACCCTTATTCGCGGCACCCCCGGCGCAGTTCGTGACGCCGCCGTCCGATCTATTCGGCGAATTCCCGCTGACAAATGGCCCCAGGACCAAATCGAGCCCCTGGCCAAAGACATCGTCAAACTCGTCAAAGATACTCCCGCCGACCAGCGCACGACTCCTCAGGCCGCCCAAGCCGTTCAGCTTGGAAATGACCTGGCCGGCGAACTCGCCGACGAGCAGGGCCTGCCCATCCGCAAATCGCTCCGCGACCTGGGCGTTCGCGTTGTGGTTCTGCGCACCCTGCGCGAGCAGATGCAATACGACACCCGCTATTTCGCCGTGCAAGCCGGCAAGCCCGTGCAGGTCATTCTTCAGAACGACGACGCAATGCCCCACAACCTGGTCATCACCGCGCCCGGCGCATTACAGGAGATCGCTGTCGCCGCCGGACAGATGCCCCCGCCCGACGACGCCAATTCAAAAACCGCCTACATCCCACAAAGCCCAAAGGTTCTTCAAGCCCTCTCCATGGTGCAGCCGGGCGAATCCGAAACCCTTAACTTCACCGCCCCAACCCAGCCCGGCCAATATGACTACGTCTGCACCTTCCCCGGCCACTGGGTTCGCATGTACGGCGTCATGCTCGTCGTCCCCGATCTCGACGCCTGGGAGAAAACCCCTTCCGCGCCCTCGGACCCCATCCTCAAAAAGCCCTACGACTCGGCCAAAAACGAAGCCACCGGCGCGATGCCGGGGATGGAGCACTAAGGCCGTTCTCTCGGGATGCAGAGACGTTTCCGAACAGTTCCGAACAGTTCCGAACAGTTCCGAACAGTTCCGAACACTTTTTCGGTCGCGTCTGTCGTTTTATTGCTATTTGGCGGAAAGGCACGAAGGCACGGAGGCACGGAGGCACGGAGGCACGGAGGCACGGAGGGGAGGGCGCTGCGCGGCGGCGGGTTTGGGGGTGGAGTGTACACAAGGGGTGGGGGAACGTGAGCGTTACATAAACCCCATCTTTAATGGTGGGAAGGCAGGCGGCAGAGTGG
>DAIRGS010000057.1:0-28587 GCA_036794395.1 Tepidisphaeraceae bacterium | reverse complement strand
TGCGGGCAAGCTCGTGTAGGTCTTGGTGAATTGCTTGAGGCTGAATGCTCCACCGGACGACCAGTAGTCGTTGCCTTGGAACAGCAAACCCGTCTGCGTCCCCTTGATATAGGCCAGTTGCAAGCCGCCCGACACCTGGAAAATGTTGTCCCGGAAGTGGACGTTCTGCGTACCGCTCTCGATGTAGACGGCCATTGGCGAGCCACTGCCGCTGGGGGAGACGTAAACCGTGTTGTTGTAGATTTCGGCGTTCTGAAGACTGGTGCTGTTATAACCCCAGACGGTGATCGCCCCGTAGCCGTTCTTCCGCCCGTCGTTCTCGCTGACGTTGTAGCGGACCGTGTTGTTGCCCCACGGCCGTGCGCCTTTGAACTGGAACAAACCGTACCCTGCCCCTGCGTTCCCGTGGCTGTAGTTGTATTGGAGGACGCAGTTGGTGTCGCCCCCGTCGAGATCAAAGCCTCCGCCGTCTGCGGTGCTATTGGTCTGGTTGTTGTAGGACTCGTTGTACTGAATCGAGACGGCGTTGCTGTCCCATGACCAGATGCCCACCGGCCCGCCGACGTGCGTGTTTTGTGCTCCGTTGTTGTAGGCCACGTTGCGCTGGATGGCAGCAGTGGGGAAATTGCTGTTGTTCACATCGGAGATAACGATACCGTCGCCGGTATGATTGGACGCCCCGGCATAACCGGGGTTGTCGTGGACCGTGCAGTGGTCCACTGTGACGTTGCTGTTGGCGTAGGTGGTCGCCGTGGAGGAAAAGACGCCATGTGTCTCGATCCCGCCAACGACGTTGTTGAATGAGACGGAGTTGGAAATCCGAATGTCTGAAAAGCCCGACTTGCCGTTGCTTCCGCCGACTGTGATCCCGAACTTGCCGAATCCGCTGACACTCACCGAGTCGATATGGACGTAAGGCAACTGCACGTTGCCCGAGAGATTGTTGTTGAACTGAATCCCGTTGAAGGTATTGGCGGCTTGGCCTGCGCCGATCACGTTTAGATTATTTATATCCAGACCTGCGGTATTGGTGGCAAGGATTCCGTTATTGTTCCCGGCGTTGATCGTCGCTTTACCAGTCCCGATTGTGACGGTTCCTGTGGTCGGATCGTAGAGATAGGTGTTGACGATGACAGGCGCAGCAGACGTGCCTTTGTCGTCGGTTCCAAAGGTCAGGTTCCCGCCGAACGTCTGGGCGGTTTGGAAGAGGATTTGGTCCCCCGCCTGAAACGTGGTCGCATCGAGCTTGGCAATCGTCTGCCACGGATGGGACGGGTCGTTAGCCGCGTTCGAGTCGCTCCCGCTTGGGCTGATAAAGAACGTTGTTGAGAGTAAGCGACGGGCTTCAAGAGCTTCTACGGAATTCATATTGACCCTTCGAAGGAGAGACTTGGATTTGGGGGGACAACCGAGACATGAAGACCGCAGGTCGCCCAATTCGACCCGTGGCCGACGGGCACTCTAGCGAGTCCCGCTATGAAACCATAGCTCTGCGTGCCACGGGGAGATATCGGGCTTCACGTGAATGAGACGTAGGTGTCATGCAATTCGGGGACGGGATCACGAAGGAAGTGGGGATCACAGCACCGAGACGTGACACGCCACGCACTCACTGCCGGTACGGATGCCGACTGAACCCCGCTTGGCCTCAAGGAACAATTCCTTCGCCGTCTTTATCGTTTGCATGATCGGGACGGTCTTCAATGCCGCTTCATGTTCCGGCGAGGGAGAGACCTCGATTTCAATCCAGAAGGGGCGAATAACGTCTTTGCCCTTGTATAGATGTGCAATCGTCGGCCTGATCCGTGGCCACTCCCGCTTGACCGCTCGCCACTCCTGAATTCTCGCCGCACAGTCCAGCAGTGCGGTGGCGTCGTCCGAACCAAAGTACCAGACCTTGGGCACCAGTTTGGTTTCATGCCGATTATCAAATGCCAGAACTCAAAGAGGAGCTGGAAGCCCGCCTTCGACGCACGAGGCAGACTCGGTTGCGATCAACTACATCGGCCTTGCGCTCCATCGCCCGTGAAGAGCGGATCGTCGCGGTGGCGAAAGCCTTCCGCTTGGCATACCGCGGAAAGCCGCTTCCCATCCACTTCGATGTCGTTGTCGCCAAGTGAATACGCCGGAACGTCGAACGGTTTAGTCTGCTGGATCCGAGCTTCAGCCACAGATTGGACAAGCCTGGCCAAGTCGGCCGCGTGACGGCAAAACACCTCGGCTTCCCTCGAAGGGCGAGCATATCCCCTGATTTCGTTCACAGCGTCCACATCAAGTCACATGTTTGAACCGACATTCCTCAGAATTCGAGCGCTCGAAGCCCTCGGGCCGCATCGCTTCTGCAATGAGACGGTCGCGAACCACGAAACCCGTCGCCTCAGGCTTCAAGCCTCGGTACGATCTGCAAAACTACCGGCGACGGTCGGCGGCGGAGTCTCATCTGGGAAATCCAGAATGAAATCCCTGGGGCGTCTCTGGCGACGCTCGGAAAGATGGCAGCGACTGCCCCCCATGCAGACCTTCAACCAAGGGCAGAAGGACTTCGAACCGAGACCGATGGCGAAGTAGCGAATCTTCGATTCACGAGACCAGGACCAAGCATGACTACTCCCATGATTGTGCAGCACGAAGGCATAAAGCTCCAGATCGGCGATCACATGGCTCCTGAGATCATCGACTACATCCGCCGCGGCGACTACGAACGACGCGAACTCAAGGCCATCCGCGCCTATCTGGAGCCCGATGACGTGGTGATCGAGTTGGGAGCCGGTATTGGCTTCATTTCCCTCCAATGCGCCCGCATCGTCGGTGGTGGGCGCGTCTTTGCCTTCGAAGCCAATCCAAAGTTGGAGCCTCATATCCGGCGCAATTTCCAGCTCAACGACCTTTATCCCACGCTCCAGATCTGCATCTTGGGTGAGCAGTTGGGCCAAATGGATTTCTTCATCGACCAGGAGTTCTGGGGATCCTCAACGGTGCCCCTCAACGTCCCCTCGGAGCAGATTCGCGTTCCCGTCAGGCCGCTCAACGACGAGATCCACCGCATTGGCCCCACATTCCTTATCGCTGACATCGAGGGCGGAGAGTATGACTTGCTGAAGACAATCGACTTCCACAGCATCAGCAAGGTGTCGATAGAGCTACACAAGAAGCTTATCGGCGAGGAGAAGGTTGAGTTCATCAAGGACCGCCTTCACCAGGCTGGTTTTGTGATTGATCCTGAATACAGTCGCAAGGACAAGCACCTAGTCGGTCGTCGCAGGGGAACCTGAACTAAGTAGGAACGCATAATGAATCATGCAGTCAATCCGGTGTCAGACACTGTCCGACACGCGTTTTATTCAGAGAATCGAGCATTTCACTCGATTCTCGCGTTAAGGTGCCCGAAGGACTGGTTGCATGAGTCTTTCGTCCTTCCTACTTAGCTCCAGTTGATTCAATGATCTAACGCCACGCGGCAAATAGCGCGGGGCGGCTGCCACTCCCGCCTCCCGCATATCGTGATGGGATTGAGGGGGCTATGCGGCTTTTGATGCTGCCAACTTTCGGAACGCTGCCCGAAGAACCTCGTATGCACCAGTAAGCCATCGGTGAACCGAGCGGTTCGTCAAAGTGGACTCGTGGCCGGGCGGTTCGAGGGTGCCCCGGTGCTTGCCACGCCATGGGGGAAATGCACTCCGATTTCTACCAGCAACTCGGCGGTGGGTTACCAGCCGAAGGGCTGTTTTGGACAGCTGCCGTCCGTAAGCAACGGGTGGGGCTGGTTGAATTCCGCCTCTTCGTAAGTCTATTCCCGATAACAACAAGCGATCAGGAAAAGAAAAAGCCGCGGCCAGATTGGCCATGGCTCGTTTATGCCCAGGACAGGATTTGAACCTGCACGCCTCTCGGCGCTACCACCTCAAAGTAGTGCGTCTGCCAATTCCGCCACCTGGGCTTCAAGTCCTTCGCAGCGGGCCGATTATACGCCGGCCTTCATCGCTGTCGAGAGATAGGCCGAGGTCGGATTCGAACCGACGAATAACGGATTTGCAATCCGTCCCCTTAGTCCACTTGGGTACTCGGCCGGGTTTCCTGCACAATATCGACGGTTTCGTCGGGTGGCAAGTCCGAGCTTTGTGAGTCCCGCCGAGTCGCGTTTTTTCGGAAAAGTTTCAGCTTGGCAGGAGCCTCGCGCCGGGCCGATGAAAACCCGCGGGGTTTAAGGAAATCCAGATCGACGATGCCCGCTACCCATCAGCCCCCGAGTCCCCGCCTGAGAATCTCGGCTTCAACTTTTGAGTCATCGCATCCACGCACTGTCGCAAGTGTCGCACGGATCCCCCGTTTTTCGTCTGAAAACCGACCTCCATGCGACACATGCAACACATGTCGCACGAAATTCGCACGACTGTCGCAACCCACCTCTCACCGACCCGATCATAAGCATTGATACAGAATTAAGTTGCAATGGGCGTCCCAACCATTGCGACACAATGCGACGTTTTGCGACACTTTTCTGATTTCGCCCCACTGTCGCACGCGCCGCTACGTGATGCGTTGGAAGCTCAGCCGGCCTTGTGCCGGAACTGATTTCCATCACGAGCACACGACACTGCGGTGTCGTACGTGATCTCGCCGCGCTGGTAGAGGTCCAGCAGTGCCATGTCCATGCTCTGCATCTGGAACTTCTTGCCCATCTGGATCTCGTTGACCAGAAGATGCGATTCCCCATCCCGGATCAATTTGCGAATCGCGGGCGTGGCCACGCAGATCTCGCAGGCCAGGACCTGGCCCTTGCCATCGGCGCGAGGAAGCAGGTTCTGGGCGACGATCGCCTGGAGGGAATTGGAAAGCTGGAACACGATGTGGTTCTGCTGCTCTGAAGGAAACGCTCCGAAGATGCGCTGAATGGTTTGCACCGCATCGGGCGTGTGGAGCGTGGCCAGAACCAGATGTCCGGTTTCAGCGGCGGTGAGGGCGGTGGCGATGGTATCCAGGTCGCGCATTTCGCCGACTGCGATCACATCCGGATCCTGTCGAAGCACATGCACCAGCGCTTTGCTGAACGAAGGCGTATCCGTCAGCACCTCCTGCTGAATGATGATGCTGCTGCGATTTTCATGCGCGTATTCGACGGGGTCCTCAATCGTGATGATCTTGGCACGCCGCTCACGGTTGATCAGATCGATCATGTAGTTCAGCGTGGTTGTTTTGCCCACCCCGGTGGGTCCGGTGATGAGGATCAGTCCCGTGGGGCGACGCGTGAGCTCATCGACGACGATCGGCAGCCCCAATTCCTCGCGCGTTCGAATCACAGTTTCCGACACCCGGATCGCCATCTCCGGGCAACCGGCATGGAAGTAGACACTCGCACGGAATCGACCGATGCCCGGCCGGACTCGGGAGAAGCAGAGTTGCGCATCCTGCGCGAGAATGGCACGCTGCTTGTCGTTGAGCAGCTCATCAACCAGGCGCCGCAGCACCTCTTCGGTAAGAGGTTCGGCGCGCGCCAGGCGGATCTCGCCATGAACGCGAAACGCGGGAGCAACCCCCTGTACAAGATGCACGTCGCTGGCGCCCAAATCGCGAGCGCCGCGCAGAATCTGATCAATCGTTACAGCCATGAAATAAAACCTCAGGATCGGTTGAATAGCCTGCGGAAAAATCGACGCACCGGCCGACGATTCATCGTCAGCCCCTCAAGCAACCGCCGGGCATCGGCATACTTGGGCTCCAGTTGCAGGCAATGCTTGAGACTCCGCTCGGCGGGCGATGAAAGGCCCAGTTCCAGTTCACACACCCCCTGCCGGTACCAGCAGTACGCGCGGTCGGGTGCCCGCTCGACGGCTTGCCGTGTGCGCGTGAGCGCCTTTGCCGCTCGTCCGTAGTGCAGGTAAATGAGTCCGATTTCCAGCGGAACCAGCCAATCCTCATCAAGCTGAATCGCTTTATCGAAACAGTATTCTTCAACATTCTCCCGCCGTGCAACCATGAGTTCCCCGCGCACGATCCATGGATAGGAAAACAATCCCTGCTGCCCAATCGCGGCGTCGCAGGATGCCATGGCTCCCTTCACGTCGCCCTTGCGGCACAACGCCTGCGCCCGGCCAGCCAGCAACTCGGCATTGTTGCGAAACAGCTCCAGCGCCTTGCGGCTCCATAGCTCGGCCTCAGGGTATTCGCCCATCGAGATCAGCATCTGCACCTGCCCGACCCACCCCGTCACCAGAGATTTGTCCAGTTCCAACGCGCGTGAGTAATAGCGGAGCGCTGATTCAAATAGCCCTTTTCGTCGCTCTTCGGAAGCACTAGCCAGCCAGAAGCGTTCGTCGCGATCCGGCTCGCGGTGGCGTTGCTGCTGCGCGCGACCCAGCTCATGCTCGACACCTTTCTGTGATTCGGATTCCTCAAATTCAAGCCGGTCAAATCGTGTCATCAGGCTTCACTCCATTTACCTCAGTCGCGCCCAGCGCGTGAGCGGATTGCTCCGCAGATAGGCCGAGCCGTGAATGCTCGTGAAAGGGATCATGCTCAAGTCGCGCCACATCTCCGATTCCGCTCGCCCATGAGCGCCCGGCGTCGTGCTTGGCAGGATAAAATACTTTCCCTCGGGCACCTTGAAAGTTGCCTTTCCTGGTGGATGGAGCCGGTTCAGCGGCGCCCATTCGCCGGCCAGGTTATTCACCAGCAGCAAACCCTCCTCCCACCGCACCACGTCGCCCGGCCCGGCAAGGATCCGGTCGATCCGCGCTCCCCGATAATTAACGATCGTCCGGTGATGGCCAACCCCCGGATCGGCTTCGGTAAATTCCGGCAAGTCGTAAAGCACGATCTGGCCCACGTGCGGTGTGGTCCAATGGTTGACCAGCAAAACATCATGCTCCTGCAAAAATGGATAAACCGGCATGTCGATCACCTGCGGATCGGCCACCGCTGTCAGCAGTCGGCCCGCCGGCAAGTAGAGAACAAGCGCCAAGGCGGCCGTGACAAGCAGCCCGCGGATCATTCGCCGACGCACTTCCCCGGGCGCAAGGTCATGCGCCACGATGTCGAGGGCCGCCGACGAATGAACGCTGAACGCCAGCCCAAGCAGCACACTTCCCCACACCCGACCAAAAAACAGCAGCCCCAGGAGGAGTAAAACAAGAAAAGACCAGAGAAACAGATGCCCGAGAACACGCCGGCCAACATAAAACTGCGACCACCCGGGAAGAATCAAGCGAATCGTCACCGGCAATGGCGGAACCGATGGCGCGATCTGCCCAAACAGCCACACGCTCCTCGCCCCCGCCTGCCCCATCGCATCGCGTGCTTCGTAATACGTTCGAGCTACTGGCCGCACCCGTCGAAGCCGCATCGACATCCGGCCCGCCCTGGGCGGATGGACATCCATTGTGGCCGTCGCCAACGCCATCGACGTGCCACACCGGCCGCAAATAGCGCTCCCAGGCATGTTGTGAAACTGACAGTTCGCGCACTGCATGTTCGAGGTTCATCAGCGCTGTTTTGTTCGCCGCACGTCCACTGTGCTTCGGGCCTGCTGGGTGACTTCGGCCTCGTAGTATTCCGCGGTTTTCTCCCGGGATTCCTCCCGGCCTACGATGCGGGCCACAAGGTCCGCCCAGTCCATGCAGGCCTTGCCCTTAATGCCGCGCGTTCGCGCCGTGACTTTCCCATCCGGGGCAATCTCGATCTCAAGTTCTTCCTGTGCCATCGAAAATCTCCTCAATCGTCACAGATTCCGCACCCGAATTTTTACGGTGTGATCGGCGGCAACCTGTTCGTCCACGATCGCCATGTTGTGCTGCTGCAATTCGGTCACGATGCGGTGATAAACATATTGCTGCGTCACCCGGCCAAGCACTTCCTGCCCGATCTTCTTCAGTTCCGCCTTGGAATGAGATTCGCCCTCGACACACAGCCGCAGCGCCCCACGCGCGTCGCGCGTGAAGATGATTCGAACATCGTCGCGCTCGACGACCAGCCGTCCGTCCGCAATCGCAACCCCCTGAAGCACTTCACTGTCTTCCACATCGATCTCGGCACGCGTGGTGGTCTTTACCTTTTCGATCACCGGCGCTTCGCTGGCCGCGGACGTCACCACGTTAAACCCCATCGACGCGACCGCCGCGGTAACCGCTGCCGTGATGACCGGCCAGCCCGCGATAATCAGGGGAGTTATAACCACTACGGAGCTCATCGGCGCCTCCTGCCGGCTTCAAGCCGGCTACAGTTCAATTTTTCGTCGCGTCGCCGGCGTGGCGGTGGCGGTGGGCTTGCCCGATGCCGGACGCGCGCGACCCTGTGCCCACGTCCGCAAACGATTCAAGTCTTCGCTCATCGTTTTCGAAAGCGGAACCGTCTCCGCCAGGCTCGCGGCAAGCATGGACGTATCGAGCTCCACGTCATCGCTGAACGCATCAAACAAACCCGAGACGATGGCCTCTTCGATCTCAGCGCCGCTGAAGCCCTCACTCAGTCGCGCCAGCGTCGGAAGATCAAATTGCGCCGGATCGCGGCCTCGCTTCGTGAGGTGAATGCTGAACACGGCATTGCGCTCGGCCTCGGTCGGCAGATCGACAAAAAAGATCTCGTCCAGCCGACCCTTACGCAGAAGCTCCGGCGGAAGCTGGCTGATGTCGTTGGCCGTGGCGATGACAAATACGGGCGATGTCTTATCCGATAACCACGTTAGAAAGGTTCCGAAAACCCGTGCGGCCGTGCCGCCATCGCTCCCACCGGATCCCACCGACCCGGCAAATGCCTTATCGATTTCATCAACCCACAAAATCGCCGGCGCTACGCTTTCGGCGGTGCGAATTGCACGTCGAATATTTTCCTCACTGGACCCAACCAGGCTTCCAAACATCCGGCCCACGTCAAACCGCAGCAGTGGAAGTTTCCACATGCTCGAAATGGCTTTGGCGCACAGACTCTTTCCGCACCCCTGCACGCCCAGCAGCAACACCCCTCGCGGGGGAGGCAGGCCAAAAGCCGCGGCACGTTCGGTGAACGCCGCACTTCGTTTCACCAGCCATTGCTTGAGATTCTCCAGCCCGGCAACGTGATCGAATTGTTCCTCGCTGGCGAAATACTCAAGCAGCCCGCTCTTCTTGATAATCTGCTGCTTCTCGCTGAAGACGACGCTGATGTCGTCGGCATCGAGCGTGCCATCGAGCACCAACGTCTTGGCAAAAACGTTCTCCGCCTCTTTAAGCGTCAGACCACGCGCTGCATGGACCAATCGCTCCCGGCCGGCTGCATCCAGGTTGATCCGAACCTGCGGCTTGTCCTTCACATCATCAATAATCCGGTCCAGCAGCTTGTTAAAGTCCTGCACATCCGGCGGAAGAAACTCGATGAGTGTGACGTCTTTATCCAATTCCGGCGCAATACGCATGACCGGCGCAACAATGACGATCGTTTTGTACGTGTCGCGTAGATGGTACGCGACATCTTTCAAACGACGAATCACCGCAAGATTCGCCCGGTTTTCTTCCGTAAACGGATGAAAATCCTTAAACAGGTAGATCGCGGGTTCAACGTGTTGAAGCACCGCATCAAGAGCGGCCAGCGGATCGGTCGTGCTGCCGGTGCCCGACTTGGCACGCTGCGGCTCGGAGCCGTACCGGACAATACCCTGCGTGTAAGTCCAGACATGAAACTTCTTGTTGCGATTGGTGGCGATGCCCGCAAGCAATTTCTCGACCCGCTCTTCTTCCCAGCTCAATACATAAATAATGGGATAGCGGGCACGGATGAGCACTTCGAGTTCATCTTCGGGACTGAGACACTGGACCAGCGACTTGGATGCCGGAACCGAAGCCGGCGGTTTTGTCGACTTCTGAACGGGCGGACCAGATCCCGGCGCCGTTGGTATCGAACGCGGGGAAATTGGAGTTTCAGCCGGTAAACCTGGCAATCTAGGACCTCCTCAATTGTGAACACGCCGGCCAATGCCTACCTGGGCCACGAGGCGCCCAAGTCGGGCATCTCCGGGGTTGAGAACTTGCAGCACTTCGAGCACCTGCCGCGATGTACCAAACACGTAGATTCGACCATCCGGCTGAATCGTGATTTCGGTGATCGACGTTTCGTCATCGGGACCGTTCGACCGTTTTTTGGTGCTCATTCAATCACCGCCAAACCAAGACGTTCGGCAAAGAGGCGCGCCTCAACGCCAACAGCAGGGTCCAGTGGACGCGAAAGACCGGGCATGCGTGCAGCGCGCCAACTCGGCAAATAGCCCTCTCGAATGCTGAACGCGGCTTCATGTAGATTGTCGCGCATCCACCGCGCCACGGGCCGGTAGCAACAGTCAAAATGCCCCGGCAGCAGCAGATGCCGGACGATCAGCCGTGCGTCCCGCGCGGCGGCCTTCAAATTCCTCGTGACGATTGCCAGGTAATTCTCAACGCCCGCCAATTGCCGCGCGCAAACGTCATTCCCAAACTTGAAGTCCGCCACATACACATCGACCGCGCCGGCGAGCAAGTCCATCGCCTCAGGGGTGCCATGGAAATCCGACTTCCAGACCACCGGGGGCAACTCACCGCACTCAGACATCACCTTTAAGATTCGGGGCAGGTGAATGGTCGGCTCACCACCCACCCATTGAATGTTTCGCGCACCCTGCCCGCGACCCCACGATACCGCCTCCGCAAACCATTCGGCTGTCAGCTCCGTCCCGCGCGATGGATCAAAAGCGTTGGCTCCCGCGATGCAAAACGCACAACGAAGATCGCATCCGGACAGGTAAAACAGATGCGATGGGACCAGTTCGAGCTCTTCCCCATATTCAACGCGATGACGGAAAACTCGCGCGCGATCATCAGCCCTGCACCGGCCCAGTTCACCGGCGGATCGATTGACGCCGCAATGATGCTCGCACAAGTGGCAGCACGTCCGATGCCCATGGGCATCTCGCAACTGTTGAGCGCTGATTCGACCGCTACGCGTCAAAATCGGATTCCTCCTCCGAAGAGACGGAGCCATCCTACGATACTTTCATCGCATCACAAAATTACTTTTAGTGTTTGATCGTCAAGGATTTAATACAGTGCCGCGCTCATCCTGGTTGGCCGGCCCTAATGACCGTTGGCACTCTTGCCGCTCGCGGCCGCTTCAAAATCGTGGATGGCTCCTAGTGCCTCGGCTGCCGATTCAGCGCGGAGAAGTGCTCTTCTCAACTCCCTGCTTTGGAGCGCTCGCGCCGCCTTCGATAGGACTTGCAAATGGGTATTGGCTCCCGCTGCCGGGGACAGAAGCAGGAACACCACCTCCACTGGCTTTTCCGTCGGCGCATCAAGCACGCCGGAATGCGTCAGTCCAAGCGCTATCTGTGGCGCGGCCAGACCCTCGAGGCGTGCGTGCGGAAGAGCAACGCCCTCATTGAGAAACGTCGAGCCCTGCTGTTCGCGTTGGGCGAGTTTTTCGATGGCGGCCTTGATATTCAGGCCACTCACGTCGGCCGCGATCGCGGCGACAAGCTTGTCGCGAATCTGCTCTTTGGACACGGCATCTTCCCAAATCACGATTCGATCCGTGGTCAGAAGCCGACCGATCGTTCCCGCGGTTTTTGCAATTGGGGAGATCAATCCTCCGCCCGCATCCGTTTCAGCCGCCGCTCTCACCGCAACGCGTTCATCGCTTTCAGCGTCAACTACCACCAGCGTCACACCCCCGGATCGATGCATCAGCTGCTCGGCCACGCTCCGTTCCCCGCGCATCCGCTTCCACCAGGGGACGGCCCTTGGCCGGCCGATCACGATCTGTCCAACGCGATATTCGCGGGCAAATCGCAAAATCGTATCCGCAATATCCTGTCCCTTGAATGTAAACACGGTCGCCCCAAGCTGATTCGCAAGGGTCAGCGTGTCGGCGAGCAAACGTTGCGTCCGCGCATCGATCACTGTCGGCTCTTCCGATGGCGTCTGAACGTAGACTGCATACCAGTTTCGATTCAATCGCCCCGCCAGCCTCGACCCAAACCGCAGTAGCCGAGCGCTGTTCGGCCCGCGAGACGACAAGCAGACCATAATCTGATCCGGAGCCCCGCTCCCATCGCCGTTTGGATGTTTCTCAAAGTCGGTCACTTCCCGGCGTCGAAGATCCAGTTGCGATGCCAGCTCTCGCAGAGTCAGTTCCCGCAGATGTTCAAGATTGGAGTGTGTGAAGAAGTTCTCAAGCGATGTGGCGATACGCTCGCTGGGATAAATCTTGCCTTCGGATAACCGCTGCTGAAGGTCTTCGGCAGAAAGGTCGATGTTGACGACCTGATCGGCCTCGGCAAGGACGGAATCAGGAAGTCGCTCGCGAACTTTTACGCCGATCAATTGTTCGACGGTGTTGTAGAGACTTTCGAGGTGCTGGATATTGAGGGCGGAGATGACGTGAATGCCGGCGGCGAGGATGTCCTGAACATCCTGGTAGCGTTTGGCGTTACGGCTGCCGGGCAAATTGGTATGTGCTAGCTCATCGACAATGGCCACCTGCGGATGGCGCGCGATGAGTGCATCGACATCCATCTCTTCGACGGTAATGCCGCGATAGTCGATCTTTCGGCGCGGAATGAGTTCGAGGCCTTCGACCAACTTGGCGGTCTCGGCGCGGTTGTGAGTTTCGACGAGGCCGACGACGACATCGATCCCTTCTTTTTTCAGGCGCTGGGCCTCCTGGAGCATCTGATAGGTTTTGCCGACGCCCGGCCCGTAGCCGAGGTAGACCTTCAGCCGGCCGCGTTCGGAGCGGCGGATCAATTGAAGAAATGTGGCGGCGCGGTCTTCGGGCATAATCTTCTAGAGCGGTCCGAACATGCGGCTCATCCGGGACTCGGTGTCTATCTTCAGATGAGGCGCCGGTCCTTCGGAAGAAATCGGCCAAAACAGGGCTGCCCCCGCCGAATCACGACGAGCGGGCTTCACATCGCGGATCTGGCGACTCCATCGCCGAAATGCCGCGACCGCCCACACCATTTGAATCATCCCGAGCGGCCAAGCGCCTTGCAATGCGGCATAGACTGCAATTCCCACCGCCGAAAGTCCCAGGCCGAACAGCAGCGCCGTTGAGTGATGCTGGTGGGCGAAACATGCGAGTTGAACAACCGCCAGCAGAAAGCCGACGACCGCCAGAACATCCATGGCTGGAGGCGGCGGCGGCGGCACGATTGCGGATGCGGGTTGATGGCGAATCGTTACAGCCACCACTGAAACGGTAAGGCTTTGTATCAATAGGGGCGACATGGGTTCCATCCTCGTCAAGATTGGGTCATATCACTTGGCCACGGGCTGCGGGGTCGGAGCAGCTGGCGGGGTCGGGGCCGGATATTTCGCATCGAGCGCCAGGTTCAGCCGCACCAGGTTAACACCGGCATCACCCAGCACACCCAGGCCCGGGCCATCGGTATTCTCGTCGATCAACTGCTGAACCTGATCGACCGTGATTCCCCTGGCATGGGCGATGCGGGCCCTTTGAATCGCCGCGTTCTCGGGGGAAATGTGAGGATCAAGGCCGGAGCCGGAGGCGGTGACCGCGTCGGCGGGGATCGGGTCTTTGGGCACGAAGACAAGCGGGGATTTATCGTCGTTGAATGCCTTGATCAGCTTCACATCATCGAGATTGCCCTGGGCATCCTTGAATTTGTCGAGTGGAATCGAGGACTGGAACGCAAGCGAGTTGTCATCGCAGTAGTGGACGATGCGGTCGTGGATGCCGTCGAAGTCGACGATTTCCTTGCCCTTGTCATCTTTCTTAGTGGTGCCGTCGATGAGCTTCGCGCTCATGGGGCCGAGGTTGCTTCCACCCGAGGCGGTTGGATCGTATCCATTGCCCGCTGACGAAGGGCGCGGGTGAAAGTATTTGGCGTCGGAAAAGTTCTGGCCGATCAGGGCGGAGGCGACGGCGTCCTTGTCATCGGAAACGCTTTGCCCGTCCTTGCCGATCGGCGAGCCATTCGCTTTGTTGTGGAAGAGAGCCTGGGCCAGGCCCCAGACGATGGCGGGATAGATTCCCGCGACAATGATTGCCAATACTATTGTCGCAGTGAGACTGATTCGGAGGTGAGTGAAGAAGGAATCGCCTGAGCCGGGGTCGGATTGGTTGGTTGAAGCCGATTTGAAGTTGGAGTTTTGTTTGTTCATGGGTTTTCGGGGTTTGCAGGCACCACATACGACGAGGGCGGACACGGGGGTCCGCCCCTACTAGACGAGATGGATCAGGTTGACGAGTACGTCGATCAGCTTGATGCCGATGAATGGAATAATGATTCCGCCCAGCCCATAGATCAGGAGATTGCGGCGCAGGATGACCGCCGCGGGTAGCGGACGGAACTTGACGCCCCGGAGCGCGAGGGGAATCAATACGATAATGATGACTGCGTTAAAAACGACGGCGCTGAGAATCGCGCTGTACGGGGATGCAAGCTTCATCACGTTCAGCGGCGCGATAGCCGGAAACGTCGCGACGAGCATCGCCGGGATGATGGCGAAATACTTGGCGACATCGTTGGCGATGCTGAAGGTGGTGAGCGCGCCACGGGTCATGAGAAGCTGCTTGCCGATCTCGACGACCTCGATCAACTTGGTGGGGTTGGAATCCAGGTCCACCATGTTGCCGGCTTCCTTGGCGGCCTGCGTGCCGGTGTTCATGGCCACGCCGACATCGGCTTGGGCGAGCGCGGGGGCGTCGTTGGTGCCGTCCCCGGTCATGGCGACGAGATGGCCCGCCGCTTGTTCATCGCGGAGGAGCTTGAGCTTGTCCTCGGGCGTGGCCTGGGCGAGGAAATCATCCACACCGGCCTCGTCGGCGATGGCCTTGGCGGTGAGGGGGTTATCGCCGGTGATCATGTTGGTTTTGATGCCCATGGCGCGGAATCGCTTGAAGCGATCGGGGAGGCCGCCCTTGACGATGTCCTTGAGGCGGATGACACCGAGAGCTTTTTGAGACGATGCAACGACAAGCGGCGTTCCGCCGCTCTTGCTGATGCGCTCGACATGGGCCTGCAAATCCGCAGGAAGCGGGGCGCCGACGAACTTGGCAACGGAATCAGCGGCACCCTTACGGATCTGCTTGCCGTCCACGTTGACACCGCTCATGCGGGTCTGGGCGCTGAAGGCAACGAACTCGGCGTGGACCATTTCGGAGATTTCGCGGCCGCGGATGCCGTACTTTTCCTTGGCGAGGATAACGACGCTACGGCCTTCGGGCGTTTCATCGGCAAGACTGGAGAGCTGGGCGGCATCGGCCAGTTCCTCCTCGGAGACGCCGGCCGCAGGCAGGAATTCGGTCGCCTGGCGATTGCCGAGCGTGATAGTGCCCGTCTTGTCCAGGAGCAGAACGTCGATATCGCCCGCGGCCTCGACCGCCCTGCCGCTCATCGCCAGCACGTTGTGTTGCACCATCCGGTCGATGCCGGCGATGCCGATCGCGCTCAGGAGGCCGCCGATCGTGGTCGGAATCAGACAGACCAGCAACGACACAAGCACTGTGATGGATGACGCCTTGATGAGCTAGATCTTGGCGTCGTCCGAGACGTAAGTGGCGGTGTAGAGCACGAATGGTTTGAACGTGATGATCACGACCAGGAAAATGATCGTGAGAGCGGCGAGGAGGATGTTGAGCGCGATCTCGTTGGGCGTCTTCTGGCGTTTGGCCCCTTCGATCAATTCGATCATCCGGTCCATAAAGCTTTCGCCGGGATTGGCGGTGACGCGAACCTTGATCTGGTCAGAGAGGACGGTGGTGCCGCCAGTGACCGCCGATCGGTCACCACCGGCCTCGCGGATGACCGGAGCCGATTCGCCTGTAATTGCCGACTCATTGACCGTCGCGGCGCCTTCGACGATCTCACCATCGGCGGGAATCAATTCATTGGCATTGACGACGAACAGATCGCCCTTGCGAAGCGATTCGGCGGGAACGTTTTGGGTCGTCCCGTTCGTGCTCATCTTGTTGGCGAAGGCCTTTGTCCGGCTCTTTCGCAGCGCATCGGCCTGGGCCTTGCCCCGGCCCTCGGCCATTGCCTCGGCAAAATTGGCGAAGAGAACCGTGAACCAGAGCCACAGCGCGATCTGAAGGACGAACGCGAACGATTCACCGTGGGCATGGGCGAAGAAAAGCTCCACGGTGGTGACCACCGCGCCAACCTCGGTGACGAACATTACCGGATTGCGGACCATGTGGACCGGGTTGAGCTTTTTTATGCTCTGTCCGATCGAAGGAATCACGATCTCCGGATCGAACAGTGCCCTTTTTCGGGCGCGAGCAGGTTCATGTGATGGGTTTATGGGAGCTCGCGGGAACTTGGGCGGTAGTGCAGTCGTGGTCATAAAATCCTCAATATTCAATCGCAATTGCGCGGAGTGCGTTTCATCAGCGTTGGTTGGTCGGTGATCAGAACAGCTGGCCGGCACCGCGCATCAGGAAGTGCTCGACAATCGGACCGATGCTTAGCGCCGGCACGAACGTGAGGGCGCCCACGATGATCACCGTGCCGACCAGGAGCGTGACAAACGTCGGCCCCGCCACTGGGAAGCTGCCGGCACTGGTGGGGATGCGCTTCTTCGCTGCCAGACTGCCTGCCAGGGCGAGAATCGGGATAATCATGAAGAACCGCCCGAGCAGCATGTCCAACCCAAGGGTGGTGTTCCAGTGAACTTCGTTGGCGCTGAGGCCGGCAAAGGCGCTGCCGTTGTTTCCCGCGCCCGAGGTGTAGGCGTAGTGCATCTCGCTGAAGCCGTGAGGGCCGCTGTTATTGAGCGCCCCGGTTCCCCAGGGAGTTACGGCAGCCCATGCGGTAAAGCCCAGGATGATGACAGCCAGCACCAGGATCGAGAGCGAAGCGACCTTGACGTCGTACGCTTCGATCTTCTTACCCAGGTATTCAGGCGTCCGACCCACCATCAATCCCGCGATGAAAATCGCGATGATCACGAAGACGAGCATTCCATAGAGCCCGGCTCCGACGCCGCCAAAGACGACCTCGCCGAGATGAATGTTGAACATGGGCACGAGTCCGCCGATCGGCGTAAGTGAATCGTGCATGCAGTTCACCGCCCCGCAGGAAGCATCAGTCGTGATCGTGGCAAACAGTGCCGAAGAGAAGATCCCAAATCGAACCTCCTTGCCCTCCATGTTGCCGCCCGCGCTGGCGATGCCTGCATCGTGCAATCGCGGATTCCCCGCCGCCTCAGCACTCCAGCAGGCCAGCACCCCCGCCATGAACAGCACGAACATTGCTGCCCATACCGCCCATCCGTGCTTCTGGTTTTTCACCATCCGCCCAAGGAAGTAGGTCAGCGCGCTGGGAATGGCGAAGATCGAAAGCATCTGCACGAAGTTGGACAGCGGAGTCGGGTTCTCAAAGGGATGAGCGGCATTGGCGTTCATAAAGCCGCCGCCATTGGTACCCAGCATTTTGATCGCAATCTGCGAAGCAACCGGCCCCTGAACGATAATCTGCTGCGCCGGTGAAGCCGCCGTGGCCCCCGATTGGTCGATCGCCGTCACAGTGGTATAGGGCTTGAAGTTCTGGATCACCCCCTGCGAGACCAGAAACAGCGCATAAAGCACGCAGAGCGGAAGCAGCAGGTAAAGATGGAGCCGCACAAGATCCACCCAGAAATTGCCGATCGTCTTTACCTTGTCCCGTGAAATACCGCGAACCAGCGCCGCTGCGATGGCGATACCCACAGCCGCCGACCAGAAATTGTGGGATGCCAGCGCCACCATCTGCGAGAAATACGACATCGTGTTCTCGCCTGAATAGCTTTGCCAGTTTGTATTGGTCGTGAAGCTGACGGCGGTATTGAACGCCAGATGCGGCGTGAGTGGCGTCTTGTTCGAAAGCCCATCCACAACGCCGTGCCAGGGCAAATGATCTTGCAGCCGCATGATCACATAGCTGAACAGCGCCGTTACGCCGCTGAAAATCAGCATCGCCAAAGTGTAATGCTTCCAGTTCTGCTCGCGCTGTGGATTGACGCCAAAGATTCGGTAGAGCAGCCGCTCGAACGGCTTGATCACCGGATCAAGAAAGGTCTTTCCTCCGGCATCCAGTACGCGCACCAGGTAAATGCCCAACGGCTTCGTGATTGCCAGCAGCACGCCGACAAACAACAGAAGTTGAATCCAGCCAGACGGTTTCATATTTCGACTCCGGGACCCGGCAGCAGGGACAATCGCCCGCGCCGGCATTCAGACACTCGACGCAAACTCTGCAACGCCGCATCAAAGCTTTGCACATGCGAAGCAGTAAGCGATGCCGAGTGAGAAAAAAGCGATCGTGATTGAGATAAACGCGAGATCTTGCATGGTTCGTTCCTAGCAGTTGGGGGCGATGATTCTGATAAACACGGCGCGATAAATCACCGTGCGCAATTGCGCGCTTCGTGGCATGGGCTTCCAGCCCATGATCGGAGGAGATGACCGGTAGCGCCAGGTACGATTTGGGAAAACCACGTTTCGACCGATGGGCAACCTTCTGATTCTCCAGAGGAAAATGCTCCGTCAAGGAAAGTTGGTTTTCTCACATTTCACCCGGCGCTAGCCCCGACGCTTCCTCGACCACGGCCTGGAAGGCCGTGCCACTTAAATGCAGCGGCGCGGAATCGAGTACGGTCATTTAGAAGATTTCCGGTCGAATCAAGGCCACGACCAGATAAGCAAGCAACCCGACCGCCACGATTCCGACAAGTATGTTTTCCATATCCGTTTCTCCTTTCAGATCACCCCAAAGTTGAGTTGTGCGGGCGCAGACCGTCCCCGCACACGTTTGCTGGCTTTGAAACCAACGCGCATTTGGGCGACCCTTTGTCCGCTGGTATTAGTTCAGCTTTCCCGCTCCAACCGCCGGCGCTTCGGCTTCGGCTTGTTCGACTTCTCCGAGCATCACCGGCTGTTCACTGCGCCCGTAGGTATACAGTTCAAATATCCGTCGCATATTCACCTCGGCCGGCTTGTATTGCTTATCCGCGTTCATCGCCTTGCCGTAGCATTTGCGCGCCAGCCTCCACTTTCGCTGCGCCTCATACAAGATTCCCAAAAGGTTAAAATATCGTGCCGAGTGACGGGCATTTCGGTCGGCGGCCTTGACGAGCATGGCCTCGGCGTTTTCCCAATCCGCGCTTTGCAGCGCCTTTCGGGCCTGGCGAATTGCATCGTAGTACCGATCGCCTGTGTCGGCGATCGCGGGTGGCGTATCCCAATGCGGCTCTCCTAGTACGCTCCGTACCGTGTGCCGCAATTCGCCCGGAGTAATTGGCTTTTCGAGGAAATCGACCGCGCCCAGCCGGGTCGCCTTCACCGCCGCCGGAATGGATCCGAAAGCCGTGAGAATAATCACGCGGGGGCGTTTACCGTCTGGCAATCCGCGAAGTCGCTCCAACACTGCCATCCCGTCGAGCCGCGGCATGTTCAAGTCAAGCACGACCAGATCGGGAGTGGATTTATCAATTGCTTCGAGCGCTTCCTGGCCATCGGCGGCTTCACTTACTTTGAAGCCGTCCAGCTCCAGCGCAGTGCGCAACATCAGCCGGATTCCCGGCTCATCATCGGTGATCAGAATTGATTCGTTGCTCATGTTCCAACCTCTACTGCCGCTGCGGCCAGTGGACGAGTCCGCTCCTGCGACGGCAGCGTAAATATGAATCGGCTTCCGCGGCCTTCCTGACTTTCAACGTGGATCTTCCCGCCGTGGGCTTCCACGATTTCCTTGGCGATGGCGAGCCCCAGCCCCGCCCCGTTGGCCACCTTTGTGCGAGGGACCCGAAAGAAACGGTCGAACACCCGACCGACATATTCCTGCGGAATCCCCACGCCCGAGTCTTCCACCGTAAATCGGACTGCCCCCTCGCCGGCCGAATCAACGGTCGCTTCAATCCTGACGCGACCTCCGGGGTCGGTGAACTTGAGCGCGTTGCTCAAAAGGTTCGCAAAGACGTATTCAATCCGTGCCGGATCGGCGGCTACCCTGGGCAGGTCGATTGGCGCATTCACTTCGAGCGTTACACCCTTGTCGTGATAGGACGACTCAATTCGCGCCACCGCATCGGCCACAAGCCGATCAGGGGCCTCCGGATGCAGATCGAACTGAACCCCTCCCGCTTCAAGACGGCCCATATCCAGTAAATCATCAATAATGGTTTGCAGACGATCGCTGTCATCGCGCACCGCCACGAGCAGCTCCGCTTGTTTCGGAGTCAGCGGGCCAATGCGCTCTTCGAGAATCAGATGAACGCCCATCCGTACGGAAGTCAGGGGCGTTTTCAATTCATGTGAAACGACCGAAAGCATACCGCTCTTCATTTCGTCGAGCCGCCGGAGGTTGGTCACATCCGCCAGCACAAGCGTGACGCCAAGTAAATGTCTGTCCGTGTCGAGAATCGGCACCGCATTAGGCAGAAAGAATCGCGCTTGCCCACTTTGATCGTAAACCTCTAACGCTGCTTCATACCCTCGCGGTCGCGATGGCCGCTGATCCACCATCACCTGCCGACACAGGTCCGCCAAACCCTTGGTGCGCCCGCTGGCAATAGGATCGCCCGGCATTAACTGAAACAGCGTCTGCCCCGCATTATTGGAAAGCTCGATATTTCCCTCAGGATTCACAATCGCGATCGCATCGGGAAGACTGTTCACGGCAAGCTGGGTTGTCCGCTGCGTCCGCAGCAACTTGGCGCGATCCGTCCGTCGAAACTCACGAAGCTTGGCCGCCATCGAGTTAAACGCCTCGGCAAGCTGCCGAAGCTCATCCCTGGATTTTACTTGCACGACCAGATCCAGATTTCCCTGTTCGATTTCTCGAAACGATTTGGTAAGCGTGCGTAGCGGGCCGAGAATTGTCCGCCCGACTGCAAGCGTTAGAACAATCGCCAGCGCGAGGCCGGCCACCGCCAGCAGGATCATCAGACGCGTGGCCCGATCAGCCATCTGCTTGGCCCGACCATCGATCGGCCTCATGTTGTCGAGATTGAGATTGATGATCGCCTGAGCTGCCGCCTTAACGCGCGGCGAAAGTCGCGACAGCGCCGTCGCGGCCTCCTGGCGTTGTGCAGTGGATGCGTCAGGATCCAGCAGCGTTGCACTCGTGGCGCGATAGCCGCCCTTGCCTTCCCACAACGCCGAAAGCTCACCGGCGACTCGGTCTTCGCCGGGCAATGTCAGATTTCGATTCTCATCGGCAAGGTTCCGATCGAACTCGCTGAGAAGCGCGTTCGCGGCCTCACGGACCCCGCGCGGATCCCGATCCAGGGAATTGGTCAAATGCGTTAACTGATCGCCCAATCGATCCAGCGTGCTGATCATGTTCTGCCCGTACTCAACGCTGCGCCAGTTCTCGTAAAAGAACTTATCCAACGCACCCCGATATTGCGTGAGCACCGCCACGCCCAGCGCGCTGACGACAAACAGAATTGCCAGCAAGCCGCCGAATCCGAGCATAAGTTTTTGACGTAGGCCAAACATGGTTGCTCCGGGAGCTAAAGCGAAGGTGATGCCAGCCATAAGAATACGGGCTTCCCGCCCACAAAACGGGCATTTTCGATTGTAGAACCACAAAATGAGCGTGCCGATCATGCAGATTGCACGATCGCCGGCAGCGGACATTGAACTGTGCAATGTGAAGTGGGCAAATAATTGTGCAATGCGAAGCAGGCAAACCCGGCTAAATCCCGTACTTCTTCCGACGACGCCATAGTGTCGCCAGATCAATCCCCAGGACATCTGCCGCTTCATCCAGTGAACGAGTCGAGGCGAGTATCCGCCGGATATGAAGCTCTTCGAGCTGCTCAAGCGTAATGCGATCGCCAAGCTGTGATGTGGATAATCCTGGCTTTAGATTGTCCGGAAGCTGTTCCAGCCCAATCCTCTCCCCCTGGCACAGAATCAGCGCCCGCTCAATTACGTTCCTGAGCTCACGTACATTCCCCGGCCAATCATAATTCTGCATCGCATTGGAAGCTTCGTCGCTAAAGCTGTTGATATTCCGCTTGTCGCCATGCAGGCCGACGAGCAGGCGCAACGCCAACGGTTGAATGTCTTCACGCCGTTCGCGCAACGGCGGAAGCTCAACCTGCACTACGTTGATCCGATAAAGCAGATCCTCGCGAAACCGCCCCGCCTTCACCAAATCTTCGAGGTTTGCGTTGGTCGCGGTAATCACGCGCACATCTGCAAGGCGCGTGGCCGCATCGCCCACCCGCTCATATTCGCGATCCTGAACGAAACGTAAAAGCTTCGGCTGAAGCTCAAGTGGAAGCTCGCCGATTTCATCGAGAAACAGCGTCCCGCCCTCGGACATCGCGATCCGTCCAGGGTTATCGCGCACCGCTCCGGTAAAAGCGCCGCGGGCGTGGCCGAACAATTCGCTTTCCAATAATTGTGACGACAGGGTTGGGCAGGAAATTGTTGCAAAAGGCTTGTCTGCCCGTGCGCTCCACTGATGAACGGCCCGCGCCAAAACGCCCTTGCCCGTCCCACTCTCTCCGCGAATCAGCAGCGTCGCATCACTTTTGGCAACCTGCCGGGCAAGATTAGTCGCCCGCACCATCGCGGGGCTCGCGCTATCCAGGCTTGTCGGCCGATGGCCATCCCCGATGGCCGCCTTCAACCCGGCCACCTGCAGTTCGAGCGTCCGAAGTTCCTGCACGCGCCGGGCGACCTGGCGAACCTGCGCCGGCGTGAATGGCTTGGTCAGAAAATCCGCCGCTCCCCGCTTCATCGCCTCCACGGCCAAATCAATCGTACCGTGTGCGGTGATAACAATGATGCGTGTCCACGGGCTCTGAGCCAGAATTGCGGGAATAACATCCAGCCCCCGATCCTGCCCCAGCCGCAGATCCAGAAAGACAACATCGAACGACTTCCGCCCCGCTTCGTCGACGGCATCCCTGGCATTGCTGACGGCAGCCACCCGATGGCCATCGGTTTCGAGGCACATCACGAGCATCTTTCGGATGTTGGCCTCGTCATCGACGACCAGGATATTCAGCTCGGAGGCGCCTCCAGGCGTTTGCGGCATTGATGCAATTCTTGATGCTCAACACTCCACGGTCAAACATGGGGGACTTCCGGCCAACAAATATCAACCGCCCAGTTGGACCGGACAAACGTGAAACGTGGAGACGTAAAGACGTGAAGGCGTGAAACGCAATAAGAGGGCCTGGTGCTCCACTAAAATGCCGACGGTTTCAAGGTTGTCATCCTGGAGCGCAGCGAAGAATCTGATTCCCGAAAGTCCTTCGAAAATCAGATCCTTCGCTGCGCTCCAGGATGACAAGGCTTTGGGATCTCGGTGGTCCAGTCCTTCTTATCACGTTTCACATTTTACGTCTTCACGTCTTCACGTTACACAGTCGTTGATCCATTGAGCATCATTCGAAGCTTCCGCTTAATCCGATGCTCGCGCGACCACACCTGGTGCGAGGAGATCCCTAAAGTCGCGGCTACCTCTGCGACATCCCGCCCTTCAACGTGTCGCAGATAAAGAATTTGATAATTCTCTTCAGATGTCGAATTCCTCAGCGACTCCAGCGCATCGCGAACCGCCTGTATATCCAGCTTGCGCGAAAGGGAATGCGCGGGGTCTTCGCTCGAAATATCAGCCTGCCCAAACGCGGCCTGCGTAAGCGGCTCAGTTGGCCTGCGGGCCTCGCGCCGCACCATATCTGTGGCCTTGTTGCGAACAATGGTGAAAAGCCATGAACTGAATCGCCCCCGATCCTGATCCAAACTGAAGTCTGGAAGATTTCGAATCAAGTCCGTCCAGACTTCCTGCGCGCAGTCATCAACCTCATTTGCCGATTTGAAAAACCGGGCCGCAAAAGCGCGAATCGTGCCATCACAGACTGGATAGAAGCGACTCCAAGCCTCTTGAGCTTCGAAGGATATTTCCTGCTTCGCCGCCGATTGGCGTAAGTATTCCCCCGCCAAAGCAACGCCCTGAGCCGAGAGCGCATCCCGCCTCGTATCAACCGCACTGGCGGTGGTGCGTACGCGACTGCGCTGCGCCGCCGGCGCGGAACTGGCAAAACCCGGCTGCGCAGACAGAGTCAGCAGCAATACCGCCGGCACAAAGCTTCGACTATTCATCATGCTCTCTCCTGAACGTCTTGTATGACGTCACATCCTACCGGGCCGATTACAAACTCGCCCCCGAATTCCACCCGCTCCCGGCGTGAGGCCGGTTGCGGTGTAACGGATCACCTGTGTGTCACAACTCATTCGTAAGTCCCCTGACGAGGATCAAACAATGATACGTCACGCAATGACATGTCCTTCCTGTGATACCGAAATGGAAATTCGGGACCGCCATGGGATCGAAATTGATCTATGCCCCGCCTGCCGGGGGGTTTGGCTTGACAAAGGCGAGCTGGAGCAGGTCTTGGAGCGATCCGGACGATTCCTGGAAGTGCCCGGCGAAGATGCCCGCGACCGCCGCGGTGGACATCGGCGCAACGATTTCTACGGCAAGGGTTTCGAGTGGTTTTAGCGGTTCTTAATCGCCCCAACGCCATGCTCGCCCCAAGGGTATCACAAGCATCCGACCCATACGGCCTCCCGCTGAAACGGGGCTGCGAACGTCGGAAGCTTGTGAATTCGCGGGAGCGCGCATGGAACTGCGTTGGAACAATCGCCATTGGGCTGCGATGGGATCGTTATTCGGATTAATGATAGCGGCAGCATTTTGTTGCTGTCCTGGTCGCATCCTCGCCGCGGAGCCTGCGAACGTCGTCCTGATGATCGGCGAAGATGAATACAAGACTTGGGAAACCCTGCCCGCCTTCGCCAAGTCAGACCTCACCCCGCGAGGAATGCACGTTACGGTCATTCTCGAAGACCGCGCTCACAAGCACCACTTTCCGGGCATCGTCGAAGCCCTTTCGAATTGTGATTTACTGATGCTCAGCACGCGCCGGCGGACACCTCCGAAGGCGGAACTGGACGCCGTCCGAAAGTATCTTGATTCCGGCAAGCCCCTGGTCGGGATTCGCACCGCCTGCCACGCTTTCTCACCTGCAATGAACGCAACCGAAGCCAAAGCGCCTCACACAGCTGAAGTGGATAGCTGGGTGAATTTCGATCCGGAAGTATTAGGCGGACACTACGTCGGCCACCATGGCGCTGGGCCAAACGCAAAAATCACCCTCGCGCCCGGCGCGTCCACATCCGCAATTCTGAAGGGAGTCGACTTAACCGCCCTCACCGGCAACGGCTCACTCTATCGCGTCAATCCGATCGACGCATCCTGTACACCGCTTCTGATCGGCGAAATCCCCGGCAAACCCACCGAGCCCGTGGCGTGGACCCGTCTATACGGCCCCAAACGCGCCCGCATTTTCTTCACCTCCCTCGGCCACCCATCCGACTTCGACGAACCCGCTTTCAAACGCCTGCTGCTCAACGGAATGTTCTGGGCCATGGATCGCGCCGAGCCAGCCGCCAATGCCGCGCCCGCCCACAAGCTCCTGCCCAGTCCAAACGTCCCGTCATTGAACGTCGCTGACAATCTTCGAATCGATACCCTGCTGGCCGAGCCACAGATCGCCAAACCCCTGTACATCAACTTCGATGAACGCGGCCGAATGTGGGTCGTGCAATACCGGCAATACCCCTGGCCCGCCGGCCTCAAGCTTCTGAGCCGCGACAACGTCTGGCGAAATGTATATGACCCGCCCTTCCCACCCCCGCCACCCTATGAAGGCGCAAACGCCAGGTTCGCCGGCCGCGACATGATCACCATCCACGAGAGCACTCATGGCGATGGCATTTACGACAAGACAACCACCTTCCTCGACGGAATGAATCTGACAACCGCCGCCCTGAAAGGCCGCGGCGGCGTGTTCGTCATGAACACGCCCTACCTGCTCTTCTACCCCTGCAAAAACGACCCCGATCATCCGGATACCAATAAGCCCGAAGTTCTACTTTCCGGCTTCGGTCTCGAAGATACCCACTCCATCGCCAACAGCCTGCGCTGGGGCCCCGATGGATGGATCTACGGCGCGCAAGGCAGCACGGTCGGCTCCGCCATTGTCCGACATGGACCTGATGGAAAGCCGATGGCCGGCGAAAAGCCTGTACACATCATGGGACAGAACATCTGGCGGTATCACCCCGAAACCCGCCGATTTGAAATCTTCGCCGAGGGCGGTGGCAACACCTTCGGCGTCGTCTTCGACAGCAAGGGCCGCGTCTATTCAGGGCACAATGGCGGCGACACGCGCGGCTTCCACTATATCCAGGGCGGCTACTACCTTAAGGGTTTCGAAAAACACGGCGCGCTCTCCAACCCCTACGCGTTCGGCTATATCCAGCCGATGAAACACGAGAAGGTCGATCGCTTTACACACACCTTCTCCATCTATGAAGGGGGAGCCCTCCCGCCCGAATACAACGGCAAGCTCATCGCCGTCGCCCCGCATCGTCACTACGTCGTCTACAGCGATCTGATTCCGCGCGGCTCAACTTTCCGCACCGAAGACATCGGAAAGCTCGTCACGCCCGGCGACCAGCCGCAGGACGATTTCTTCACGCCCGTCGATATCCAGATCGGTCCCGACGGCGCGCTCTACATCGCCGACTGGCGCGCCCAGCAGGCCAACCACTACCGCTCCAGCGAGGGGAAAACCAACCCCGACCTCGGCCGCATCTACCGGCTCACTTCCCGGGACGCCCAGCCCATTGGCCCGATCGATCTGGGAAAGATGCCCAGCGACGAACTCGTCCGCCGATACCTGGGTCACAACAACCGTTGGTACCGCGAGCAGGTCCTCCGCCTTCTTGGTGATCGCAAAGATGCCAGCCTCGTCCCAATGCTCGAAACCCTCGTCCGCGAAAATACCGGCCAATTCGCCCTCGATGCATTCTGGGCGGTCAATCTCAGCGGCGGCTTTACCGAAACCTTCGCCGGTACCGCGCTTTCGCATCGTGACCCATACGTTCGCCTCTGGGCCGTGCGCCTGATCGGCGACACGAATGTCGCAAGTCCTGCCCTCGCTGCAAAACTGGCATCAATGGCAAAGACCGAGACAGACGTTGAAGCGAGAAGCCAACTGGCATCCACCGCCAAACGCCTGCCAACGGCGCAGGCTCTCCCCATCATCGCGGCCCTGCTCGGCCACGATGAAGACGCCGCCGATGTACACGTACCCAAGATGCTCTGGTGGGCACTGGAAACACACGCCAACGACCGCCCGGCCATCCTCAAAATGTTCGAGGACCGCACCCTCTGGCAATCTCAGTTGCGCCCCGACGGAAGCACGCTTGCCGAAAACATCGTTCGCCGGTGGGCGATGGGCGGCACACAGGAAGAATTGCTGGCCTGCGCCGCGCTCTTGAACCTGTCCCCCGACAAAGCCGCAACCGCCCGACTCGTTATCGGCTTCGAGCGCGCCTTCGAAGGCCGGCCCATTCCATCCCTCCCTGATCCCCTCGCCGAGGCCCTTGGAAAAGTCGGCGGCCAATTCGCGACCCTGTTGGGCGTTCGCCGAGGCGATGCTACCGCCATCGACTCAGCCATCACCGGAATTGCCAACAATCGCGGCAAAGCCCCCGACCGTGTTCGATTGATGCGAGCAGTGGGTGATGTCCGCGCAAAACCCTCCGAATCCGTCCCATTACTTTTGAAGATCGTCCGCTCTTCCACCGATGAAACCCTTCGCGACGGCGCTCTAGGCGCGCTCCAGAAATTCGATGACCCGGCTATCGGAACAAGCGTCGCCGAGATGTATACCGACCTTCCGCCCGGCACCCAGGCTGCGGCCCAAACGCTGCTCGCGAGCCGGGTAGACTGGGCCAGGCCGATGCTCAACGCCATCGACACCGGCTCCATCAAATCCCGAACCATTCAACCCGCCACCGTTGACAAGCTAAAACTCTACGACGACCCCGACGTGAAAAAACGCGTCGCCATTCATTTCCCCGGCACCCCCATCACCTCCGCCGAGCTGGAAGAAAACATCACCCACCTGTCCCGCGTCGTCCGCGCGGGCGGCGGCATGCCCGTCGCCGGCAAAGCCCTGTTCTTCGGAAAAGTCGGATGCGCCAACTGCCACACCGTGTTCAACAAAGGCGGCCACATCGGCCCCGACCTCACCAGCTACGACCGCGGCAACCTCGACAGCATGCTGCTGGCCGTCGTGAATCCCAGCGCCGAAATCCGCGAAGGGTTCGAGAACTACCTCATCGTCACCAAAGACGGCCGCACCCTCGACGGCTTCAAAGTGGATGAAGACAACAAAGTCTTCATCCTCCGCGGCATTGATGGCCAGAACAACGTCGTCCCCCTCGACCAAATCAAAACCCGCCGCGTCTCCCCCAAATCCCTCATGCCCGAAGGCCTTCTAGACGGCCTGACCGACCAGGAACTCCGCGACCTCTTCGCCTTCCTGGCAAGCACCACCCCGCCCATGTAAAGATCGAAACGGGGACGCAGCTAGTTTCAAAAACTAGCTGCGTCCCCGTTTCGATCTTCTTCCCCCTTCAGTGACCGGAAATTCCGCCCGTCAACCCGCGCCCCCTCCCTACCCTCCCCCGGCGTACCGGTGGAGGGAGAAGAGGGCCGGCTAAAGTGTCATGCACCGTGCGCCGTGAAAAGGTGTCGTTCTCCAG
>DAIRGS010000056.1:0-28596 GCA_036794395.1 Tepidisphaeraceae bacterium | reverse complement strand
GGCCGGAAACGGATAGGCCGCTCCTACGCCACCGCGCCACGTCTCGACTCTACCGCTGGAAACATGCCCCCGGCGAGAACGTTGACCGATGAATCTCACGATGTAAAGTTGTCAGATTGTTTGTGGCGTCCGAAACGGGCGTCGCAATGCGTGGTTCGTGGCAGGGCATGACATTTCATAGCGTTGGTTCGTACAAAGATGATTTCTCAAGACTTGTATGGCGGCAGCGAGGTGGCTGAGCTTGCGCCGGGTATTTCGGTGGTGGTGCCGGTGTATAACAGCGCGGGTACGCTGAATGATCTGGTCAAGCGGTTGCGTGCGGCGTTGAACGCGACGGGGCGAGGGTATGAGGCGGTGCTCGTAAATGACGGCAGCGCGGACCAAAGCTGGGAAACAATCGAAAAACTATGCCATGAGAACCCGTGGGTGCGCGGGATTGACCTGATGCGCAACAGTGGTCAGGAGAATGCCCTTTTGTGCGGAATCCGGGCGGCACGATACGACGTGACGGCGACCATCGACGATGATTTGCAGAATCCGCCGGAAGAGATTGAGCGTCTGGCGGGGATGCTGGGGGAGGGCTATGACGTCGTATACGGGACGCCGGAACGCGAGCAGCATGGGTTGTGGCGCGATGCGGCGTCAATCATCACTAAGTTCGTCATGCGGCATCTGATGGGCGTGCACCATGCGCGTGAAGTGACTGCATTCAAGGTGTTTCGCACGGAACTGCGCGGGGCTTTTGCGCATTATCGCAATCCGTATGTCTCGATCGACTTGCTGCTGACGTGGGGGACGGATCGATTTGGCGCGCTAACAGTCCGTCACGATCGCCGGGCAGTTGGACAATCGCACTTTACGTTGCGGAAGCTGGTCCGGCATGCGATCACGATGATCACCGGCTTCAGCGTGGTGCCGCTCAGGCTCGCGAGTTTGATGGGGTTCGCATTTTCGCTCTTGGGGCTGGGTGTGCTTGTGTATGTGGTGGTGGAATATCTGGTGCGAGGCAGCCCGGTGCCGGGCTTCCCGTTTTTGGCGGCGATCATCGCGATTTTTTCCGGGGCGCAAATGCTGGCGCTGGGGATTATTGGCGAATATCTGGCGCGGGTTCATATGCATTCACTGGGTCGCGAGCCTTACGCGGTGCGGCACATTGCGATGGCAAAGAGCGTTGCAGCGACGCCGGCGGATCAGGAAGTAGCCAGCACGTAAACTTTTTCGCGGCCGCCGGGGATCAAAAAGCTTCGAGCAACTTTGTTGGCGTAGCGGGAAAAGAATTGATCGAGAGAGTCGGGGGTGAAACGCTGCTGGTGAGCGCCCGAGCCCGGGTCGGTATGCCGGCGGGCGAGCTTCGATAGGATTGGGATTCCTGAGGAAGACAGATTACGGATCGGTTCAGCAATGATGACCTGCTTTCTTGCAGCGTTCAGCATGCGATCGACGATTGAGCTGGGATCCGGGAGGAAGTGATAGAGGGACGCCTGCATGATGACATAATCGGCGGGTGGGAGGGTTTGGAGAAGCTGAAGGTCAGCGACTTGGCCGGTTGCGCCGAGTTTGATCAGATGTTTAATAAATCCGGGATTGATATCGAGGCCATGATACGAGACAGATTTTTGCTTGAGATGCCGACGGTAGAGGTTTGCCGGTCCACAGCAAAGCTCGAGAACCTGAGCGCCGTCTGGGACGAGAGCAGCAATGGTACGGGATCGGGCGTGGTAGAAACGCCCGTAGAGCGCCAGCATGACCGCTTCGTAGACGGCGGGGCTGCGGTAAATCAGGCTTGTGGACATGCGGCACTCCCGGCATTGCTGGGCAGATGATATACTGTAGAGGCTGTTGTGGTCGGGCGGGCGCCGACTAAGGTGAATTTCATTTCGGCCCGAGAAGCTCATGCCGCTGAAAAACCTTTCCTCAGTATCGCATCGGGCGAGTTCCGCTCCAAGTTCGACAGCCTCAAAGGCGTTTGAGCCGGTTCGAAGCAAAGACCGGTTTCTGGTGTTTGGCTCTCCGGCAATTGAAGAGCCCGAGATCGCCGAGGTGGTGGCGAGCATGCGCGGCGGGTGGCTGGGGACGGGTCCGAAGGTCGCGCAGTTTGAGCGCGACTTTGGAGCGTATCGAGGCGGGAGCGAAGCGGCGGCGCATTGCGTGGCGGTGAGTTCGTGCACCGCGGCGTTGCACCTGAGCATGCTGGCAGCGGGATTGAAGCCGGGCGATGAAGTGATCACGACACCGTTGACGTTTTGCGCGACCGTGAACGCGATCATCCATGCCGGGGCCACTCCGGTGCTGGCGGACATTGATCCGGCGACGATGAATATCGATCCTGATGAGGTGGCGAAAAAAGTCACTTCCAAAACGCGGGCGATTTTGCCGGTGCATTTTGCGGGGCGAGCCTGCGAGATGGACGCGCTGCTGGCGATCGCACAGCGACATGATTTGCACATCATCGAAGACTGCGCGCATGCGATCGAAACGGAATATAAAGGACGAAACGCAGGGACGTTTGGGGACTTTGGCTGCTTCAGCTTTTATGTCACCAAGAATATCGTCACCGGCGAAGGCGGCATGGTGCTGGCGCGCGATGAACAGCACGCGGCCGATATCAAAGTGCTTGCGCTGCACGGCATGACGCGCGATGCCTGGAACCGGTTTAGCGATGCCGGATACAAACATTATGACGTGGTGAACGCCGGCTTCAAATACAACATGATGGATCTCCAGGCGGCGATGGGCATCCATCAACTCCGGCGCGTCGAAATCAATTGGAAACGCCGACAGGAAATCTGGAAACGGTACGACGCCGCTTTTGCGAAGTTTCCTCTCGCGTTGCCTGCCCCGCCCGCACCCAACACCCGGCACGCGTATCACCTTTACACGGTGCGGGTGGATCCGCAACTGACGGGGGTTTCGCGCGATCGGTTCATTGAGACGATGACGGGGCACAACATTGGCGTGGGCGTGCATTACCGCAGCATTCCCGAGCATCCGTACTATCAACAAACCTTTGGTTGGAAGCCGGAGGAGTATCCACACGCGATGCAGGTTGGCCGGGAGACGGTGAGCTTGCCTTTATCGCCGCGGCTCAGCGATGAGGATGTGGAGGATGTGATTGAGGCAGTGCGGCGGACGATTGAATCGCCGATGATTGGTGCGGCAAAGGCGAGCGTGGAAGTATTTGCAGGGAGCGATCAGAAGGAAAGAGCCACACAAACGGCCAGAGTCGAATGATTTCTTCACGGTCGATGGCGGTGGTCGGCTTTGATCGCGGCTGGGGCGAACTCGAACGTCGGACGAGTTGTTTTAATGCGGATTGCGTTTTTGGATTTTGGCGGAACGAGCTATTCGCCGGATAGCGTGGGGCGGGTGCCGTTGGGGGGGACGGAGTCGGGGGCGTGTTACCTTTCGCGGGCGATGGCGGGGCAGGGACACGCGGTTTATTTCAGCGCGAAGGGATGTCGCGACACGGTGATCGAGGGCGTGCAGTGCATTGCGCGCGAACGGGCGCGGATCATTCCGGAAATGTATCTGGATGCGGTCGTCTGCGTGGGAGCGCCGACCGACGCGATCAGCCTTAAGCGATCGTTGAGCGGCGGGACGCGCCTTGTGCGTTGGGTGGGACATGCGGCTGATCAGCCGCCAGTGCAATCCCTCAAAAATCCTGCGGAACAGGACGCCTACGACGGAATTGCTTTGGTCAGCGCGTGGCAGCGGGAACAGTTTCACAGAAAGCTTGGATTGGATCCGGGTCGAGTTGGAGTTATGCGGAATGGGATTGGGTTTCCGTTTCAAAACATGTTTGCGGACGGGGGATCGATTTTGGGCACCAAGACGTACCCGCCGGTCTTGGTTTACAGCAGTACGCCGTTCAGGGGGTTGTCAATTCTGCTTGATTCATTTCCGAGGATTCGAGCGGCGATCGGCGGGGTGCGGCTGAAAGTGTTTTCGAGTTTGAAGGTATATGGGGTTTCGCAGGAGCAGGACGAGGCGGCGTTTGGGGCGTTGTATCAGCGATGCCGGGAGACGGAGGGGGTGGAGTATCTGGGGTCGGTGACCCAGCCACAGTTGGCGCGGGAGATGCGGGGGGCTTCGATGCTGAGTTATCCGAATATGTTTCCCGAGACATCGTGCATTACGGTGATGGAGGCGATGGCGAGTGGTTGCCGGGTGGTGACCAGCGCGCTGGGGGCGCTGCCGGAGACGGCAGGTGAGTTTGGGCGACTGGTCGCACTGCGGCCAACACTGGGGGAGTTCTTGGATGACTTTGTCGGCCAGACGGTTAAGGCGCTGCGGGAGCAGGAAACCAAGCGCGATGAGAGCGAAGCGTTTTTGCGGCGGCAGGTGGAGTTTGTGAATCAGACGATGACCTGGGATGTTCGGGCGAGGGAGTGGGCGCGGTGGCTGGAAGGGCTCAGTTAGCTGAAGTGTTAGTTTTTGCCGCGATCCTGAAGGATGCGGAGGGACTGTTCGACCGCATCGTGCATGCGATGAGCAACTTGTGAGTAATCGACCTGAAGCGATTTAACGGTCGTGCCCCCAGCTCGTGCGGAATAGGCGATGAAGTGTCGATTGATTAGTTCGGTTTCGACTTGCGGGGTGGTGAGGAAATCGATCAGGCGTTTGGCTGGTTGATCGTGCGGCGCGCCTTTTACCAGTGCGATTGTTGTGGGGATGAGCAGCGTTCCGTCGGCGTCTTGATCGGGAACGACAGCCTGGATGGGTTGGCCATCGGCCACGGAGTTGGCGATGTCGTCGTTGTCGGTGAGGCCGGCGATGAGCGTGCCGGCGGCCACTTGATCGGCAACGACCGAGTTGCCGCCGAGCAGGTGGACGCCGTTGTCCCGGAGGGATTTAAGCCAGGCATCCGTCCGCGCGTCGCCCCAATGCAGGTAGAGGGCCGCGACGTGGCCGCTGGCGGTTCCGAAGCCTGGGTTTGAGATTCCGATTCGGCCCTTCAATGCGGGATTGGCGAGGTCTTTAAGGGTCTTAATCTGTGAGGTCAGGGCGGCGAATTCCGGGCGCTTGGAGATTACGATCATCCGGGCGCGCAGACCGATCGATGTGTAAATGTTGGATGGATCGTGAAAGCGATCGGCAATTTGATCGGTGCCGGGCGGGTGGTAGCGGGGGTAGGGGGCGAGAACGCCGGCGTCGGATAGGTTGATGGTGTGGAAGGGTTCGTTGCCCCAGTAGACATCTGCGGCGGGATGATCTTTTTCGGCCAGAAGCTTTTCGGCCAGGCCGGAGGTTTTGGTGGCTTCGGCGTCGGTGACAAGTTTCACGGTGATGCCGGTTTCGCGGGTGAATCGTTCGATCAGGGGGCGGACAAAGGGCTCATCGACGCTGGTATAGAGGACAACCTCTGATGCGGCTGGATTGGGTTTGCGACAGCCAGAGGCTGAGATCAGCAGAACGATTATGAGGAAGAATCTACCCATCGGTGCATGGTAGATGATGGCGATGGGGCTTCAAAATCCATGAGACAACACAGGGCGAAATTACCGGTAGTGATTGAGCATGTGGATGAGGAAAATGTTGGGCGGGAGATAACCAAAGTCGCAGGAGAAAAACCATGATTCGCGGACGTCGCATTTTCGTAATGCTTGGCACACTTGGTTTGACAGCCTTTTTGCTCGGGACGGCGCCGACTGTTGCCGATGAGCCCAAGCCGGACAAGGACGGGTTTGTCAGTCTGTTTGATGGCAAGGATCTGGACGGATGGAAGGTGGGGACCTATCCCGAGTCGTGGAGTGTGGCCGATGGGCAGATTGTGGTGCATGGGAAGGGGCCGTCGCATCTGTTTTACGATGGACCGATTCATAACCATGACTGGAAAAACTTCCATCTCAAGGCAGAGGTGATGACGTTTCCCCATGCCAATTCGGGAATTTATTTCCACACGGTTTTCCAGGACAAGAATTTCCCGGATAAAGGCTTTGAGTGCCAGGTGAACTGCACGCATACCGACTGGAAGAAGACCGGCGGGCTCTATGACATCAAGGACACACCCGACCCGCACCAGAAGGATAACGTGTGGTTCCTATACGAGATCATCGTAAAGGACAAACACGTTGAGCTGAAGATTGACGGGACGACGGTGACCGATTGGACGCAACCCGACGATTATAAACCCGCCAAAAACCATCCTCAGCGGATCATCGATCACGGAACGTTTGCACTTCAGGGCCATGACCCGAAGTCCGAAGTTCACTTCAAGAGCATCATGGTAAAGGCGCTGGATTAAGCGTTTCTATTCGTCGAATTGGTTTATCAAAAGGGCGAGGCTTCTGCCGAACTGACGCGCACTTATAATGTGTCGCTCGGCAGGAGCCTCGCCCTTTATCGCAAATAGCCCGCAGTCGGAAGTGCGCTGTGACGTATAATCAATATCATGCCCGAAGAGCCAACTGAATCTACTGAGCCCATATCCGATCGCCCGGCGGTCCTGCCATATCAGCGGCAGGTGAATACGCCTGTCGTAACGGTGCGGACGTTTTATGATGCGATGGAGGCTCAGCTTTATGCCAACGAGCTGGAAGTTGCGGGAATCGATTACAACCTGACGAATCAAAACACCAACACGTTGGGGCCCTACGCGGCGTTCAGCCAGGTGGAGCTTCAGGTTCGCGAGGAAGACGTTGCCGACGCCCAACGTTTGCTGTCGCAGTTGGAACTGGATCCCACGGATGTCGAACCTGAGCAGAGCGTGGATCCCACCGCGCCGCTTCCAGATCCGTCAGGCGAAGGGACGCTGGTGACGGCGGTGGCATTTGACAACCCGCGCGCGATGTTTGATGCCGCGGCGGTCCTGGGGGCGGCGCGGGTGGATTGCATTTTGCCGGTATTGGTAGCGCGCGGGGAGCGCCCCCGGGGGACGGGAGATCGGTTTGTGGTCCGAGTGCGCGAAGCGGACTTGAAACGCGCCCGCGAGATTCTTGCAAGCCGCGATGATGTATCGAATGAAGAGGATGACGAGCCACGTTGCCCCAAATGTGGGTCGTGGCGCACCTATCCGGTACCGGCATCGAGTGGTGGTTTGGCGGGATTGTTGTTTGGCCGCGCACCGGAGGAAACAAGACAGTTGGAATGCCTGCGCTGCCATCACCGGTGGCCGGCGTAATGTAACGCCTTGCCGCTCAAGGGGATGTGTGACGACGTGAGTTGCTACCGACACGGGCCGGCATGTGGTAGACTCCGTTTACAATTGCCCCTTGAAAACCCACCGAGCAGGCGGGAATGAGTAGTTCGCGGCGTCTGTCCATTCTCTTTGCGGCCATCGCCATTGTGCTGCTGGGCAGCTTCGTGGTTTTGTTTGGGGCCGGGGCATTTACGATTTATGAGAACAGCCTGGTACAGACGCATCAGTTGATCGCCGCTGAGCTGGGCGAGTCGGTAGGGGCGCTTCGAGACGCCCAGGCACGGCAATTAGAATATGTGCTGACCGGCGACCCAGGCGCGTTGGAAGCGTTCGACGCAGCGGTTTTCAACGTCAATCACGAGATGGAGGCCTTGGCGGCCCGTACTCACCCCAGCGGTCGGGGTGGCCGGAGGCAACTCGATCCAACCGCCGTCAAATCTTTGTCGGATTTGGCCGGCAACGAAATTGCGGGATTGCGTGCCGGAATTGACCTGCGCCGCAACTCGGGATTGGCCGCGGCCACGGCCAATATAAGCGAGCGCGCCGACCAGCGAAAAATTGACGAAATCGCGGGTGTCGTCAGCCGGATGGTGGCTCACGAAAAAGAAGAAGTGAAAGCCGCTCGCGATGCGGGAACGCGATCGGTGACGGCGCGGGTGCGATTGTTTCTAGTTATTTTCCTGCTCAATGCGGGACTGCTGGCGTGGACATATCGGCGCATCCGGCGCGAGGGCACGGCCCGGCAGGCGGCGCTGACCGATGTGGAGCGGCAGAAGGATTTGCTTGCAGTCACGCTGGGGAGCATTGGTGACGCTGTCATTGTCAGCGATCCTCAGGCTCGAATTACCTATATGAATGAGGTGGCCGAGAAGCTGACCGGCTGGAAGCTTGCCGAGGCTCAGGGGAAGGCGTGTGCGGCCGTGTTCCGGATTATCAATGAAGAAACGCGGGAGGCCGTCGAGAGTCCGATCGATAAGGTATTGCAACAGGGGGTTACGGTGGGGTTGGCGAATCATACGTTGCTGATTCGCAAAGACGGGGCGGAGCTTCCGATCGATGACAGCGGGGCGCCGATTCGTGATCGCGACGGGACGGTGCGGGGCGTGGTGCTGATTTTCCGGGATTTCAGCGAGCATAAGGAAGCCGAGCGAATCCTTCGGGCGGCCAAGCAGGAGCTGGAGACCGCGGGGCGGGCGAAGGATCATTTCCTGGCCAGTCTTTCGCATGAATTGCGCACTCCCCTCACGCCGGTGCTGGCGACGCTGACCTCATGGGACGCCGAGGGCAAAGTTCCGCAGGAGCTGCTGGCAGACGTTCAAATGATGCGGCGAAACGTGGAGCTTGAAGCGCGCTTGATCGACGATCTGCTGGATCTGACGCGCATCGCACAGGGCAAGATGGCGCTTCACCTTGAGGTATCGGACCTGCATAAACTGATTCATGCGACGCTTAAGGTGTGCGATGGGGAGATTGCCGTACGACGCATCAGAGTCTCGCTGAAATGTAACGCGCCCAGACATCATGCAAAAGTGGATCCCGGGCGGATTCAGCAGGTGCTGTGGAACGTGCTGAAAAATGCGACAAAATTTGCCGCCGAGGGCGGTTTGATCTGCATCGAGACGCGTAATCCATCGGAAGGGCAGGTGGAGGTGGCGATTCGCGACGATGGAATTGGCATGTCGCGCCAGACCGTGGACCGGGTGTTTCGCCCGTTCGAGCAGGGTGCGGACGAAATCAACAAGCGATTCGGCGGGCTGGGGTTGGGGATGGCGATATCCAAAGCGTTGATGGATGCCCAGAACGGTCTGATCATTGCCGAGAGCGCGGGATTGGGCGAGGGGTCGACTTTCAGGATTACGCTGCCGGTGGCGGCGCCGGCTCGGGCCGAGGTTGCGCCGCGGAGCGTGCCCTCGCCGCCGGCAAATTCGAGTCGGCGGCAACTGAAGATCCTGCTTGTCGAGGATCACAAAGACACGGCGGATGTGTTGGGACGAGTCTTGCGCGGGCGGGGACATGAAGTCGAGATCCGCGACACCGTGGCCTCGGCGGTGTCGGCGATTCAATCGCAGGGATTCGATCTGCTTCTGAGCGATATCGGCTTGCCGGATGGAACGGGGATCGATTTGATGACGCGGGTGCGATCGCAATACAACCTGCCGGCGATTGCTTTGACTGGGTATGGAATGGAGGACGATGTGGAGCGGTGCAGGGAGGCGGGGTTCGGGGGGCATCTGACCAAGCCGGTGAGTTTCGAAAAGCTTGATGCGATGATCGGGAAGATTGCAATGGCGGGAGCAGACTAGACTTTGGCTTTAAGTGCGGCCAACAGGTCTGAGACGTTTTTAACCGGCCGGTGTATGCTGTGAGCCCATGATGCAATCAACGCGCAGGGGATTCGTTGGGATGCTCGGGGCGGTGGGGCTGGCGACTGTGGCGACCCGGTGGAGTTTGGGGGCGGAGGCAGCAATGCCTCTGATCGATCCGCATTTCCATATATGGGACTTAAAGCAGTTTCGCCTTCGGTGGCTCGACAATGCCGGGTCGGTGTTGAAGCGGAATTATTCTTTGGACGACTACCGGGCGGCTGTGGCGGGGCTGAATGTGGTCAAATCGGTTTATGTCGAGGTGGATGTAACGCCGGAGCAGAAGGAACCCGAGGCGCGATATGCGATCGGGCTGTGTGAGGATGGAGGGCGGCCAACGACGGCGGTGGTGGTCGGTGGGACGCCAGGCACGGAGGGGTTCGAGAAGTATATTCGCATGCTGGCCCAGAGCCCATCGGTGCATGGGGTGCGGGCGCAGTTGGGGACTTCACGTGGGCGCGATCCGAGATATGTCCAAGACGTTGCGCTCTTGGGCAAGTTGGGGATGAGCTTTGATTTTCTTGTCGATGCCGCAGGCCTGGCGGACGCGGCGAAGCTTGCGGAGATTTCCCCGCAGACACGCTTCATTCTCGATCACTGCGGAAACGCTTCGACATCGTGGTTTGCCAGGGGTGTGGACGCTGAAATGGCCGATCGATGGCGGCGTGGGATCGAGCTTGTGGCCAGACAGCCCAATGTGGCGTGTAAGATTTCCGGGGTCGCGGAAAACGGTCCCCCCGAGGGAGCGACGGTAGAGCGAATTGCGCCGGTGGTGAATCACTGTCTCGACAGTTTTGGGCCCGATCGGGTGATGTTCGCCGGCAATTGGCCCGTGTGTCTGAAGTCGATCACGATCTCGAATTGGAATGAAATGCTTAAGGGCATTACGGCCGGTCGTGGGGATGAATTCAGCCGCAAGCTTTTCCACGACAACGCGGCCAAGTGGTACCGGTTGGGCTGATTCTGATTTAGCGTTTGTTGGCGGGAAACGTCTCGGGTATCCTGAGCGAAACCCTTCTTCGAGGACAACTGCATGAATTCCCATCGATTCAATCCGAGTCGCGTTGCCGCCGTGGCGGTGATTAGCGCGCTAACTTTTGTTTCAACGTGGACGCTGGCTCAGACAGCGCCGCCGGTCGTTGCGCCGAAGGCTGTTGTTAAGCAGGGGAGCGAGCGGTGGGAGAAGGAAATCGCCGCGTATGAAGCCGCCGATAAGCAAAACCCACCGAAGCAGGGCGGGGTTGTGTTTACAGGGGCTTCGGGGATCCGGATGTGGAAAACGCTGGAGAAGGATTTTCCGGATCAGGCAGTGATCAACCGCGGCTTCGGCGGATCTGAGATGGCGGACTCGGCGTACTTCGCCGACCGCATCGTGACTCCTTATAAGCCCCGGCTTGTGGTCGTGCAGGCGGGTGGGAACGATATCAATGCCGGAAAATCTCCCGAGCAGGTGCTGACCGATTTCAAATCGTTTGTTGAAAAGATCCGCGCGAAGCTGCCGGGCACGCGCACGCGTATCTTTCGATGAACCCAAGCCCCTCGCGTTGGGCGCAACGTGACAAGCAACAGAAGGGCAATGCGCTGGTGAAGGCGTATATCGATTCGGCTGACAATCTGGATTACATCGATTTCTGGGGAGCGATGCTTGGCTCGGATGGCCAGCCGCGAGAGGATTTATTCATCGCGGATCGGCTTCACAACAACGCGGCTGGCTACAAGATTCGGGCGGATGTTGTTCGTCCGCATCTGGCATCGGCAGTTTCAACTGCCGGCCCGGGTGCCGGCGCGGAAGTGCAGCTTTACAACGGGAAAGATCTCACCGGCTGGGGCTACAAGACTGGCGAGAAGTTTGATGGCAAGGCGGAGTCCGATGATCACCGCTACACCGCCAAGGGTGATACGATTGTAGTAAACCCCGGCACCGGCATTAACCAGCTCTGGACCACCGCCAAGTTCCCCAATGATTTTACGCTTACGCTGGAATTCCGCGCGGGGGTAAAGGCCGACAGTGGGCTGTTTATTCGTTCGCCGCAATTGCAGGTGCGCGATTACATCACGGTCGGCCCGTACAAGGAGCTGAAGAAATACAAGCCGCAGGATTGGAATCAGATTGAAGTGGTGGTGAAGGGGAACGTGGCGCACTGCACGTGCAATGGCGAAGTGCTGGAAGATGCGCTGAAAGTCCCGGCCACCGGTGGGATCGGCCTGGAGGCGGACAAGGGCACGATGGAGTATCGAAACATTCGGCTCGTCGAAACCAGGTAATGGCAATACTATAGAAAACCCGAACAGGCATCCCAAGCTAGTCCGCCGAAGTTCCGTTGCCGCCGGCAAATTGATCGATTGTTTCGCGGAGACGCTGGAAATCCACGGGCTTGGTGACATGCGCCGCAAAGCCGGCGGCACGGGTGCTGCGGATGTCTTCTTCCATGCCAAAGCCGGTAAGGGCAATTGCTTTGCCAGCGTATTGGTCGCGGAGTTGGCGCATCAGATCCAAGCCGCTGCCATCGGGCAGGCCAATGTCGCTGAGAAGCAGGTCGAAGCGCTGTACGTTGGTTGCCCCCAGGGCCGAGGCAACGGAGTAGACGGTCTTCACGTCGTGGCCCAGGTTGCGAAGCAGTTTGGCCAGCACCCGCGCCGTTGGCTCGTGGTCTTCGACGAGCAAGACGCTCATTGGTCGGGTTGGGGCGGAAAGCGGCATTGTGTCGGGGCTGGGCTGCGAAGGGATTGGCTTGGGGATCGTGGGTAGCTCAACGACGAACGTCGCGCCTTTTCCTCTACCTTCACTGATGGCGGCGATCGTTCCACCCTGTGCTTCCACCAGGCGTTTGCAGATTGCCAGGCCCAGTCCCAAGCCGGCGAACTGCCGCGTTGCGCGGACTTCGCCCTGCTCGAATGCGTTGAATAACTTAGGGAGAACAACCGGGTCGATTCCCTCGCCTGAGTCAGACACCTCGACCCGTACAATCCCGCCCTCCTGGACATCGCTCGTGCGGAGGGTGATGGTTCCATTGGGCGGGGTAAATTTTTGCGCGTTGTTGATCAGGTTCCAGAACACTTGCTGGAGCCGGGTTCCATCCCCTCGGACAAAATGATGCGTGGCGGACAGATCGAGCTGCATCTGCACCGAGTCTTCACGCAGGCAAATGGCGATGGTAGAGCGAAGCAGCGGATGCAGGTCGACCGCGTACATGTCGAGCTGCAATTTTCCCTGACTGATTCGGGTGAGGTCCAGCAGATCGCCTATGAGCCGGCTTTCCAGCTCGATGTTCCGTCGAATGTTTGCCACGTCGGCCCGCAAATCATCCGGTAGCTGCGGATGTGATTCCATCAGGGAGACGGTCAGCAATATAGGCGTCAGCGGCGTGCGCAGCTCGTGGGACAGGATCGCGATGAACTCATCCTTGGCCTTGTTGGCCCGCTCGGCTTCGACTCGCGTTTCGCGCTCGCGGCTGAGGAGCTCTTCGCGTTCGACCTCGAGCCGGCGCCGCTCGGTTACGTCGGTATTTGAGCCGGTCATGCGAACGGCTCGTCCCGAGGAGTCGAAGATGGCTTGGCCGCGGGAGAGAATCCATCGATAAGATCCATCCCTATGGAGAACGCGGTACTCGTCCTGATAAACCGGCACTTCGCCGCGTAGGTGGCGCATCGCGTTGGCCAATCCCCTGTCGCGATCGTCGGGGTGCATGAGGTTCCGGACAGCGTCCCGCCCGTTGACGTTCAATTCATTGTCTTCATAGCCGAGCATCTCTTTGCAGCGGGGCGACCAGTACAGTTCCTCGGTCACCAGATTCCAATCCCAGATGCCATCCCGCGCGGCGCGGACTGCAAGCTGCCAGCGCGCCTCGCTTTTTTGCAGCGCTTCTTCGGCGAGCTTACGCTCGGTGATGTCGCTGGCCGCGCCGAGCATTCGGATCGCCTTGCCGTGCTTGTCATAAATGACTTCGCCGGTTGTAAAGATCCAGCGGATCTTTCCGTTGGGCCAAAGCGCGCGGTACTCCGCGTGGTACGGGGTGTGATTGTCGATCGACTGGCGAACTTTTTCAGAAATGCGCTCGCGGTCGTCGGGGTGAATGAGCGGCGGAAAATCTTCGAGCCTTCCGCCGAACTCTCCCGGTGATAGCCCGTGAAATACATAGATTGCGTCGGACCAGGTGATCCGATTGTTGACGATGTCAGAATCCCATGTGCCGGTTTGCCCCGATTTCAGGCTCAATCGCAATTGTTCGTCGCTCTGGCGTCGAGCCGCTTCAGACACTTCCCGAGCAAGAATCACGTGGCGAATTGAAAAAAGCGACAGAAGAAACAGGCTGGAGACGCACAGTGAAATTGATGCCGAGGTCAGTCGAACGAATTGATCCGCAAGCTTGAGAAACGGAGGAGTCCCGCCTGTCATCAGTCCGAACACACGGAAGACAAGCATCAGGATCATTGCCGCGGCAAGGATGATCCAGGGCGCACTGCGCACCTGTCGCCGGACCATGCCTACGGCGAATGCAACGGCCGCCAATTGAAGTAAAACGGCCAGGCCAAACAAAACGGGCGTATACATCCTTCGAATACTCCGGCCAGCCACAGGCCACGCGTATGCGCTGGCCGCGATGCACGGAATATCTTAAGGCATGCAATGAGTTATTGCGTGACTGAATGGGGGGATCTCCCCGATGGCGAGAATAATTATTGAACGGCCTGGGTTTGAAGCGCCTTGCGCACTTCGGAGAGGAGCACGTCGACTTTGAAAGGCTTGAACAGAACGGCCTGGAGGCCTTCCTGGCTTGCCCGGACGATCGAATGATTGGGATCGTAGCCAAAACCAGTCATCAGTATGACGGGGATCGCGGCGTTAAGGCGTTGTGCCGCGGCAAAGACCTCGTAGCCCGTTTTGTCGGGCATTTTGATATCGCTGAGGACCAGGTTAAAACTTTGGCGTTCGAGGATCGCGATCGCTTCGGCCCCATTGGCCGCGACGGTAACATCGACTTTGTATTTGCGAAGAACGTCGCTGATGGTTGTCCGGATATTGGGTTCGTCATCAGCGACCAGAATTTTTGCGCCGCTGAGGATGGGATCGTGCGCGCCTTTAACATCGCCAGCGCCGAGGATCGTGTTGGGGCCTTCGGCCGCCTGGCGGAGACATTGCCGGATGCTTCCGACGTTGCCGAGGATCTGCTGAAGTTTTTTTCGCAGATCTTCGTGGCCAATGTATTCATCGAGCAGGGCGGTGGTGTCGGAGAAGATATCGTTGAGCGGGCCGGCCACTTCGGTGCAGACATCATCCGCCACCTTATGGCTGGTGTGCACGCGCTCGACGATCATCAGATCCAGGATGTTTAGAGCCAGTGCCACATAACGTCCGAAGATCTCGGCGAACTGCCGGTCGTCTTCGTTGAATGCGGCGCGCTGGCGACTCTCGATATTGAAGATACCGATGACCCGGTCGTGCAGCGTCAGCGGAACCGTCAGGCTGCTCTTGGCTTGATCGAGCCCGGAAACATAGCGGGGATCACGTTCCACATCAGGACAGATATACGAGCGCCCGGTGGATGCGACATACCCACTGATGCCGTTGTTCTCGGATTGGGCGAACAACTCAATATTGACCGCATCGCTGGGCAGCCCGTTGCTGATGACCATCTCGAGCTTGTTGGCTTTGCGATCGAGCAGGCGAATCACGAAATGATCGAAATGCATCAGGTCGCGGGTGAAGCTGATGATCTTGTCTTCCAGAAGTTTCAAACGCTGGCCGACGTTCATTTTTGAGAGCGATTCGGCTTCCAGCTTGACCAACTCGCGGCCGGCCTTGTCGATGGCGTCGATTTTCTGTTGGAGGCGGCGCGTGCCCGTTGCGTCCCAAACAACCGCCACCACCTGCACGACCTGGCCGCCGGGATTGATGACCGGCGAACCGATCATTTCCATGAATTGCTGGTCGTCGATGTTGAGCGAGTAACGCTTGGCCCGACTGAAGACGGGGGCTTCGCCGGGCGTTTGGGGGGAAATCTGGCGGCTGAAAATCTGAAAGGCATCCTGGCAGGTCCGGCGGATCTTTTCATGCACGCGCGCCGGCCACGCCTGCATCTTTTTATTCATCCAGTTACAGCGGCCTTCGCCATCCACGATGCAGACGCCTTCGCCGATCGTGTTTAATACCAGGTTGGCTTGTTGGGAAACCAAGGCTCGTTCTAGGGGGAGGAAGTCGGCCGAATCGGAAAAGATCGCCGAGAACTGCTCGCGACGAAGGGCCTCAATGGCCTCGTCGATCGACGCGATCTCGACGACTTCCCCCGAGGCCTTGAGGGCGGCAACCGCCTCCCGATTAGCCTGGGTGTGGCTGGCGAGAACCAGAATTTTATTGCGCTTTTCGTCCAAGCAAAATGCTCTTGTCGAAAGCCCCGAATGATGTTAGTTCGTTAAGTGATTCTTCGTCAAACCAAATCGGTTTCTAAATATGCGGCGAATTGCCGCATTCATCAGGTTCATCGACAACTGGAGGAGCCCGCTTGATGGGGGTTAGTAGGCAGTTGGTGCGCCGTAACCCGTTAGCCATGCAGGATCGCAAGAGCGTTTTGGGCTTCGAGAAGTTGAAACACTGCTTTTGCTAATTCGGCTGGCTGGCTGGGGGTGCCTGTAAATTGGGCGGAGATTACCGGCGGTTCGCCATCGCGGTGGCCGACCACGGCTTGCAGAGATAATGCTCGTGTGTCACCGGTGTTACTTAGCTCAGCCAAGGCTGCGATGGGGGAGTGGCAATCGCCATTGAGCAGACGGATCAGTTCCCGCTCGGCGGCCACGCATAGTTCTGCATCGGGGTCGTTCATCGAAGCCAGCAGGCTTCTGGTGTTTTGATCGTCGCGGCGGCATTGCAGGGCCAGCGCCCCTTGTCCCGGTGCAGGGAGCAGTTCCTCCGGTTCGATCAGATGCATGAGATGCGAATCGAAGATGCCCGCTCGGCGCGTTCCCGCCATCGCCAGAATAACCGCGTCAAACTCGCCGGATTGAAGCTTTCGCACGCGGGTATCAATGTTTCCCCGAATGGGGGTCACGATCAGATCGGGGCGAGCGGCGAGAATCTGACATCGTCGGCGGAGGCTGCCGGTTCCGACCCGGGCGCCTGGAGGGAGCTTTGCCAGGGAATCGACTTTTTCGCAGACCAGCAGATCGCGGGGGTCTTCGCGTTTAGGTACGGCCGCAATGATCAGGTTGGATTGCTCGACCAGGGGCATCGTCACCGGCACGTCTTTGAAGCTGTGGACGGCGAAGTCGATCGTGTTCGCCAATAGGGCCTGCTCAAGTTCCTTGGTGAACAGTCCCTTTCCGCCGAACTCGTGCAGAGGGCGATCGGCGATCACATCGCCAGTGGTGGATATGACAATGAGTTCGACTTCAAGGCCCGGATTACGCTTTTCGAGCTGCCCTGCAACGAGACGGCTTTGCGCCTGGGCCAGCATGCTGCCGCGGGTACCGAGGCGAAGGCGGGGGGGAGGTTTCTGATTTTGGGTTGCCAATGGTCGGATGAAGAATCTCAAATCTGAGATTTCAAATCTCAGACAGATCTCAAATCTCAGATCTTCAAATTTTCGAAATATACGGCGATAACGCAACTGGCCAGCGTCCCTATGACCCAGCGGTGCCCATCTTTATAAAGCGGTAACCAGCGATGGGAAACCGCCATTCCCTTTAGTCTTCATCCACCCGCTGATATCGATACACCGCGCGATACAAGCCGGTGATGTTATCGCTGGGGGCGATCTGGGGGCGGTAGCGCTCGTTCCTGGGCTGAAGGCGGAGGGTGGATGCGCCGTTGTCCCCGGCTTCGAAGAAGACGCGTTTGAAGGTGGTTTGGCCGTCTTTAAAGCGAACGAAGCAGTCGTCGCCTTCGCGCGGGGCGGCAGCGGGGGAGAAGATGACAATATCCCCCTCGCTGTACTTGGGCACCATGCTGTCCCCGTGAACCCGGGCGGCAAAGGCGTCACGGTCGTGAAGGTCGGGGCAGCTGACGTATTCGTCCGCGATTCCGCGCGGGTATGAAAGATCCGTAAAATCCTTTGGATAACCCGCTGATACACGGTTGATCACCGGCACCGCGTTAGCCGTCACCGCTTCGACATTTCCGGTGGATGATTCGACCAGTTCCTGAAGAACGCCGGTTAGATAGGCCTCGTCCAGATCGATGGCGGAAGCGACTGCTGATGCGCCGTTGGTCGAACGCGCGGAGGTTGAGCCCGACGAGCCGGCGGTGATTCGAGGTTTGGTGGAGGGTTTATCGCCTTGCTTGTTGGCTTGGGATTCGGCGATCCGTTCGCTGTCTGCCTTCATCAACCGCTCGAGCATGGCTCGAACATCTCGGGGAGTGCGCTGGAGATGGGCCTGAGTGACCAACTCGCCGGGGGTGAAGGCAAGGGTCTGCTCAAGCCGGCGAAGCTTCTCATCGCTGGGGGGGTTGGGCACCCGGCCTGTTTCAATGAGAGACAGGTAAGGCTTGGAGATACCCGTCCGACCGGCCAGATCATCCAGGGTGAGGCCCAACCGCCGTCGCTGCCGACGTAATTTCGTTCCAATCGCTTCCAACATGCACTCCTGTCCGCTTAAGTCTTATTCCCGGCAGACTTACTAACGAATACGCCCGCTTACGCAAAAAAGCAAGAAAAATATCGTACAGAATCCTAACGGAAGTGCTATCGGACTGAACGATATTTTACGATTACTAAACAGGTTTTCCACGGAGTAACAGGTTTTTACGGCGGACCATTAATCCCGAATTGGTTCGATACGGTGATCTACGACTGCAAATCCCATCGTCAATGGCTCGCGCCGCGCGACTCGGCGGTTCGTTTTCTTTACCAGCAGTTTTGATGTGAATCGGCTGGTTCATACCCCGCGGCTTTTGGCCGTCTGATTCATCAATTTTTCACCCATGCATTCCGGCAACGGCAATCTTCAAGCCGCTGCCCCCGGCCTGCCGATGCGCTGCACCAGCGTAGTGACGTGCGGCGGAAAATGGCAGTCAGCAGGAGCTTGTCACATGCCGACAGATATTTTCGAAACTGAAGAACAGCGGCGTCGGCGGGTAGCGTCTCGGATCCGCAACGAGATTCGCGCTCAGGTCAGCGAAGACCTCGTTGAAATGGCGCGCATCGGCAAGCTACCGGACTGTTGGGCAACACCGGTCGAGCTTAACCGCCTGCTGGATGAAAGTGGCTACTGGCTGGACAATCCGCATGTGATGGCCCAATTCATGTCCGCCGATACCTGCCAGGATGTTTTGGAAAAGGCGCTGGAATCACTGACGTGTACCCACCCGGAATTGTGGGTCCGGGCCGGGGACCAGTTCAAGCCGGCCTGCCATGACTGGAAGGCCTACGCGGCCGAGAAGGCGAACGTCCTTCGCCGGGAACTGCCCAATGCCAACCGCACCGCACTGGTGGCCGGGGCGGACGGGGAATCAATCCTGTTCGGCCACGACGACTATCAGCACGACGCCCGCGTTCGCGAGGAAGTGACCCTGCTGCGAGGCTATCTCGACAGGGCAGGCATTCCTGAACTGGGCTTTGGCCTTAGCGACGATGGAATGACGTGGGTAATGGTTGTCTGGTCGCAAGATGAAGAGGCGCTGAATGCCGCGTTGCTCGAGGCATGGCAAACATCGTTCAGTTCAGCAACAGCGACGGCGGCGTAACAAGCCCAATCCCGATACGGCGGCGATGCCAAGGATGCCCGGCTCCGGAAGGCTGCTGGGGGCGGCGGCGTTGGTCGAATAGCCGTAGGCCATTTGCAGCATCGCCAGGTCGGTTGAGCCGATCAATTTCCGCTCGCCGTTAACCAGTGATGAGCCCATCAGATCGTTAGAATCGGCCAGGTGTTGTAAATCTCCATTCATTCCGACATTGAGCCCGGCGGGATCAAACGTGGTGCCGGTAATGTGCGAGGTCCACTTATCCGTTTGCGAGATCAAGCCCACATGATCCTGGTAGTAGTTGGCGCTAAATCCCATCGCATGACCCATTTCATGGAGGATGGCCGTGTAGGCGTCCCAGTCGGTGGCCGGCACAGAGCCGGTCGTGAACACGAGCTGGTTGGTCATGATCGAGTTCATGTAATCGACATTGATGTCGACAGTCTGGCTTACCCCTGCCGTCCAGGGGTAGAGATTGGTTCCGTTGGGAACGTTGGAAAAGCTGGAATGCCATTGGGCGAGAAACGTGCCGATTCCGCCATGTACGAAATCGAAATTGACAGTGAAGCTCTGATTGGTCAGGACGTGCGTTCCCCAATCATTAAGGGCATCCTGGACGACGGTCTTCTCGGTGGCCGTCCATGTGCCATTAGCGTCATTAACATAGTTGGGAAAGATGTTTATCGCGCGGGCGGGCATGCTTGCCAAGCCGCAGAACCCCACAAACGCTGCCACAAATGCAATATGCGGAACCCTCATGAGCCAATACTACCTTCGATTTGGTCAGCGGCCGGTGAAGGCCGCATGAAGCTGAGCTTTAGATGTGTTTCCCAGCGCGTCCTGCGACGCATAATTTGAGCATACCGCCTGCGGAAGCTGGGACGCTTTCGCGGGCGCAAACGGATAGATGAACCCCGCGAATGTTATTTCCCTGACTTGCATCTCCTTCCCCTCGCCCTGTGCATTAGTTATCGGACACCCGGCTGATTTATTTCGCCGGCTTTAAGATGTGTTGGGCATCGAGCCAATCTTCGACACGATGCGTCCAGGTCGCGTGCGGGCCGGGGCTCGGGTTCATGCCGAAGCCGTGGCCACCCTCGCTGTAGACGTGGAGCTCGGCCGGCACCTTCGCCTGTTTCAAGGCCAGATACATGTAGATGGAGTTCTTTACGCCCGGGTCATTATCAGCTACCACGAGCATGGTGGGGGGCGTGTGATCGGTAACTTTTACATCGGGTGTAAGTTCTCCGGGCGTGCCGCCGGTACGCGGCACGATTCCACCGGGATAGACGAGAATCGCGAAATCGGGGCGGATGTCGACTTTGTCCATGTCGTCGACGGCCTTGTAGGAGCGTTCGAAATTGGTTTCAACATCAGCCGCCACCTGGCCACCGGCGGAGAATCCCATGATGCCGATTTTCGCCGGATCGATCTGCCATTCGGCGGCTTTGGATCGGACGATGCTCATCGCACGCTGGCCATCCTGGAAGCCCGCCATGTAGCGGGGCATTCCTTCGCGGGCAGGCACGCGGTATTTCAGCACGATCCCAGTGATGCCAATTGAATTGAGCCACTGCGCCACCTGCGATCCTTCGTGCTGCATCGCGAGGTTGGTGAATCCGCCGCCTGGGCAGACGAGAATTGCGACGTGGGCGTCTTTGGCTTTGTCGGGGCGATAAACCGCGATGTCCGGGGTGGACACATTGGTGAGCGTGCGGTTGTTGTTCGACCACTTTTCAGCGCCCAGGTCTTTCGTGTCTCCGGGGGGCGTACCAGGCCATAACTTGATAGTGGTCGAGGGCTCTGCGCCAAACGCGGCAGCGCATAATCCATAACACAACGCCAAAACGATGGCGGGCGATCTCATGGTTGGTCCTTCACCTGTTCCGACTTTGACGTGCGGACATGATTATGAACTGATGCACTTCGAAATGCCAGATATTTTTGGTCACGAGAAACGCAGAATGCCCATTTTGGCGAACTCTGCTGGATTTGTTTGCCCGCGATTGACAAGTCACTTTCCAAATGCGGCAAAATGAAGCACTTCCACTGGATGAAGAACGCGAAGCGTTTGGCCCCGGGAGCCGGCTTCGGACTGGATCTGCATTGCGCAGCCGACGTTTCCGGTGATGCAAATCGCGGCGCCGGTCGAGTTAATGTTGTTCAGTTTTCGCTCGGCGAGCATCCCCGACATCTCGGGCTGTTCGAGGTTGTAGGTGCCCGCTGCTCCGCAGCACATATCACTGTCAGGCAGTGGGATCAGTTTCAAGCCCGGAACCTGAGCCAGCAGTTTGCGCGGGGCGGCGGTGACTTTCTGCGCGTGGGCGAGATGGCAGGCATCGTGATACGTCGCGGTTTGGTTCACCGAATGTTTGAGCTCGGGCAGGCCTAGAAGCAGCAACACCTCGGTGATGTCACGTACACGAGAGGCAAATTGTTTGGCGCGCTCGGCGTATTTCGGATCGTCGCGCAGGAGATGATCGTACTCGCGAAGCATCGCGCCGCAGCCCGCAATGTTCGTGGCAATGTAATCGACAGCAGGGCCGTCCTTGGGAAAGAACGCCTCGATGTTCTGCCGGGCGAACGCCGCCGCCGGAGCGTTTGATCCGCTGTGGTGATGGATCGCGCCGCAACAGTTCTGCAACTTCGGAGCGATGACCGTCGCGCCACACGCGGCCAGCAACTCCACCGCTTTGCGATTCACTTCGTCGAACATCACCGAGCCGATGCAGCCGGCGAAAAAACCAATGGTTGCTTTCCCCGTGACACGGGCTTCCAGCCCGTGCTTGCTGTGGTCCACTTGCGGCATCTTGGATTCAGATGGATTAGTTTGCACGGGCTGGAAGCCCGTGTCACGAGGCGGAGTTCTCTCCGGCAAACTTCGGGGCCAGAGACGGCCTTCGGGCGGCAGCATCTGCTCCATCTTCCGCAGGCCGGCGGGGAGGATGCTGAATATTCCAGATTTTCGAAGCAGCGCGTAAATGCCCAGTCGTTGAAGAACGCGAGCCGGGAGCAGCGCAAGTTTCAGGCGGGTCGGATAGACGAAAATGTTGTAAAAAATGGCCCGCATGAGCCGGCGATGCCCGCGCAGCGGAGCGGATTCCGCCAGCTTCGAACGCGTTTCCTCGATCAACTCGTGATATTGCACCGCGCTTGGGCAGGCGGTTTCGCAGCCGCGGCAATCGAGGCATAGATCGAGGTGATGGCGAACTGATTCAGTGGGCTGGATCTGGCCCGTTGCCAATCCCAACATAAGTTGGATGCGCCCGCGCGGGGAATCGGCTTCATGGCCCGTCTGAGTGAATGTGGGACAGGCCGGCAGGCACAGCCCGCAATGCACGCATGAAAGTCCCCGATCAAACGTGCGCGGGTCGAGCCGCAGAGCGGGCTCGCTTGGCGAAGTTTCTCGCGGCGCATCGGGCGTGGTGTGCATCAGGTGTGTTGCCAGGGTAGAGGGTTCAATTTCGAGGCTGGATCAAAAGCGTGCTTCAGACGTTTGATTATTTCCCGCTCGGCGGGGGTTGTCGATAACTCGATCGGGTCGCCGAAGCGCCCGCGAAAAGTGCGGAGGGTTCCGCCGACCGACGCCGCCGCTTCGCGAATCGGGCGCGTGGCGGGCTCATCTTGAACCGCCCCCACGACAATCCCAAACGCCGCGTCCGCGGCCCAATCATTGGAAGGCAACTTGCCGGCAAATTCTCCAAGCCGGGCAGGTGGGACGGCTGCTCGATAAGCGACCGCGCCGTCGCGCGTCCAAAGGCTTTGGCGGTGGGCGATATCCTCATCAAGCGTGCGCTCGATCCGCTCGATAATCCCCGCTTGGCCGATGGCGTGGCGATAAAAATCCAGTGTGCAGCGATCTCCCAGGTAGCCGCACAGCAGCGACTCGCGCGTGAGGATCACCCATTGTGGGCGGAGCGATGTTGGGATCAGCTTCGAAACAATCGACGCGTCCGGCGCGTGCCGGGCCAGCAGCGCACCTTGCGGCTGGCGATAGGTCCGCATGGTCAGGCTCACCATCCGACCAAAGATGCCGCGCTGGCCGACCATGAACTTGGTCAGATCGTACCCAGCAACGTTTTTAACCGTTTTCCCGCCGGCGGTGATCAACTCGCCCCGGCCGTTGAAGAATTGGACGCCCAAAAGCAGATCGCGCCACGCGCCATATCCGAGCCGCAACGGGCCGGTTGAGTCGGTTGAAACAAGGGTTCCCATGCTCTGGCTGGAATCGCCATCGATCGGCAGCCACTGCTGATGCTGTGCCAGTGCGCGCTGGAAATCTCCGAGCGTGGCATCGGCCCAGACCGTTGCCGTCATGTCGCGGACATGACAATCGATTCCGCCCGGCGGCACGAGCGGGGACCGTGCCGCCCGAAACTGAGTTTCTTCCATAACTACCGATAATACAGACGATTCGCCTCGGGTTGGAGCGGCAGCGGGCAGATTATACAAGATCGCCCCTTTTCTCTTCGCCACCTCCCGACGCCACTGCTATGATGACTCCCATGAAAAGCGCAATCATCTTTCTATTGTTGGTCGCACTTCTCGGCGCCGCGACGTTTACCAAGCCGTCGGAAGACGATTTTAAGCGGTTCGTTGTTGCCAAGGCCACCCAGGCCGACAGCAATATCATCAAGGCCGGTTGGGACCAGTACCAGGCCGACTCGTTCGTCAAAAACTGCACGTTCAATAACCGAATCCTCTGGATGAACGTACAGCAGGATGGCAAGACCATCTACACCGGCGCGTTCAGCCACTGGTTCAATCGTGCGGATGTTGCCAAGCAGATGAACAAGGTCAAGGGCGACGTCGAGGTACTCAAGGACAAGGTGGAATCGATCAAGATCGAAACCAAATAGCCTCGAGCCGGTGAGCGTTCTCTAAATGACCGTGCGCGATTCAGCGCCATCGCATTTAAGTGGCACGGGTTTCTAACCCGTGTTTGGCGGAGCCGCGGGTACAGCGACGGGTGGTATGTGGGAAAACCAACGTGCCGAATCGGGCATTTTCTTCCGAACAGTCAGAAGGTCGCCCGGATGTCGAAACTTGGTTTTCCCACATCTGACCCGGCACCGATGGTCATCCCCATCGATCATGGCTTACAAAGCCATGTCACGAAAAGGCGCGGAATCGCGCAAGGTTATTTAGCTCAATACCCCTTGAGATACATCACGTAAATCCCCGCGGCCGCAGCCAGGCAGTACACTCCAAAAATCCACCACTGCCCCTTTTCCAGCAGTCTTGAAAGTACCTTAAGTGCAACCAGCCCCGCGAGGAAGCTGAACACCATTCCAATCAAGCTCGGCGAAAAGTCGTGAAAGTCGATGTGCGCACTACCGCCCTGGTGCTGAACCAGCCGCTTGGCCTCCCAAAGCACCACTGCGGGGGTCAGCACCACCGCTAGGGCGAAGCTGTATTCCTCGATCCGCTGCTTAGCGATCCCCCTCAGCAGTCCGATCGATATCGTCGCCCCCGATCGCGAGAACCCCCGAAACGGCAAACACAATCCCTGGATCGCACCAATCGCCACACTGTCGCCCGAAGTGATATCTGTTCGGCCACCGGTTTTCCGCGCCCGCATTCCCGAAAAAAGAATCAGCACGCCCGCCGCCGCCAGCGCCGCGGCCAGCAATTCCATGTGCTTGAACAGGTCTTCGATCTCTGCCTTGTCCATCTCCGGATGGCGATGCCGTAGATAATGCTCGATCCCCCCTTTCAGCCCCAGCGCAATCACGCCCGTGACGATCGTCGCAACCACTACCCGAACCGCGAACTGGCGGAAACTTTCCCGCGACGAAAAAAACGCCTTCTTCCAACTGTTCCAGAAGTACACGATGACCGCAAACATCGTTCCTGTATGCAGCATTACCAGCAGCAGTGTGAACGACGGAGCTGAGGGATCCAGGCGCATCAGCTTCGCCGCCGCGATCACGTGGGCCGAACTCGAAACCGGAAGCAGCTCCGCCAGCCCCTGAATCACCGCCAGAATAACGATCTGCAAATAAGTCATCGTCTTAGCCTGTGCGCCGTGCGCGAGTCCAAAAAAAGTCATCCCCGCATCAAAGAATCATCAAAGAATCAGTCGTCCCCGCCGCCCACTTCCTTCGCGTGCTTCATCGACACGGCTATCGCCCGCTGCACGTACGCCAATCCACTCGCCACCGTCACCACCACCGTCGTCCATACGCCAAAATTCCGGAACCACCGGAAATATCGCTCGGCGGGGGTGCCATGACGCACGGCAAAATAATTGACGTACACCAGCACCACCAGAATCGTCACCGACTGCACCACCATCTTCACTTTTCCGCTGAACGCCGCCCCGAAATTCTGCCCGGTTCCTTCGCCCAGCCCGCGGAAACTGGTTACGAGAAGTTCACGTGCGAGGATGACGACGACCATCCATGGGGCGACTCCCGTGATGGTGTAGACCACAAAATTCCCGGCCGTATCGGGGATGATGAAGTTCTTCCCAGCAAAAAAAATGAAGCTGCCGATCACCAGAACCTTATCCACAAACGGATCCACCACCCGCCCAAACGCGCCTTCCACTTTCCATTTTCGGGCGAGGTAGCCGTCCAGGAAATCGGTGAACAGCGCGATGCAGTAAACGATGAACGCGATATTCAGCAGGCTGGGTGCGCCGCGGCCCTCATACTGGTAGTAACTTAATAGCGCAAAAAACACCCCGGCCAGCACCAGCCGTCCTGTCGTCAGCAAATTCGGAACATGCCGAAACACGCGGCGGGATTGTACGGCTATCGCCCCGTGGGGCAACCGCGCCGGTCGAGCCTGGTCTTTCGCACTACAACTGCGTAATGGGTATGCTGTCTGGCCAAAGGAGCCGCCAGCAATGAGCCAATTCCCGCCTGTTCCCCCATCTCAGCCACCTTTGGGAATGCCTTACGCGTATGGGCTCTATCCCAAGCCCCGGCCGGGAGTCATCACAGGGCTATCGGTCACCGCGATCATACTGGGCTCGCTTGGGATTCTCTGTACTGGATTGGGCCTCGCGATGCAGATCGCAATCATTGCGGCCAAGGGGAAAAACCCGTTGGCTCCTAACATGCCTACATTCCATGATCCCGCAATCGCCTGGTTTGGAGCAATCAGCGCTGCCGTGTCACTCGGGTTGAGTATTTCGCTCTTAATTGGCGGCATCGGGGGGATCAGGCTTTGGCCGGTTGCGCGGAAGGCGATGATTCTCTGGTCGATCGTAACCATCGTTTGGGTGACGCTTGGCCTGATTCTGCAAATCGCATGGGTCATTCCCGTGACGGCTGAATTCATGGCCAACACGCAAACCAAGACCGGCCAACAAATGCCTCGGGCAATGGCGCACACGGTGCAGACGATCGGGGCGGTATTGGGCTGGCTGCTCTGGTGTGTGCTACCGGCGTTGTTCTTGATCTTCTGGCGATCGCAGCGAGTGATTGAAGCGTTTGATCCAAATGCTCAACCGCCGGCGGTCCCCCAAAGTGGGTGGACTCCCTGACAGCGATCGCTCACAACGCACGCGCGGAGCAAATTGAGAAGTCCAACTGATTGAATCTACGGGACTGACTCTTGACGCATTACTTCGAACGGCCACTTTCGAGGCTCTTGAGATTCTCGCTTGCAAAGTCGAGCCCGTGCTCGGACATCCTGCACCACATCATCCACATCGCCTCCCCAACCCATCAGGCGATGCGCCAGCCGTCGAACGCGCCTTTCCGTACAGGCAAATCAACGTCTCCAATGCACCGTCTTCGCGGCGGGAAAGGCACCTGATCAGCCCGGCTTCGTCCGGCAGAGGGCGATCCGGGATCGTTGTCATCACGGCCATCGTCATATGACACACCATTAGACCCGCCAACCGCCGCAGACTTACACGGATGCTTCCACTAACCCGGATTATTCACCGCTGAGGCGCAGAGGACGCAGAGAATTCAGAAGCAGCAAGAGCTTACATGCAAAATCGCAAAGGAGTTTGTCGCGCACGTCGCGCAGCTCACATATCTCATTTCTCTGGTGTTCTCTCTGCGACCTCTGCGGCTCCGCGGTGAATCTGAGTTTTCCGGGCTAACCCAGAAGTCCGTCTGAAAAAAACCTTCACACACCCCTTGCTTTCCCCAAATGCGAGACTACAGTTCGCGACCCGAGTTGAGGAGCAGTTGGCTTTGCCAGCAGTTACTCGACACGGTTTATCAGTCAGGGCAACGAGTTACGACAAACTGAAAAGTTGCCGTAACAAGCCTTGACGAGACGAAAAAAGACAGTAAGATTCCAAACCCTGCAACGGTTGGAGTTGTTGGACTGAGGACGAGTCGAAGAGAATGGAAAGTTGAGGCGTTGGGTTTGATTACACCGACAACCCGTTATTGCTCCCCGCAGTAATGCCTGCCCCTGCCTTAAGGGTCGCAGCCATGCGGTGATGCGACTCAAAATCAAAAATCTGAAGAAGAAGCGTTGTGAGTTCGGACCAGTCTGCCGCTGCCTTGTTTTTGGCATCGGCAGACTCGCCCGCACTCGGCGGGATCTTTTGATCAGCGGTGGGGCAGACATTCTTGTCTCTGCCAAACTTCTGAAATAAAGAAGCTCTTTGAAAAGTGAATATGTTTTGAGGTTCAAGGTTTATTTGCAAATATAAACCTCCGCGATATCTGCCCAATTTTCTATGTCTTCCGTCTGGAAGCCGCGAATTTGGCGGGCTTGTCCTGCTGAATATCGAGCTTCGGGCAGATATCGTCGAGCACCTTTTTTGGCGATTATGATCCGTTATCGGTTGGTCAAACCTGTAGGAGGCAACTCTGATGGGGGATGACACCCGTTCCGGCACGCCCGCTGGAGATTCGCAGCAGCTTGATGTTGATCTAAGTTATGTAAAAAAAATCAACGTCCGGCCGCGGTGAGTCCTTCGACGGTGATCGATAAATGTGGTCAAGTTCTTAAGGGTGTATGGTGGATGTCTTGGCATCGAGAGGCGAAGAAAGACGCGGAAGCCTGCGATATGCTCCGGGAAGCTGGCAATCAAGCATTGATCCGGAGATCTCTGAATGCGGAAACGCGGCTGCGACAACCTCGCAGTCACCTGCCACTGAATGTATAGGTGGTACGGAGCGAACCCAGGGAACTGAAACATCTAAGTACCTGGAGGAAAAGAAAGAGACATCGATTCCGTAAGTAGCGGCGAGCGAAAGCGGAAATAGCCCAAACCGGGATTCGTCCCGGGGTTGCGGAAGCCATGAGGGGTTACAAAACCGTTCCTAGCAGAAGTGTCTGGAAAGTCACACCAAAGACAGTGATAGTCTGGTATGCGACAGGAATAGGTCCCCGTTAACATTGGCTCTCCAGAGTAGCGCGAGGCTCGTGGAACCTCGCGTGAAACGGGGCGGACCACCGCCCAAGGCTAAATACTCCTCGATGACCGATAGTGCACAAGT